>CAJTMC010000009.1 GCA_910577115.1 uncultured Lachnospiraceae bacterium
CAGCCGCTGCCGGGCAGGAGTAGCACTGACAAAGGAGGGAATGGAGTTTTTAGGATATGCAAGGCAGGTAGTTCAGCAGATGGAACTTCTGGAATCAAAATATATTGATAAGAAACCTGCAAAACAAAGGTTTTGTGTTTCAACGCAGCATTATACTTTCACAGCAAATGCGTTTGTGGAATTGATACAGCATTTTGGGCAGGAACGGTTTGAGTTTATCCTGAATGAGACGCAGACGCACCAGATTGTGGAAGATGTACGAAACAGGTTTAGCGATTTGGGAATCCTGTATCTTTGCAACAGCAATGAAAATGTGCTGAGAAAGCTGTTTGAAGAATACAGTCTGAATTTTTTTGAATTGTTTACTGCAACGCCTCATATTTTTATAGGCAAAGACCACCCGTTGTCAAAATGTGCATCTGTCAGGCTGGATGATCTGAAACCATATCCCCGTCTTAGTTTTGTGCAGGGAACGTATGAATCTTCCAACTATTCGGAGGAACTTTTCAGCAATGAACCCGCTGAAAGGAGTATTAAGGTCAGTGACCGTGCAGCGATTGTAAATCTGATGATTGGATTGGATTGGATGGATATACCATTTCAAGTGGTATTTTCCCGAAATACCTGCAAGGGGATTCTATCGTTTCTATCCCCCTGGAGGAAGATGAGGTGATGCATATTGGATACATATTGAACAAGGATAAAGAGTTATCGGAATTAGGAGAGATTTATGTTGAGGCTTTGAAACAGTACCAGACATAAATAAAACATAGGCTCACCCTATGTAACAGCATATAAAACAGATATTACCTATTACATGACGTTCCGTGCTAAGATATAGAAACGGAAAGGAGGCAAAAAAATGCAGGGTTATGTATTAGGTAATTTTTTTATCTATTCTGTTATCAATGCCTTTACGCCGGGACCGGGAAATATACTGGCGTTAAATACGGTAACAAATTATGGATATAAAAAAGGGAGACCGCTTTATTGGGGGATATTTGCAGGATATTATGTTGTGCAGATGATTTGTGCTGTTTTCGTGTTTGGGGTAAGCACCTTTTTGCCGGATATGCTTGGAATTATGAAATACATAGGCGCTGCCTATATTTTATGGCTGGCAGTCCATATTGCGTTAAGCAAACCAACTACAGGCACTGTGGAAAAGTCGGCATCATTTCTAAAAGGATTTTTACTTCAGTTTGTCAATGTAAAAATCTATTTATTCGGAATTACGGCATTGACAGGATATGTCACGGATTATAGCGCCTCTTTATGGGTTTTGCTCCTATTTGAGATTATCATAGCCACGATTGGAACGATTGCAACGCTTACCTGGATTGGTATGGGAGTATTAATACAGAGGGCATATCAAAAATATTACAGGGCAATTAATATGATTCTTGCATTAACATTGTCAGAGTGTGTGTATAGCATGTTGAAATAGTGAAAGAGGTGTTGTAAACATGCAGATAAAAAGAAACATTCTTTTAAATCCCGGTCCTGCAACAACAAATACTTAAGCCTGCATCCATTCTTTTTGTAATTGCGTTATATTTACAAAATTTTATTTGAGATGTTTTGATTTCATCCTTTACAATAATCATATGTTTTTTGCATTCATATTAGCCCTCATGTTTGCCGAAGATGCTCCGAATCGTCCGGAATAGACGTCTCATGCAGGTACAGGTATAGTGCTAAAATTTCGCTTAAATCATTTTCAGTTGATTCTCGAACCATCAATAATCTCCCAATACAATCGTATCATTTGCAAAATCTTACAGAACCTCCACCTGAAATTTGTGCTTTCACCCCAATATGCTTGCGGCAAAAATTTCGGGAGGAGCATGCGCTAAAACCGAAACCAAATGTTATTATGATTGTAGCAAAAAAAACTTATTGCGAAAAGGAAAAAGAAAACGTTCAGGGTAAATACGATTCGACCGTTTTTGCTTGCGAAATACATTATCTCTGTGCTATACTAACACGAGTATCAAAGCTGGAAATGAAAATTATGAATCTCAAAGCGTTGTGGCGCGCAAAAAACGGAGTTATCAGCAGCTTAAAAAGAACAATCGCAGCATCAAAACGAAAAATGGAAAAGAAGAATAAGGAATTATATTATGAATTATCGTAAGGACAAATACGGAAATGAAATTTCAATATTAGGATACGGCTGCATGCGTTTTACGCAGAGCGGCGGAAAAATCAATCTGGAAAAAGCGGAAGCAGAGATTATGGAGGCGTACCGCGCAGGCGTCAACTACTATGACACCGCATACGTCTATCCCGGAAGCGAGGCGGCGCTCGGAGAAATTCTTGCAAAGAACAATATCCGCGATGCGGTAAGCATCGCGACAAAGCTGCCGCATTACCTTATTAAAAATGGCAGCAGTATGGAAAAATACTTCACAGAACAACTTGCCCGGCTGAAAACCGACCACATTGAGTACTATCTGATGCACATGCTTACGGACGTAAAAACATGGGAGCGCCTAAAGGCATTAGGCATTGTGGAATGGCTTGCCGAAAAGAAAGCAGCCGGCGCAATCAGACAAATCGGCTTTTCCTATCATGGAAACGCAGACATGTTCTGCCGCCTCATAGACGTATATGATTGGGACTTTTGCCAAATACAGTATAACTACATGGATGAAAATACACAGGCAGGCAGAAAGGGCTTACTGTATGCAAATCAAAAAGGTATTCCCGTAGTTATCATGGAGCCGCTAAGAGGAGGCAAGCTTGTAAGCCGCCTTCCGGAAAAAGCCATTGAAATCTTTAAAAATTACCCAATCAAACATACGCCTGCGCAGTGGGCGTTCAAGTGGCTTTGGAGCCAGCCGGAAGTTACCTGCGTGCTTTCCGGAATGAATTCGCTTGAAATGGTCAGAGACAACGTTTCTACGGCGTCCAGCGTAAAAGCAGGCGAGGTGGGTGAGCGCGAAGCAGCAATGCTTAGACAGGTTGTGCAGGCAATCAATGCAAAAATGAAAGTCGGCTGCACCGGCTGCGGCTATTGTATGCCATGCCCGCAAAACGTGGACATTCCTGCCGCATTCTCTGCCTATAATCACAAATATTCCGAGGGAAGCATTTCCGCGCTTCAGGAATACTTTATGTGCACAGCGCTGCGCAAGGATTATTCCGGCGTGGCAAACTGCATTGAATGCGGGAAATGCGAGCTGCACTGTCCGCAGCACATTGAAATCAGAAAAGAGCTGAAAAACGCGAAAAGACACCTTGAGACACCAGTGTATAAGCTGGGCAGGTGGCTTGTAAAACGTCTGAAAGCATATTAAAAAGAAATACGGGAAAGAAAAGAGAAAATCTCCTTGATAAATTCAGGGAGATTTTGTTTTGCAGAAAACAGTAAAAATAATCTGTATAATTCGCAGACAACACACGAAAATTTAAAATGAATAAAAAATTCAAAAAATATATAAAATTAAGTTAATTTTGAAAAGACTTTGACCGATATAGATAACAAGGGGAGTAGTTTACATATGTAACTACCATAAGACATCAACAAATAACATTCTTATGTTGACTGGAACAAGAGCACGCGAAACTGCGTGTGGTTACCCGAAGGGACTTTACTGAGATACGGCAAAGGGGTAGTTCACAGCCATGTATATAAGGGAAAGGAGTATCATATGCAGGTAAGAAATGCAAACACCGCACTCCTGAACAGAGCTGCAACCGCAATCGAGAATTCTTATTCCGACGCGCAGGAAAAGCAGGAGGCAGTGAGAGTGAACACCGGCGCATTGGAGGAGAATGCGGAAAACGAAGAACAGTCGGTGATGTTATCCATTTCGGCAGCGGGAAGGAAGCAAAGCGAGCTTTTAGCAAATCAGGCGGAAAATGAAGGAGAAGAGAGTATGTTTTCCGGTGAAGCGGAGCTTGAAGGCATGCTCAAAAAAATGGAAGGTCTCTCAAGCCAGATTATCAACGGATATTTTTCAATTTCCGACAGACTGAATTTTAACAACGAGATACAGAGACTGAATACGGAGCTGAACAGACTAAACAACGATGCGGCATCTGCAACAAAGGAAGACTGCACGCAGCTGTCAAAGAAAATTTCGGATCTTACCAAAATTATCAGCGACGCGGCAGTTTACCGTCAAAGTGCAAGAAACGTGTTTATGGTAAACTCAAAACAGCCTGCAAAGGCCGTGCGGACACAGCTTGATATAGCAATTTAGAGGACAGGCACTTCATGCAAGTGCCTTCCGTTATCTGTTATATATCTGTCATAGAAGGGTTTGACAGAAAATGGGGAAGAATATGAGACAAATGGATTTTAAAATGGAACGACCCGGACAGGTAAAAGAAGGCGATATCGTTACCGTTACGGAGGGCGTTCTTCCAAGCAATTATTACTATACAATTAATCCCGCAGTCGCAATGTCCGGAAACATTCCGTTTTCCGAAAGGCTGCAATCACAAAGCGGCAGGGTTGTCTCGGTCGAGGAGAATGAGAGAGGCTATTATGTCATTGTGGAATTTGACGAACCGGAAGTAAAATCAGATAAAATGTAACATGATAATATGGAGTACAAACTTGTACAAACGTCCGAATGTACACATTAAGAGAGGAGTATTGTTAAAAATATGAAAAAAATAAGCACAGATAAGGCGCCGGCAGCAATCGGCCCCTATTCACAGGCAATTATTGCAGGAGATTTTCTCTATGCGTCAGGTCAGATACCCATTAATCCGGCTACGGGAAACGTGGAGGCAGAAGGCATTACGCAGCAGGCGGAGCAGTCCATGAAAAATGTGGGTGAGATTTTAAAGGCGGCAGGAGCAGATTACGACAATGTAGTCAAAACGACCTGTTTCTTGGCGGACATTGCAGATTTTGCAGCGTTTAACGAAGTGTATGCAAAGTATTTTACGCAAAATCCCGCAAGAAGCTGCGTTGCGGTAAAGGATTTGCCAAAAGGCGTGCTCTGTGAAGTGGAAGTGACCGCATATTTGGGCGCTTAATAAACAGGAGTGATTTTTTGAGAAAGAAAAGTATTGTGCTGATAGGAATGCCCGGAGTCGGCAAGAGCACAATCGGCGTTGTGCTTGCTAAAAATTTGGGCATTTCCTTTATTGACTCCGACTTGGTAATACAGGAGCGGGCAGAAAAGAAGCTGCATGAGATTATTGAGGAACAGGGGCTGGAAGGTTTTTTGGATTTGGAAGGCGACGTGAATGCCTCTTTAAATCCAAAAGCTGCAGTGATTGCAACCGGAGGAAGTGCCGTTTACAGAGACCATGCAATGCGGCATTTGTCAAGCTTTGCGTTGATTTGCTATCTGCGGCTTTCTTATGAGAGCATTTCCGAACGGCTGGGCAATTTGGAGGAACGCGGCGTAGTGCTAAAGGAAAGTCAGGATCTCAGACAGCTGTATGACGAGCGTGTGCCGTTATATGAAGCTTATGCAAATATGACCATAGACTGCGAAGGCAAAAATATCCGCGAAATTGTTTTTGAAATTGCAAAACGAATAAAATAGTAACAAAATCCACATACTGATTTCAAAAAGAAAGAGGGATGTGGTTTTTTCATGATGGATTATATCAATGCGTTTTGGGTTGGCGGTCTGATTTGCGCTTTGGCACAAATCCTTCTTGACCGCACAAAAATGCTTCCCGGGCGTGTAATGGTGCTTTTGGTATGTTTGGGAGCAGTCATCAGCTTTTTCGGAATTTACGAACCGTTTGCGGAATATGCCGGAGCAGGCGCCAACGTACCCCTTTTGGGATACGGAAATATATTGATGAAGGGAATTAAGGAAGGCGTTGACAAGGACGGATTTATAGGTCTTTTTAAGGGCGGCTTTACAAACGGGGCCGTAGGCTGCAGTGCAGCGCTCATATTCGGCTATCTTGCAAGCCTGATTTTTAAATCCAAAACAACGAAGGCGTAGCGGTAAAAATTGCTACTGTTCCTCAAAATCAATATTCAGCCCGCTAAACATACGGCGGACATATGCGTCCCAAAGTTTTTCTGCGCTTTTGTCCATAAGAAACGTGCTATAAGCGCAGCCTGTCACGCACATGACATGTCCGTTGTCATAACGGATATTGAGCGCAAGGGCGCGGATCAGATTAGCGGCGACTCCGCATGCGGGGTCTGCTGCTATTTTTTCGACAAGCCCAGCGGGGGCATGAAGCACAACCTTGAAGGAGACAGGAGTCTTTTTTCCTTTTATGAGCTGGAAGCAGAAAGGCCGAATGTCTCTCCAAAGCGAAAATGCGCAGGGAAGCTCGGAAAGTTCCTCCGCCGTATAGAAGTCCTTTACGATGTGTCCGTCAATATGGAAGGTGTTGAACGTGGTGACGTTTGCCTCCTCCAGCAAAAATGTGTCAAAGCATTCTGATGCAAGCAGCGCGTTCATTATGCTTTTGGTAACTTTTATCTGCAATGAAATCATGAAAATAACCAAACCTTTCTATAACCAATTTTTATAACCAATTTTTCTATAATCAATGCTTAAATCAATAATTCTTAGATAACCATAAATAAAAATGCCGCAATGTTTTCGTACATAATCACCAGTATACATATTTTTATAAAAAACTTCAATAAAACCGAAAAAACTCTTTTCAAACAAACATATCTATGATAACATGATACATAGTTATTAAAACTACATTTAATGGTGAGAAATAAAACAAAAAATGGTGAGGTAGTAAATGAGTTATAAAATAGTAGTGGACAGCTGTTGTGAATTACCGGAGGAATTAAAAAAGGATCCGCGCTTTGAGAGTGTTCCGCTGACACTAATCGTAGGAGAGCATTACGAAAAACCCGATGATGAAGCCTTTAATCAGAGAGAATTTTTGGACGCGGTATCGGCATGTCCTACATGCCCGAAATCGGCGTGTCCGTCACCGGAGCGATATATGGAGGCATACAAAACAGAGGCGGGGCACGTCTATGCGGTGACGCTTTCCTCACAGCTAAGCGGCAGCTATAACAGCGCCGAGCTTGGGAAAAATCTGTATCATGACACATACGGGGAGAAGGATATTTACGTGGTGGACTCGCGTTCCGCATCTTGCGGCGAGACACAGCTTGTTTATAAAATTATGGAATATGAGGAAGCAGGGCTTTCTTTTGCTGAAATAACGGAAAAAATTGAGCAGTATGTCAGGGAAATGAATACGTATTTTGTGCTTGAAAATTTGGAAACCCTGCGCAAAAACGGCAGACTTTCGCGCGTGAAGGCGTTTGTTGCGTCAACGCTCAACATCAAGCCGCTTATGGGCGCCGACAACGGCAGCATTATTCAGTTAGGACAGGGAATCGGAATGAAAAAAGCGCTCGCAAAGCTTGTTGACGCGGCGGTAAACAATGTAAAAGATGCCGATTCAAGGCGCCTTATGATTACGCACTGCAACAATCCCTCCGGCGCGGAGAGCGTGCGCAAAGGTATCGAGGAGCGGATAAAAGTTAAAGAAGTCGTGATAATGGATACCGCCGGCATCAGCAGTATGTATGCAAACGACGGCGGCGTGATTGTTACGCTCTGACAAAAATCAAAGAAATCAGCTGAATTTATCCATATCTTCTTTCAAAAATTTGAATTCACGGTATCTTAGGGGAGAGATATGGAGCTGAACATAACTCTGCATAATGACACTCAGCGGCATAACGGCAGAAACAAACTTAAAGTTTGCGATGCCGTTTTTATTTACGCGTTCAAATTCTTCATACGGTTCAAGAAGCTGTCTTAACGTCGTGATATTCTCATCAATGTCAACGCGGGTATTGTCAAGCAGATGAAGCGATGTTTTGCCTTTCTCTGCAATTGCATACTCAAGCTCGTCCTTTGGCACATCAATTGGCACGCCATTTTGATGAACCGTCACAGTCGGAACATAACCCCGCACGTTTTCGTCCCCAAGCTTTAAGAAGCGGGGAAGCGGCTCCGGAATGTAGGGCTTTCTTGCATGTACCACAAAGTCAGGGAGATTTGGTATCTGCGTATAGTCAATTTGGGAAGAATAGAGGACAAGCGGCGCGCAATATCCGACCGCCACAAGCGCTTCGATAATCGCCTCCACCGTTCCCCGCTCAAGGCACATGTCCATAAAAATAAGATTGTATTTCAGGGGATTGATAAGAAAATGCTCCTGATCTCCGTAGGAGTCCACATACAAAACATTTGGCGTGCCTCTGCGCTTGTCCGATTCGCGTGATAAAAGACGCTCAAGATGCTTTCTGTCAGCCACATTATCATCACATATTGCAACATGCATGGTTCCTTACACCTCTTTTATATCCTGTATTATCAAAAATTCCAAAGGAATTATCCTTATTTTATCACAATATGAAAAAAATGAACAGAAAAAAATCTCCATTACAGTGTTTACATAATGGAAAACTGTAATGGAGAATTCGCGACAAACAAAACCAGCGCGACCTGCAGAACCAAAATTGCCGGTAATCCGTATACAAAATACCAGTGACGTGTCTTGTGGCGGAACACACGCATTCCGACAATCGTTCCGATGCTGCCGCCGATCAGGGCAACGACAAAGAAGGTATACTCCGGAATACGCCAAAGCTTTTTAACTGCCTTGTGTTTGTCGATGCCCATCATGGCAAAGCCGATTAGGTTCATCAATGCAAAATATCCTGCGATAATACCGATTACAACCATAGCGACTTAAATTTCCTTCTGCTCCTGCATTTTCATTGCGCGCACCTTGCAGGAAAGGCCAAAGAGATTGATAAAGCCTTCCGCATCATGGTGGTCATATAAATCACCTGTTTTGAAGGATGCAATGCTCTCGTTGTAGAGAGAGTAAGGGCTTGTCTCGCCTGCCTTAATAATATTTCCTTTGTAAAGCTTAAATTTGACTTCACCGGTCACATATTCCTGTGTCTTTTCGATAAACGCCTGAATCGCTTCACGCTTTGGTGTAAACCACTTTCCTTCGTAAACCGTATCGGCAAGCTTGTTGCCCATTTCCTTTTTCAGGGTATATGTATCGCGATCAAGAATTAACTCCTCAAGCTGCTGATGCGCTTCCATTAAAATGGTTCCGCCCGGGGTTTCATAAACGCCGCGTGATTTCATTCCGACAACACGATTCTCAACAATATCAACAATACCGATGCCATGTTTTCCGCCAAGCGCGTTTAACTCCCGGATAATATCGGAAACTTTCATCGCCCTTCCGTTTACTGTCTTGGGAACACCTTTCTCAAACGTCATGGTCACATACTCGCCCTCCTCTGGAGCGTTCTCAGGCGTTGTGCCAAGAACAAGTAGATGCGCAAAATTCGGCTCATTTGCAGGATCTTCCAACTCAAGCCCTTCATGGCTGATGTGCCAGATATTTCTGTCGCGGCTGTATGACGAATCTGCGGAAAACGGAAGGTGAATGCCATGCGCCTTGCAGTATTCGATTTCCGATTCGCGCGAGTCCATTGTCCACTTGTCGTTTCTCCATGCGGCGATAATCTTAATGTCCGGAGCGAGTGCTTTGATGCCAAGCTCAAAACGGATTTGGTCGTTGCCCTTACCGGTTGCGCCATGACAGATTGCAGTTGCGCCTTCTTTTCTTGCAATCTCAACAAGCTTTTTCGCAATCAGGGGACGTGCCATAGAAGTACCTAAAAGATACTTGTTCTCATAGACAGCATTTGCCTGTACGCAGGGAACAATGTATTCGTCACAGAATTCATCGACTACATTTTCAATGTAAAGCTTTTCTGCGCCGCATGATTTTGCGCGCTCCTCAAGTCCGTCAAGCTCCTCCTCCTGTCCGCAGTCAACGCAGACGCAAATGACCTCATAATCAAAGTTCTCCTTTAACCAGGGAATAATAGCAGTCGTATCAAGACCGCCGGAATAAGCGAGTACAACCTTTTCTTTCATGTTTTGAAATCCTCCATTCTTCGTGAAAGACAATGTGAAATGTTTCATTTCAAATTGTCTCTTTTTATAGTATATTTGGGTTTGTTTTTCACATTAAATCTAATATACATCATTACACCAGAGAAATCAAGTGAAAAAATATACATTTTGTCTTGACAAAAATAAATAAAAGCGTAAAATATAAACAATATTAATGCATAATATACATTTATTAATGCATAAAAATACATACCTCAAAAACGTCAGCCATAAAATAAAAAGGGTTGTAATTTCACTACGAATAAACTATGATATTAAATAGTGTGAAAAACATGAACAAACACTAAGGTGGCAAATCGAATAAAATTTGATTAGGACGCAGCCTAAGAGTTTCTAAATGTTTGGAAAGATGAGAGGACGAGACACTTAGATGATAAGAGTAATGACAATAGACGATTATGAACAGGTGCGCAGTTTATGGATGCAGATTAAAGGATTTGCAATCCGAAGCATTGATGACTCGCGCGAGGGTGTTTGGCGGTTTTTGGAGCGAAATCCAAACACAAGCGTGGTCGCGGTTGAGGACAAAAAGGTGGTAGGTGCAATTTTGTGCGGGCATGACGGAAGGCGCGGCTGCCTGTATCATGTGTGCGTGGCGCCTGCATACCGAAGATGCGGCATCGGCAAGGCGATGGTGGTGTTCTGCATGGACGCGTTAAAAAAGGAGCATATCAATAAAGTAAGCCTGATTGCGTTCACAAAGAACGATATCGGAAATGCCTTTTGGCATAATGTCGGCTGGGTGCAGCGCGAAGACTTAAATTATTATGATTTCGTTTTAAATAAGGAAAATATAGAGGCGTTTAACCAATAAAGAAGTGTTATAGGAAAAAGCTATGAAAAGGCTGTAAATTAAGAAGGGAGCAGTGTTACGAATATGGAACAGATCAAAGGCGGTGTAACGGCGGCGCTTGGTTTTGAGGCGGCAGGCGTGGAAGCAAATATAAAATATGAGGGAAGAATGGATATGGCGCTTGTATACAGCAGTGCGCCATGTAAGGCAGCAGGCACCTTTACCACGAATGTCGTAAAGGCGGCGCCTGTGCTTTGGGATAAAGACATTGTGGAGAACAGCCCGTATGCACAGGCGGTTATTGTGAATGCGGGAATTGCCAATGCCTGTACCGGAAAGCAGGGTATGGACTACTGTGACGAGGAGGCAAAGGCGGCAGCGACTCTTTTAAATATACCGAAAAATGCGGTGCTTGTCGGCTCTACGGGTGTTATCGGAAGGCAGCTTCCGATCGAAAAAATCTGTGCCGGAATTCAAAAGCTCGTTGCGGCAAAGGACAGCTCTCTTGAGGCGGGAACAACAGCGTCAAAAGCGATTATGACGACCGATACGGTCAACAAAGAGATTGCGGTAACGTTTGAACTTGACGGCAGGGTTGTGACAGTGGGCGGCATGAGTAAAGGCTCCGGTATGATACATCCGAACATGTGTACGATGCTTGCCTATGTTACGACGGACATCGCAATTAGCAAAAAGCTTTTGCAGGAAGCGCTGAGCGCAAGCGTGACAGACACCTTTAACATGATTTCCGTTGACGGCGACACATCGACAAATGATACCTGTCTTGTACTTGCGAACGGGCTTGCGGGAAACGAGGAAATTGTTGCAAAGGGTGAGGCGTATGACAAGTTTTTGGAGGCATTAAACTTTGTAAACACGTATCTTGCGCGGACTATGGCAGGAGACGGCGAAGGCGCAACTGCGCTTTTTGAGACGGTGGTTTACAATGCCGATACCAAGTCAAATGCCCGCACACTTGCAAAATCCGTAGTCGGTTCAAGTCTTTGTAAGGCTGCGCTTTATGGACATGATGCGAATTTTGGCAGGTTTTTGTGCGCACTTGGCTATTCGGGGGTACAGTTTGATCCGGAACGCGTTACACTTTATTTTGAAAGCAAGGCAGGAAAATTAAAAATTTGTGAAAACGGTTTGGACGCAGGATATAGTGAGGAAGAGGCAACAAGGATTTTGTCGGAGCCGGAGGTAACAGTGCTAGTCGATATGAACATGGGAAGTGAGACCGCAACGGCGTGGGGCTGTGACTTAACCTATGATTATGTAAAAATCAATGCGGATTACCGAAGCTAAAATGAAAAGAAATTCCAGGGCAATAAAAAACATTGCCTAAGATTTTCTATGTTTCGTTTAAAATGAACACCAAGGGCGTTCTTAAAAAAATAAAGGTTTTGAAAGGAAATTGCAGAATGAAGGAACAGGACATGAGCAAAGTGCTCTCTAAGGCGGAAGTGTTGATTGAGGCGCTTCCGTATATACAGAAATTCAACAGAAAGTACATCGTTGTAAAATATGGCGGAAGTGCGATGAGCAATGAGGAACTTCAGAAAAATGTCATCAAGGACGTGACGCTTTTGAAGCTTGTCGGATTTAAACCGATTATTGTACATGGCGGCGGCAAGGAAATCAGCCGCTGGGTGGAAAAGACCGGGAAGGAAGCGAAATTCGTGAACGGCCTGCGCGTGACGGACGCAGAGACAATGGAAATTGCCGAAATGGTTTTAAATAAGGTCAACAAGAGCCTTGTGACAATGGTTCAGGAGCTTGGCGTCAAGGCGGTCGGCATCAGCGGCAAGGACGGCGGACTGCTAACGGTTGACAGAAAATATCCGGACGGTCAGGACATCGGATTTGTGGGCGACATTAAGGCAGTCAATCCAAAAGTCCTGTTTGACCTGATTGAAAAGGATTTCCTTCCGATTGTAGCGCCAATCGGATTAGATGATCATTTCCAGACGTACAATATCAATGCAGACGACGCAGCCTGTGCCATCGCAAAGGCAGTCGGGGCAGAAAAGCTTGCCTTCCTGACAGACATTGAAGGACTTTATAAGGACATCAACGACAAGGCATCTTTCATTTCAAGAATTACCGCATCACAGGCGGATGCACTGATTGAGGAGGGCTTTATCGGCGGCGGAATGCTGCCCAAGCTTGGCAACTGCACGAGCGCAATCAAAAACGGGGTAAATCGTGTGCATATCCTTGACGGCAGGATTCCCCACTGCCTGCTTTTGGAAATATTTACAAGAAACGGTATCGGAACGGCAATTGTGCAGGACGGCGATCTTGAGAAAATGGAGATGGGGGAATAAATCAAAAAATCAGGGATTTTTTGATTGGCAAATTCGTGCAGAGGCACAAATTCGCAATGATTGGAAAGGGAAAGGATACGAGAATATGAACATGAAAGAATACATCGACGAGGCAGAGGCGGCGCTTCTTCATACATACAACCGTTATCAGATTGTGTGGGACAGGGGCGATGGCATGTACCTCTATGATATCGAAGGAAAAAAATACCTTGATTTCGTGGCAGGAATTGCGGTGTTTGCACTCGGATACAATCATAAAGCATATAATGACGCATTAAAGGCACAGATTGACAAGGTGATACACACCTCAAACTATTACTATAATATTCCGGCAATCGAGGCGGCAAAGAAGTTGAAAAAAATCTCCGGAATGGACAGGGTTTTCTTTACCAACAGCGGCGCGGAAGCAGTTGAGGGCGCGTTGAAGGCGGCAAGAAAGTATGCCTTTTTGCGCGACGGACATGCAGACCATGAAATCATTGCAATGAACCATTCTTTTCATGGAAGAACAATGGGCGCATTGTCCGTAACGGGAAATCCACATTACAGGGAGGCGTTTGAGCCGCTTATCGGTAATATTAAGTTTGCGGATTTTAATGATTTTGAGAGCGTAAAGGCACAGGTTACAGACAAGACCTGCGCGATTATCTTTGAGACGGTTCAGGGCGAGGGCGGCATTTATCCGGCCACAGAGGAGTTCCTAAAGAACATCAGGGCGCTTTGCGATGAGAAGGATATTTTGTTAATCCTTGACGAGATTCAGTGCGGCATGGGCAGAACGGGCTGCATGTACGCATGGCAGAAGTACGGGATAAAGCCTGACATTATGACAAGTGCAAAGGCAGTCGGCTGCGGCGTTCCGGTGGGTGCCTTTCTGATGACGGAGGCGGTTGCAAAGCAGTCGCTTACAAGCGGCGATCATGGCACGACATACGGTGGAAATCCGCTGGCATGCGCTGCGATTTCGAAAGTCATTGACTTGTTTGAGGAACTGGATTTACTGAAAAATGTAGAGGAGACGGGTGCCTGTTTATATGAAAGGCTGGAAGTGCTTACCGCAAAGCATGACTGTATCAAGGCGCACAGAGGCGTTGGCCTGATACAGGGTCTGGAATGCGACAGACCTGTCGGTGAAGTGATTAACCGCGCAGTCGAGAAGGGCTTGTTATTAATTAATGCGGGAACAAATATTATCCGTTTTATCCCGCCGCTGATTGCCACAAAGCAGGACGTGGACGATATGATAGCGATACTGGATACCTGCTTTTAAGGCAGAGCGGCAACGGGGGACAAAACAGCTACGGAAAATGGAGAAATTGAATGAAACATGGTAAAATAAAAGAAAGAATGTTTCTTGTGGCAGCAGTGCTTGTTGCGACGGCGATTGGTTTGATTGCAACGATGTTCTTAAACAGGGAGCAGCCTGCCAGAATAGATACTTCTAAAAAGGAAACCATTCGTCTTTGGTATACAGATGATGCGATTACGGACTATCTAAGCAGTAAAACGCTGGACTTTTACAATCAGACAGATATCAGGGTGGACATTCGCCTTGTGTCTGGATTGGAATATCTTGAGGAAATCAATAAGGCAAGTTTAAGTGACGATGAGGAAACGCCGGACGTATATATTATTACAAATGATTCGCTGGAAAAGGCATATTTGTCAGGACTTGCGGTGGAGCTTGACGAGTCCGTTCCGATTTATAAGCCGGCGGAATACAGTCAGGCGGCAAAAAATGCAGTCACCTATGACAATCAGTATGTAGGCTGCCCTTTCTATTTTGAAACGAGCGCACTGCTCTATAATAAGACATATTTGGAGCAAATTGCATCGGAAGCAAATAACAGCAGCAGTGAGGCGGACGCGGAGAATGGCGAGGCAGCGGCGGAGCCTGTTAAGGCAGAGGATTTGATTCCGACCTCAATTGCGGATATTTTGAACTTTGCGGATTTGTATTCCGCTCCGGAAAACGTAGAGTATTTTTTCCGGTGGGACGTGTCTGATATCTTTTATAATTACTTTTTTATCGGAAATTATATTACTGTGGGCGGTGATGCAGGTGACGATAAGAACGACATTGACATCTATAATACGGAGTCGATCGCTACGTTAAAAGTTTATCAGGAATTAAACCAGTTTTTCTCAATCGACACAAAGGAGACGAACTATGACACGATTTTGCAGGAGTTTCTCGAGGGAAAAACGATATACACAATCGCGACAAGCGACTGCATCAAAAAGCTGGACGATGCCGCGAAAAATGGTGAATTTGCTTTTGAGTACGGCATTGCACAGCTTCCCGACATTAACATAGAGCTCAGCACAAGGGGAATGTCGGTGACAAATGCGCTTGTCTTAAACGGCTACTCCGCACATAAGCCGTCGGCGGCGTCGCTCATACAGTTCCTTGCAAACGAGTCGCAGCATGATCTATACGAAAAGACGGGAAAGATTGCCGCCATGACAAAGCAGGAGTATGATAATCCGCAGGTGGAGGGATTCGTGCAGAATTATGCGGATTCGATACCAATTCCAAAGATGCTTGAGACGAGCAACTTTTGGGTCGAGCTTGAAATCTGTTTTGCAAAGGTTTGGTCGGGGGAAGATGCAAACACGCAGATTCGTCAGCTTTCCGAGCAGATCAAGACACAGCTAAACGGTGTGAGTGTGACAGAAGAAGTGCTGGAGGATCCCGAAGTAGAGCTTCTTCCCGCAGTAGAGTATGAGGACGTTCCGGTTGAGGAGGAAACAGATACACCACAGACGATACAGCAGGAATAAAAAAACAGAAAATATCCAATCATAAGAATACGAATGAGGCAAAGAAAGGAATAGTATGAATTATGATTGGATTTTTAATTGCTCTTTTATCGGGTGCGCTGATGAGCGTGCAGGGTGTATTTAACACGAAGGTTACGGAAAACTCAAGCCTTTGGGCGGCGAATGTCTTTGTACAGTTTACGGCATTTTTAGTCTGTCTGGTTGCATGGCTTTGCGTGGACAGGACTTCCTTTAAGGACGTGATTGCGGTGGAGCCGAAATACGTTCTGCTGGGTGGTGTGATTGGTGCTTTTATCACGCTTACGGTAATCAAGAGCATGGATTCGCTGGGGCCTGCAAAGGCGGTTATGCTCATTGTCATTGCGCAGTTGATTGTCGCATATTTAATTGAGCTGTTTGGTTTGTTTGGTGTGGAGAAAGAACCGTTTAGCTGGAGAAAGGTAATTGGCGCGTTAATGGCGATTGTCGGATTTGTCATTTTTAAGTTTCAGTAAAAATGTTTGCGAAATGTCAAAAATAGCACTTGTATTGCCCTTGAAATTATCATAAAATAATCATAGATATGCAAAGCATTAATATGATTAGAGGGGGCTTTATCGGAAATACGATAAAGGAGCTATGAATATTGATGAGAAAACAAAATAAGGGAATCAAAAATCTGAAGGCGTTTACAGTGGCAGGCGTCTTTATGCTTGCACTTTTTATGCCTGTGTTTTTATGCGGCTGCGGGGACAAATCGGAGGGCGATGCGTTGCTTTTAAGTCTTGGCAGTGAGATGTCGGATATGCAGACGTCTTTTCCGGAGACGGAGGAAACAACGCAGACTGTCCTGCACAGTGAGGAAGTCCGGCAGATTTACGTTTATGTCTGCGGCGCAGTGAATCGTCCCGATGTGTATCAGGCAGAGGAAGGAAGCAGACTTTTTGAGCTGATTGAAATGGCAGGCGGTCTTACGCCGGAAGCGGCGCCGTCAAGCCTTAATCTTGCACGCATTGTTGCGGACGGAGAGCAGATTCGGGTATTTACGGAGGAAGAGCTTGCACAGGGAATGACAGTCGTGTCAGAAATGGATACGGCGCTCTCAGGAGCAGGCAGCGGACTTGTCAATATCAATACGGCGTCGCTTTCTGAGCTTACCGGCGTTTCGGGGATTGGAGAGAGCCGTGCGCAGGCGATTATTGACTATCGTGAAAAAAACGGCGCATTTCGTTCGATTGAGGAGATTAAAAAGGTAGACGGCATCAAGGACGGATTGTTTTCAAAAATAAAAGATTCCATTACAATATAAAAATGACACATGTGTCATAAAATTAAGGTATCGGAAAGGCATGGTTATGAAAAATGGCAAAAAAAATTTTGGTGGTTGACGACGAAAAGCTCATTGTAAAAGGAATCCGGTTTAGCTTAGAGCAGGACGATATGGAGGTGGACTGCGCGTACGACGGCGAGGAGGCGCTTGAGAAAGTGCGGGCGAATCCGTATGACATTGTTCTTTTGGACATTATGCTTCCGAAGCTTACAGGCCTTGAGGTATGCCAGCAGATTCGGGAATTTTCCAATGTGCCGGTTATTATGCTTACGGCAAAGGGGGACGATATGGATAAGATTCTTGGTCTTGAGTACGGAGCGGACGATTATATTACCAAGCCATTTAATATTCTTGAGGTGAAAGCAAGAATCAAGGCGATCATGCGCAGAACTGCCACAAAATCCGATCCCGAGAAAAAGACACAGGTGATAGAGGCAGGAGATTTGAAGCTCGACTGTGAGGGAAGACGCCTATACATAGCGGGTAAGGAGGTTAACCTGACGGCAAAGGAATTTGACGTGCTTGAGCTTTTGGTTTTAAATCCGAATAAGGTGTACAGCCGCGAGAAGCTGTTAAAGCTTGTGTGGGGGGCGGATTATCCCGGAGACGTGCGTACGGTTGACGTACATATCAGGAGGCTGCGGGAAAAGGTGGAATCCAATCCGAGCGAGCCGAAGTATGT
This sequence comes from uncultured Lachnospiraceae bacterium, assembly GCA_910577115.1. Lineage (GTDB taxonomy): Bacteria > Bacillota > Clostridia > Lachnospirales > Lachnospiraceae > COE1. The sequence goes on from CAJTMC010000009.1 coordinate 17,834, forward strand.
GCACACAAAATGGGGCGTGGGATATTATTATAAATAGGAGAAAAACAGACGGTGGGAAAAGCGAAGCTTTTAAAAATTTTCAAAAGCCTGAAAACAAGGATTTTTTGTATTGTAATTCTTGCGGGCATCATTCCATGCATGATACTCCATTTTGGTATTCTTGAGCGGTATATGGACAATGCGATCTCGGTGCGGACAAATGAGGTGCAGACACAGGTTAAGATTATTGCGGATCATCTGCTTACCTATAACTATCTTTTTGACAATACAAACGAAGTTGTCAATGCGGAGCTGTCGCAGATTTCCAATCTTTATGATGGACGTGTGCTGGTAATAGACGGCAATTTGAAGATTATAAAGGATACTTACGCGATCAGTGAAGGAAAGACCATTATTTCGGAAAATATCATTAAGTGCTTTAAGGACGGCGTATCTACAAATCATTTGGAGGGCAGAAAATATATTGAGATTATTGTGCCGATTGAGGAAAAGCTTGCGGACAGCTCGTCACGCATTGTCGGTGTGATGCTTACCAGCGTGTCAACGGACAGTATTATCACCAGCTATGAATACATAAAAAGCAGGGCGTATCTGCTGGAGATGTGTGCGATTGTGGTCGTGTTTGGCATGGCATATTTTTTGAGCCGCAAGCTGTTAAAACCGTTTGAGCGGATTACCGAAGCGATTAACGAAGTGAAGAACGGCTTTACGGACGAAGAGATTGACGTGCGTGATTACACAGAAACGGAGCGCATTGGCGATGCGTTTAATCAGATGCTTGGCAGAATGAAGGTTTTGGACGATTCCAGACAGGAGTTTGTGTCAAATGTCTCGCATGAGCTAAAGACGCCGCTTGCGTCGATGAAGGTGCTTGCCGATTCCCTGATTACACAGGAAGATGTGCCGGCGGAGTTGTATCGTGAGTTTATGATGGATATTGCGACGGAGATTGATCGGGAAAATAAGATTATCACAGACCTTCTGTCGCTTGTGAAAATGACAAGAACCTCCGAGGATATGAACGTGGAATCGATGGACATCAATTCCATATTAGAGCTTTTGCTAAAGCGTCTTGGGCCGATTGCGGCGCGTGCCGGCGTCAAAATCATTTTTGAGAGCAGAAGGCCGGTGAGCGCAGATGTTGATGAGGTGAAATTGACGTTAGCTTTGTCGAACCTCGTTGAAAATGCGATTAAGTACAATATTGAAGACGGCTGGGTCAAGGTGGTGCTTGATGCGGATCACCAGTATTTTACGGTGGAAGTGTCGGATTCGGGTATCGGTATTCCGCAGGAATCAATTGAGCATATTTATGAGCGTTTTTACCGCGTTGATAAATCGCATTCCAAAGAAATCGGCGGTACGGGGCTTGGACTTGCAATTACGAGAAACGCGGTGTTAATGCACAGGGGTTCTATTAATGTAAGCAGCGTGGAGGGAGTCGGTACTGTATTTATGGTAAAAATACCGCTCACGTATATTGTTTAATTTGTATCATGAGGAAGCATCAATATGAAGAAATACGTATTGATGCGTATAAATGGAGGCAGATTGTTCGTGAAGGGAAAGTATGAAAATAAAACCTTGGCAACAGCTCTGCGCGCTTGCCGCGCTGAGCGTACACGCGCCATGCAGCCTGCTGTATGTGTGCATCCTTTACTTGTGTCCGTTTTCATGGAACGTTTGTACTGGGGGCGGCATGGGCACAGGCTTGGGTTTGTGGCAGCGCTGTTGTCCATTCTGCTTTTGTCAGCCGTAAGCCTGACCGCTTGCGGAAAAGACAAGCAGCAGGGAACGTCCGTTGATATTTCCTATATTAATAAGAATGAGACGAAGCTGGTAAAGGAATCGCATTACCTTGAAAGTACGGATACGAAAGAAAAAATAGTGGAGGTATTGACGCTTTTGTGTACAATGCCCGATAATAAGGAGCTGCGTGCGACACTCACAAGCGGTATCAATGTTGTTACCTATGCACTTGACGGGGATCAGGTAACTGTTTCTTTGAGTGAAAAGTACAAGGATATCCCGCGCACGACCGAGGTGCTTACAAGGGCTGCAATTGTCAGAAGCCTGACTGCAATTGAAGGGGTAAGCTGTGTGATGCTTACAATTAACGGTGAGCCGCTTACGGATAGTTCGGGAAATGCTGTGGGCGTTATGACAGCGGACATGTTTGTGGACAATGCGGGTACAAGAATTGAGGAAGAGGACACAAAGGTGACGCTGCGCTTATATTTTGCAAACGAAGAGGGCAACGGTTTGATTGCCGTAAACAGGGAGCTTTCCCACAATGCGGATGTGTCAAACGTGTCGATGGAGAAGGTTGTTTTGGAGCAGCTGATTAAAGGACCGGCAAGCAACGAGACGTATCCGACGATTAATCCTGCGACGAAGGTTGTGAGCGTGACCGTACAGGACGGCGTATGTTATATCAACTTTGACAGCGCGTTTGAGACGGCAATCAACAATGTGACGACGGACGTCACTATTTATTCAATTGTCAATTCGCTTTCGGAGCTGAGCAATATCAACAAGGTGCAGTTTTCGATTGATGGTGACAGCGATAACCGTTTTCGTGACAAGTACGATTTTTCAACGGTTTTTGAACGCAATTTGTCGCTCGCGGAATAGTAATTAGAATAGAAAACAGAAAAAACAGAATAGAAACGGAGGAACAGAAAATTTATGAAAAGACCGCTTTGCTGCGTGTGTCTTGCGTTTGTGGCGGCTGTGTTTTTGTATCTTTTTTCGGGGCTGCTGCCCGCTGAGTTTGTCAGTGAGACGCAGGGCAGTCAGCTCGCGATTACGGGGGAGCTTTATAATAAGGAATATAAAAATGGTAGTCTGGTGCTCTATTTAAGGCATGTCAAAAAAAAGAATTCTGCAATTCAAAATTTTTCCAAACAAACAGAAGCAATGGAATATGAGAACGATATCAGTGTTATGTGCTATATGGACAATGATATTTTTTGGCGCGAGGAAGATATCCGGCTTGGCGCTTGGGTTGTTGTTGAGGGTGAGGTATCTTTATTGAAAACGGCAGGAAATCCGGGAGAATTTGATGCGGCAGCGCATTATCGAACGCTTGGAATTTCCTTTCGGCTTTATAATGCGAAAGTGATTGCCCAAGGAACAGCGTACAGTGCATATCACGAAAATTTGTACAGAATGCGCAGGTACTTTGAAGGGGTGTATGATTTGGTACTTTCCGCGGAAGACGCGGCAGTTTTAAAGGCAATGGTGCTTGGTGAAAAGTCGGAGCTTGATGCAAAGAGCAGGTTGTTGTTTCAAAGGAGCGGAATTTCCCACATTTTGGCAATATCGGGGCTTCATATATCGCTGATTGGAATGTTAGTCTATGGCGTGTTTCAAAAATTAAATGTGCCGCGTATCCCTTCGGCTTTGCTCTGCATTGCGCTGATGACGGCGTATGGCGATATGATTGGAATGTCGGGCTCTGCGTATCGGGCGATATTTATGTTTGGTATGAAGCTTTTAGCGGATATGCTGCGACGTACATATGATATGCTGACGGCGCTTTCCTTAGCGGCAGCGCTGCTGCTTTTGGATCAGCCGCTTTATCTGCGTCAGTCGGGATTTCTGCTCTCGTTTGGCGCTGTGCTTGGGATTAGTCTTTTTTCGGAGCTGGTAAGTCCCAATGTGGAGCGTATCAAACGAAAGTTCTTCCGTAAAATAGCTGCGGCAATTAGCGGGAGTCTTAGTATTTTTCTTGTGCATTTTCCGATTCTTCTATGTTCTTATTATGAGTTTCCGGTTTATTCCTTTTTATTGAATCTGATTGTCATTCCTGCAATGAGTATTGTGCTTGTAATGGGGCTGATTTGCCTTGCATGCGGCAGTGTTGGCGGTGTGTTTCTCGGCGTGGCGAAGCTGGCGGGGCTGATTTGTCATGTGCTTTTGACAGTTTTTGAGACTGCGGGTAAAATTTCGCTGAAGCTTCCGTTTGCGCAGTGGATTACAGGCAGGCCGGACAATTGGAAGATTGTTGTATTTTACGGGAGTGTTCTGATTCTTTATTTTATGTGCGGGTATGCGAAGAAGGCTTCCAAATCCCGACGGGCGTCGGCGCTGAATATGAAAATCGGGGTACCGTATTGGTATAGAATGGCGACAATTCTTTTGGCTGTCAGTTTCTTGAGCTTTCATGGAGTTTATGACACATGTGTCACTTTTTTGGACGTGGGGCAGGGGGACGGAATTTGGGTGGAAAGTATCAGTGGAAAGCATTATCTGATCGACTGCGGGAGCACTTCGAAAAGTCAGATTGGTCAGTACACGTTGCTGCCGTTTCTCAAATATATGGGAACTTCAAGGCTTGATGCTGTGTTTTTGACACATTTGGATGAGGATCATATTTCAGGTGTGCGTGAGCTTTTGGAGGGATATGATCGAGGGAGCGGTGCGTCGGGGATTTCGATTGACAGAATTGTGATAGCGGAGGCGGTGATGAAGGACGAAGCATATGAAACACTAAGAGGACTGTGCGAAGAAAACAGGATACCGCTTATGTATGTGAAGGCAGGTGATGTGATTGGCGATGAGACGCTTTTCTTTGAGGTATTGCACCCTGACAGGGATTATGTGCCGGAGTCGCGCAATGCTTATTCGCTGGTGCTAAAGCTTACCTTAAACGATAAAGGGATGCAGTTTTATGCTTTATTGACGGGCGATGTCGAGGCAGATGGGGAGGAAGCAGTTGCGGAATATTTCAAGCAAAATTGTGATGATACCACGCACATTGATTTGTATAAAGCGGCGCATCATGGCTCAAAATATTCCAATACATGGGAGCTTTTACAGATTATCAAACCAACAGTTACCGTAATTTCCTGCGGCGAAAAAAACAGATATGGGCATCCGCACGCGCAGGCGCTCGAAAATTTTAAGAAGGCAGGAAGCAAAACTGCGGTTACCAAAGACACGGGAGCGGTTATTGTGCGGATACGGGGCGGCAGGTGGCGTGTGGAGTATGGGAAAGATTGATTACAAAAAATTAGGTAAAGAAAATTTATTATCGAAAATTTATTATAGCGTATCATATAGCAATATGTGAAGAGATGTATTATACTAATTCTGTTAAATGATTTAACAAACAGGGATTTATGGAGGTTAGCAGTGAAAAGCAACGAAAGGCAATATATCTATACTCTTTTTAATGCAGAAAACTTTTCCAAACTGTATCAGGTTCAGACAGAGGTGATTCAACAGATGCTATCGCTTGATACGCAGGAGGAGTTTGAGGACTTTTTAGAGAGTGGGGATTCTCTTGAGGAAGACGTATTTTGGCTGCATTACACCGCAGTGCATGATGAAAGCTTGTTGATAGGCGGTTATGAAGAAGGTGTTACCCCAAAAGTTACCGATTTTCTAAAGCAGCGATTTCCGGAAGCGCTCTTATTTGCAATACAGGAACACCTTCAAAGCTTATATGTGAACATAGACGCAGAAGATAATTTGGAGGAGAATATCGTATGAAACGCATCACACAGGATATCAAGAGCGGACAATTCAGTAACATTTACCTGCTCTACGGGGAGGAAGCCTATTTGCGCAGGCAGTATCGCGACAACTTAAGAAAAGCGCTTGTGCCGGAAGAGGATACCATGAATTGTACCATTTATTCCGGAAAGGATATCAATGTGAATGAAATGATTGATATGGCAGGCACAATGCCGTTTTTTGCCGAGCGTCGTGTGATTATCGTGGAAAACAGCGGTCTTTTAAAAGCAGCAGCAAACGACAGGCTCCTGGCGCTGTTAAAAAACATGCCGGAAACTTCGCATTTGATATTTGTGGAGGAGGAGGTTGACAAGCGCGGAAAGCTTTACAAGGCGATAACGGCAAAAGGATATGCTGCTCTCTGCGAGGTGCAGGACGAGGCAACACTGAAAAAATGGATTATGGGTCTGCTCAAAAAAGAAAACAAAATGATCACAGCGGACGCGCTCAATCTTTTGCTTGATAAGACAGGGGCAAGCATGGAGAATATCCGACGCGAGGTAGAAAAGCTGGTTTGCTATAAATACTTTGACGTGGGCATAACGGCGGGAGACGTCGAGGAGATTTGCACCGTACAGATACAGAACAGGATCTTTGATATGGTCGAAGCGGTGGCGGCGAAGAACCAAAAGGCGGCACTTGCCCTGTACTACGATTTGCTTGCGTTAAAGGAGGCGCCAATGAAAATTTTGGCGTTGATTGCGCGGCAGTTTAATATGCTTCTTCAGGTGAAGGAGATGAAGCAAAAGGGGTATCCCGAGACGGAAATTGCACAGAAGACAGGATTAAATGCGTATTTTCTGAAAAAGAAGTACATTCCGCAGGCTGCGCAGTTTAAGCTGCACAGGCTTGAGGCTGCGCTGCGGGAATGCGTGGAAGCGGAAGAGCGTGTAAAGACGGGAAAAATGTCTGATATTTTGAGCGTAGAGCTGATTATTGTGGGACTAAGTGCAAAATAAGGGGGGAGGTGACCGTATGGTACCAAAGGACGCGGCGATGCTTTTGAGCTTTATGAATCTAAAGCTCCGCGATTTTTATCCGAGTCTTGACGCCTTTTGCGATGATACAGGCGAGGATCGAAAGGGCATAGAGGAGCGGCTTGCAGAGATTGATTATCATTATGATGAAAAAATAAATCAGTTTGTATAAAATGGTTTCAGAACAGGTATTGGTAAAAATTGCCAATTTGTCCAATGTGTATTTGCAATTATGACAAATTGGCTTTTCTATTGATTGAGCGGAAAAGAGCAAATTTGTGAACTTTGTGACAAGCTATAAAATTGTGAGTTTTGCATAAGAAATCATAGAAAGTTAAATCGTATTATAAATAATGCACAATAACTGTGCGAAAACTTAGTCGTTTCGTCCTATTGTCTAATTGATAAACTGTGTGTTATAAAATATTTGTAAGAAGTTGGCGCAAATTTCCAAAAATAACAAAAAGCGCCAAAACAAGAGAACATAGGTATTTTTTAATCAAAATGGAGGATGAAACATTGGAACAAATTGCAAAAACAAATTGGAAAAACAAATTCAGGAAGCTTTTAACGGCAGTATTAGCAGTCTGCATGGTATTTGGTATGACATTGAATGCAGGAATGTCTACGGTACAGGCAGCAGGCTCTACTTCATGGAATTTCAAGGATTCAGGTTTTAAAAGTCTTGGTACGATTACTTCAAATGTGACAGTCAGCGGACTTGGGCTGCTTGCAAACAGTTCCAAAACAATGTCAGTCATCGCAGACGGCCAGACAGTTTCCGGAACAGCCTATACACATGCACTTGCACTTGGCGGCAGTGGTTCTGTAAGCTATCGTGCAGTAAAGGTTCCCGTAAGTTCAGAGGCGACAATCAAGGTTGTTTTAAGAAGCTCAGGAAGCACAGCAAGAACACTTGTTGTAGCAGATGCAAGCGGAAAGCAGCTTGGCACAATGAAGGCAGATGTTGTGGCAGCACAGGCTTCTTATACATATAAAGGTTCTGCCGGTTATATTTATCTTTACTCATCAAACAGCGGTATTAACATCTACAAAATACAGGTTGACGACAGAGGAACAACCTCAGGAAGCACCTCTTCCGGCAGCTCATCATCAGGAACAACGACTCCGTCAGGAAACACAATTACGGTCAAGAATGGCGGTACAACACTTGCAGAGGCCGTTAAGAGTGCAAAAAGCGGCACAACGATTGTCATCGACGGAACCGTAAAATCAGATAAGATTGTACTTCCGGCAGGCGTCAATATTTCCGGTAAGAACAATGCGACAATCGACTTTTCACAGACATCGGGCAGCTCGGGCAGAGGCATCACGATTAAGGGCGACGGAAGCACCCTGCAGAATATCACAGTAAAGAATGCATCGGATAACGGTATTTATATTTCTGGTTCAAACAATACATTGAAGTATGTAGTATGCTGCTACAATCACGACGCAGGATTTCAGGTATCGGATGGCGGTGCAAACAACAAGTTCTACAATTGTACAGCACATCACAATGCAGACGCTACAGGCGAAAATGCAGACGGCTTTGCAGTAAAGCTTCATTCCGGCACAGGCAACTATTTTGAGAACTGCGTGGCAGAGTACAACAGCGATGACGGCTGGGACTGCTATGCGGCGCATGGCGCGGTGACACTGATTAACTGTCAGGCAAATTATAATGGTTACTGTGATGGTATCTACGGAGACGGAAACGGCTTTAAAATGGGCGGCGTGGACAACAAGACTCCCGGCGTGGCAGCGCACCTTGATCCTTTGAATCACTATCTTGAGGGATGTACCGCAAAGGGCAACTATGCAGCAGGATTTGACAGAAACAATCAGAATGGCGTTGTTACAATGAAGAATTGCATCGGTGATTCGAACAAGACATACAACTATAACTGGCCGCTTACAGGCACACCTTCCGCACTTGGCTATAAGGTGACATTTGGAAAGGCAAAAATTGTGAGCTGCACTTCAAAGAACGGTAAAAATAATATTAAGGGAGCCGAACTGAGCGGCACATGCACAGGTTTCTAAGAGATAAAAACGAATATTCAAAAACGCAGGCTTTAGCTGAGCCTGCGTTTTTTTAGTCGAACAAAAGTTTATCTACGGTTACGAATTCGTATCCCTGACTTTGCAGTTCATCAACAATCATTAGTGCGGCTTCCACAGAAGTTTTGTAGTAATCGTGCATTAAAATGATATCGTTTTCGCTAACCTTTTTGAGTACGGCCTGTGTGATGCAGGAAGAATTCGAGGTGCACCAGTCGAGCGGATCAATATTCCACAAAATCGGAAACATATTGAGTTCGGTTTCCAGCCTTTTGTCCCATGCGCCATAGGGCGGACGCACATAGAGCACTTCTTCGCCCGTGATTTCCTGCAATACTTCGTTTGTTTTAACTAACTCCTGCTTGAATTTTTCGCGGTTAGACTTTGTAAGCTCTATATGGGTGTAGGTGTGATTGCCAATCAGATGCCCTTCTTCGTACATGCGTTTGATAATATCCGGATGAAGTGAGGCGTTTTCACCGGTAACAAAGAAGGTTGCCTTGACGCCGCGCTCTTTTAAGCCGTCAAGCAACGGTTCTGTGTAGATTGGATGCGGACCGTCGTCAAAGGTGAGTGCGACACGCCTGATATCAGACGATATCTGTGGCTCGGCAATTGTCAAAATGGCATGATTGTAAAAGGCAAGCTGGCGGTTCAGGGCAAGCGCCGCAAGGCACAGCGCCACACCATACAATAGCTTGAACAGAAAGTGAAAGTCCGAAGACGGCATTTTTTTCATGTTGATTCCCCCACAATGCGGAGTTCTGTTACTCTATCAATAGTATATGGCGCAAGGCATGTCATCATTCGACTCAAACACAAAAACAGACTCCCGTCAAAAAACGGGAGTCTGTAAGATATGTAATTTTCGTTATTGCTTTAAAGAAAACTGTCCGATCAGGCCGTCCAAAATAGATGCCTGTGCGGATAACTCCTGACTGGTTGCCGAAGCCTCCTCGGCTGTCGCCGCGTTTGTCTGTACCACTTCGGAAATCTGGTTGATGCCGGACTCTGCCCGGCGCATTGCCTCTGCCTGATCCTCAACCATTGTTTTCAGATCCTTCGAGAAGGTTGCAATCTGATTGATACCGTCTACAACCGATTCGATTGCGCTTGCTGCGTTCTCTGCCGCGCGGTTGCCCTCTGTAACCTCGCGGATAGAGCTTTCAATCAGCTCGCGGGTATCGACTGCAGCCTGTGCGCTTTGGTTTGCCAGCACTCTGATTTCATCTGCCACAACGGAGAAACCGCGACCGGATTCGCCCGCTCTTGCTGCCTCAATAGATGCGTTCAGGGACAGGAGGTTAGTCTGTGAAGCAATGGATTCAATCTCGGATATAATGTTGCCGATTCTTGTGGAAGCGTCGTTAATGCGTTTCATTGCGGCGATCATATTGTTCATTTCGCCGCGGCTGTTATCCGCTTCATCGGCATAGCGCTGTGCTTTCATATAGGACTCGTCCGCACTTTCCGCACTCTTTTCCATTGTTGCGGTAATGTCGGAAATTGTGGAATGTAAATCCATAACGGCATTGGTCTGCTCGGTTGCGCCTTCTGCAAGATTCTGCGACGCCTCCGCCAAATCGTTGGAGCCGCTTGACACCTGATTGGAAACCTCGCCGATAGACAGCAGCGTTTCGGTCATTTGGTCTCTTAATCCGCGCAATGCGATAAACAGCTTTTGGAAGTCGCCATTGTACCTGTCGGTACAGCTTGACTGAATATCATAATTTCCGTTTGCCATTTCACCTAAGATCTCTCCGATGTCGTGGATAATCAAATTGAGATTGACTGCCATTTCATTGGCATCCTTTGCCATTTCTTCAACCTCATCGCCTGTTTCAATAACAGGGAACGGGGATGAAAGATCGCCCTCTGCAAAGGTCTTGAGACGTTTGCCAAGTTCGCCCAAAGGAGAAGCAATTCCCTTTGCAATGGTTCTTCCGATTTTAGTTGCTATCACCATTGCAATGGCAATTACGATAACAATCAGCACGGAGATTATAACACATACAATGATTAACAGGGTAGACAGGTGGTTACCACTGTCCACTTTTACTGTTAAAAGCTCCATCAGCTTGCTGTAGATGCTGTTATAAGCAGGTGCAAGTTCTGACAGTGCAATGTTTTGCGCCTGCTTGCATAGTTCCCTGTCAGTTGTTGCGCCAAGCTCCATGATTTGGGCATCCAATGCCCAGTAAGCATCCAGTTCTGCACTGATGGCGTCATAAGTAGCTCTGCCGTCTGCGGATACGACTGTTTTTTCGATTTCTGCGAAGTATTCCTGAAACTGCATCTTATTTTCTTCATGTTCTTTGGCTACGCGTGCAATGGTATCTGCATCATCGTAGCCGATTGCCGCCCGAAGAGAAGAGCGTGCATCTGCGAATTCAAACATTGCTTTTCCGATGTCTCCCTGTGCAAAACCAAAATTTTTTAATGCATAAGAATACCTGTTTGACAAAATGATTAATGCAAGCAGTGCGGCAAGCGCTACTGCCGCTGTGATTGCCGCTACTTGGACAAAGGATTTGGTTAGTTTTTTTTCAATACTTTCCGTTGTGTTCATTGTTAGAAGTCTCCTTTCTTTTGCCTTAATAAATGGCTGACGTATTCCCACCTGATAATGGAACCCTGATATTATTGTCTGTAACTAACGATGAAAGAACAGCGGCATAGTTACGTAATATTTTTGTTCAGCTATAGAGTTTTTTATATTTTACCAAGATATAACGTCTTGTTCTATTATAACGCTTTCATACAGAAAATACAATACTTAAATAGTCATAATCACCAATAATTCGGCATAAATTTCGTGTCACGTTAGAGAAAATGAATAATAAAGGCATATGTGTTTGTTGAAATTTTCACAAAAACAACTTGCGAAATTGTGTGTACAAGACTATAATTTATTTGTGCTATTTGATTTTGCCGGATTTGTAATTCGGCGTGAAAGGGAGTCTGGGTATGGGGAGAGACCCGAAATGGGAGAACTTTGCGCAGCTTACTGCGCGTTGTTATAAAGCGGCGGAAAACGGAAATACTTTAAATGGATGCTGGAATGAGGCATTTAACGCATTGATGGACGTTATCGCACAGGAACGCAGGACAGACAGCGGTTTTGCAAGAGAGCTGGGTGATTTGGAAAAGATTACGGATTTTAAATTTAATATTGTAGGACTGGTTTTGGACTATTTTGACTGGCTTTGGCGGGAAGGCGATTATCAGACAATCTGCACGAACGCAGATCGGGTGATCAACACTTTTGACTGGCATGTGGAATCGTCGTCTGCAATTCGGATAAAGGTCGTCAAATCACTGGTAGAAATGGGGAAAAAGGACGAGGCGATGCAGTACTGTTTGGAATGGATTAAGGCAGAGCCTGAGGACGTGAATGCGGCAATGACCAAAAAGGCGCTGCTGGCAGATACAGAAATGTTGAAAAATACAATGTTGGCGGATACGGAGGGAGAAGAAAAATGTTAGCAAAAAATGTAGATTTGAGCGGGAAAACGATATTGGTAACGGGAGCAGCAGGGTTTATCGGTGCGAATCTTTCGCTTGCCCTTTTAAAGACGGTTGAGAATATTAAAATCATAGGCATTGATAATATGAATGATTATTATGACGTGTCATTAAAGGAGTTTCGGTTAAATCAGATTCGGGAGCTGGAGCAGACAGTATCCGGCAGCTTTGTATTTGTGAAGGGCAGTATTGCGGATCGGGGCTGCATTGACGAAATTTTTGAAACACATCAGCCAAGTGTAATCGTCAACCTTGCAGCGCAGGCAGGTGTGCGTTACAGTATTGACAACCCTGATGCATATGTCGAGTCAAACCTCATCGGGTTTTACAATATCCTAGAGGCATGCCGTCACAGCTATGACAATGGAAAAACAGGTGTGGAGCATCTGGTATATGCAAGCTCCTCCTCTGTATACGGAAGCAACAAAAAAATTCCGTATGCGACAGAGGACAAGGTTGACAATCCCGTATCCCTGTATGCGGCGACGAAAAAGTCAAATGAGCTATTGGCACATGCATATTCGAAGCTCTATGGAATTGCGTCTACGGGACTTCGGTTTTTTACGGTATATGGTCCGGCGGGGCGTCCTGACATGGCGTATTTTGGTTTTACCAATAAGCTTGTTAAAAATGAGACAATCAAGATATTCAATTATGGAAACTGCAAGCGCGACTTTACGTATATTGACGACATTGTAACGGGTGTACAGGCAGTGATGCAGTGTGCACCGCTTCCCAATGAGGACGGCGTGAAATATAAGATTTATAATATCGGAAACAACCAGCCGGAAAATCTCCTGGATTTTGTGGAGATTTTGCAGGAGGAGCTAAAGGCGGCCAAAGTGCTTCCCGATGATTATGATTTTGAGGCGCATAAGGAACTTGTAGGAATGCAGCCGGGAGATGTTGAGATTACGTATGCGGACGTGAGTGCGTTGGAGCATGATTTTGGCTTTAAGCCGGACACAAGTCTTAGGGACGGACTTCGGAATTTTGCGCAGTGGTATAAACGTTTTTATTCGGACAACAATTAGCATTTACTGCTAATTCCGTAAGAGTGCGTATCATAGCGGGGGAAAAATCCAGAGTCAAAGGTGATTGTGCATGGATTTTTACCTGTTGCCGGAACGGAGTGAACAGTAACATAAAAGGGGTTTATGCCTGAAATGATTGCAATTTGGCAGTTTGGCATTTATAATAAGGGATATGGCAGTACATTTTTTTATAAAGGACGTGGAGGTTTTCAATGGATTTTAATAGAAAAAAAGTACGACTTGGTGATTTGCTCGTAGAGGCCGGCTCGATTACACAGGAGCAGCTTATGAGAGCGCTGGAAAAGCAGAAAAAGACCGGAATGAAGCTCGGTGTGACGCTTGTCGATGAGGGCATCATCACAGAGGACGATATTGCGATGGCGTTAAGCCAGCAGCTTGGCATTGAGCTTGTGGATTTGCAGAATATTAATGTGGATAGTGCGGTTACGAAGCTTGTGCCGGTCAATATCCTGAAAAAGTATACAATGATACCGTTTGCGTTCAGCGAAAAGAATAAAAACGTGCTTCGTGTGGCAATGGAAAATCCGCTGGATACGTATGCGCAGGAGGATATCTCGATTATTACCAACTATCAGGTTGAGCCTGTGGTTGCAACGACGCGAAGCATCATGCTTGCGATTGACAAGTATCATGGTCAGAACGAGATGAAGAGCGCCCTGAACCAGTATGCGAAGGAAAAACGGCTTGAGGTTGAGGTAGACGAGCAGGAGCAGGAGGATATCAACAGTTCTCCGATTGTAAAACTGGTCAAGGAAATGATTGACCTTGCCGTACGCCAGAGGGCGTCGGATATACATATTGAACCGATGGAGGAATATATTCGTGTCCGGTATCGTATCGATGGTGTCATGCAGAAGAAAGCAACCTACAATGTGTCGGTATTGCCTGCGATTATTGCGCGTATCAAGATTATCGGCGGCATGGATATTTCCGAGAAGAGAAAGCCGCAGGACGGACGTATCACACAGGTTGTAGACCATGTGGAGTATGATATTCGTGTTTCGATTCTGCCGACAGTTTTTGGTGAGAAGGTTGTTATGCGACTTACCGCGAAAATGGCGCTCACGAGGGAAAAGAGCCAGCTTGGCTTAAAACCCTATGAGCTGGAGCAGTTTGATTATATTATCAGTAATCCGCATGGAATTTTACTTGTTACGGGACCGACCGGTAGCGGTAAATCGACAACGCTTTATACGGCGCTCAGCGAGTTGAATACGGACGGTGTGAATATTATAACGGTTGAAGATCCCGTCGAGGCAAATATTGATGGTATTAATCAGGTTCAGGTGAATCCTAAAGCAGAACTTACGTTTGCGAGTGCGCTTCGTTCGATTCTGCGACAAGATCCGGATATCATCATGATCGGTGAGATTCGAGACGGTGAGACGGCGTCGATTGCGGTGCAGGCGTCGATTACGGGACATTTGGTAGTGAGTACGCTTCATACGAACTCGGCGGCAAGCTCGATTACGCGTTTGGAGGATATGGGTGTGGAATCGTATCTGATAGCCGATTCTGTGATTGGTGTTATCGCACAGCGACTTGTAAGACGTCTTTGCCCGATGTGCAAAAAGCCAAGACAGGCGACTGTGGATGAAAAGCGGTTTATGGGCGTGGACGAGGACAAAGAGATTACAATCTATGAGCCTTGCGGCTGCTCAAAATGTGACAATGTAGGCTATAAAGGGCGTATCGGTGTGTATGAGATTATGAAAATGACGCCGGCATTAAAAAAGATTGTCAGTGCAAGACAGGGTGCGGACGTGCTCAAGGAGAAGGCGATTGAGGAAGGCATGAGGACGCTTCGCATGAGTGGTTCGGAGTATGTGCTGGAAGGCATTACCTCGTATTCGGAGGCTGTCAGAATTTCGTTTGATTCGTAGGATTTTAGATAAAAATTGTTGACGATAGAAAAAGAGCTGTACACTTTACTTTCGGAGAGTGTACAGCCTTTGCATTTTAGAACGGCTATATTATAGTACGGTATACCCTTTTTGCTTCAGCACATTTTCCACTGCTCCGGGATCTTCCGTATGGAACACCATAATCGGCTTTCCTGACTGGCGGTTAAAGGACAGGTACAGATAATCCAAACTGATGTTTCCGTCACTGATAAAGCTTAAAAGCTTATTGAGATTTCCGACTTCGTCCGTAATTTCCACGCCGATGACATTGACCATACGGCACAGATAATCGCTTTCATTGAGCGCTTTACAAGCCGTTTCGGGATCGGATACGACCATGCGCACAATCCCGTACTCGGCGCTGTCGTTGGTGACGGAGCCTAGGATATTGATTTGGTTGTCCAGCAGAATTTGAGTGATATTCTGCATGGCGCCTTTTTTGTTTTCCGCGTATATTGATATTTGTTTTAACATTTTAAATATTATCCCCCTCTATTCTGTTAAAGTAGCTGTTTTTATGATAAGACAAAAAATAAGATTTGTCTTGTAAAATAGTTTCTAATGTGTGTGAATTTTTTCACGAATTAGATTGCATATCCTGCTTCAAATGCGGCTTTATTGATGTCAACTGTCTTTGGCGGAACGGTCTGCTCGATTACTTCAATCCACTTTTCCTTTTCAAAATCCATGCGCTTTGCAGCAACACCGATAATAATGGTATTGAAAACCTTCGGATTTCCTAATTTTTTTGCTTCTGCCATCGCGTCTATGGCAATCACATTATGGTTTTTCGCAAGCTCCTCAATGATATTTTCCGGATATTGTGCGGCGCCTGTCACAACTGTAATCGGATCTATGCGCTGGTCATTGACAATAATAACGCCGTCCTTTTTGAGAAAATGTGCATATCGAAGCGCCTCAAGACGCTCAAAGGCAATCAGCACGTCCGCCTGCCCTTCTTCGACAATCGGTTCCGATACAGTGTCGCCGTAGCGCACAAAGGTTACAACACTTCCGCCACGCTGCGCCATTCCATGTACCTCGGAGAGCTTTACGTCAAACCCTGCTTTTGTGGTGATACCGCCAAGAATGCGGCTTGTAAGCAGTGTACCCTGACCGCCTACACCGACGATCATTATATTTTTTGTTGTCATTTTATCTATATCCTCCCTTCAACTTTTGCGCTCTATAGCATCAAATTTGCAGCGCTTCATACAAAGTCCGCAGCCGTTACACATCGTATCATCAATCTTGACGGTGCCGTCTGCATTCTTTGTGAGTGCAGGGCAGCCGGGAACTAAGCACATACCGCACTTCTTGCATTTTTCGGGAATTGTGACGCATTTTGCTTTCGTAGCCTGCGATTTTAACAAAGCGCAGGGGGCGCATACGATAATGACGGAAACCGCATCGCGTGCAACCTCACGTTTTACGACAGCCTCCAGCTCGTCAATATCGAAGGCGTCAACCTCATACACATGCTCAACACCGATTGCCTTGCAGAGATGATAGAGGCTGATTGCCTTTGTCTCTTTTCCGTTGAGCATTTTACCGGTAGCGGCGTGATCCTGATGGCCTGTCATACCTGTTGTAGAGTTATCAAGAATCATTACAGTGCCTGTCGCCTGATTGTATACCATGTTCATCAGCGAGTTGACACCTGTATGTAAAAAGGTCGAGTCGCCGATTAATGCAACCCAGTTTTTTATATAATCTTTGCCCTTTGCTTTTTCCATTCCATGCAGCGTGGATATGGACGCGCCCATGCAGACTGTCGTGTCAATGACGTTGAGCGGAGCAACTGCGCCAAGTGTGTAACAGCCGATATCGCCTGCGCCATGAATACCAAGTTTTTTCAATACGGAGAAGGTACTTCTGTGCGGGCAGCCCGGACAGAGGATAGGCGGGCGTGCCGGAACCTGTGCGGCAGCGGCAAGGTTAAGCGTTTCGCCAAGCACGCGCTCGCGTATCATGTTTGCACTGTAC
The DNA here is from genome assembly GCA_910577115.1 of uncultured Lachnospiraceae bacterium. Classification (GTDB taxonomy): domain Bacteria; phylum Bacillota; class Clostridia; order Lachnospirales; family Lachnospiraceae; genus COE1. The sequence continues at coordinate 34,868 of CAJTMC010000009.1, forward strand.
TCCCCCTGTACTGTGAACAGCTCTTTTCCGATGCATTCGATGCCCCATGATTTTACCTGCTCCTCAATGAGCGGTTCAAGCTCTTCAAAGATGTAGAGCTTTTCCACCTTTGATGCAAATTCCTCAATCAGCTTTCGTGGCAGCGGATGTACCAGACCAAGCTTTAAGATGCTTGCATTGGGCATGGCTTCTTCTACATATGTATAAGGGATACCGCTGGTGATAAATCCGACTTTGGTATCTCGGTAAATTGCTTTATTGATTTCAAAACCGCATGCATCTTCCGCCATCTGCTTTAGACGGTTTTCTACGTGGACGTGGCGTCCCTTTGCATTTGCCGGCATCATAACATGCTTTGCCGCGTTTCGTTCGTAGGGCTTGTCAGGAACCTCCTGCTGTTCTTCTAACGTGACAGGTCCCTGTGAATGGGCAAGTCTTGTCGTGGTCCGAACCATGACAGGCGTGTCATATTTTTCACTGTATTCAAAGGCAAGCTTTGTGAAATCCTTAGCTTCCTGCGAGTCGGAGGGCTCCAGTACAGGAACTTGTGCGACACGCGCCACGCAGCGCGAGTCCTGCTCGTTCTGTGAGGAATACAATCCGGGATCGTCGGCTGCGACCAGTACCAGTCCGCCGTTTGCGCCGATATATGAAACCGTATAAAGCGGATCACTTGCCACGTTGACGCCGACCATTTTCATGGACGCCATTGCACGCACGCCGCTGATAGATGCACCGATTGCCACTTCCATAGCGACCTTTTCGTTCGGTGCCCATTCCGCATAGATTTCAGGATACTTTACAATGTTTTCGCTGATTTCGGTGCTCGGTGTTCCGGGATATGCGCTCGATACCTTTACACCGGCCTCAAATGCACCGCGGGCAATCGCTTCGTTGCCCAGCATAATTTTCTTTTCGCTCATTTGTCAAATCCTTCCTAATGTTTAATTTTTCATCGTCTGCCCTTGGGCGTTTTTCCAAACATTTAGAAACACTTAGGCTGTGTTTTTGGCAGCTTTAGCGTTTCTTAATGTTTTACACACTACCATGTTATTTATGATAGAGAAAAATTTATCATAAGTCAATTAAAAAAATGATGAAATAAGGCTGAAAATGTATGGAAAATAGAGTATAGTAATAGTATGAAAATATGATAACAGGATTTGAGGGATAAAACATGACATTAAAGGACTTACCAATCGGAAAAACCGCTACAATTTTAGCAGTCGGCGGAGAGGGGGCGCTGCGGCAGCACTTTCTTGATATGGGCGTGATACCAAACGCAGAAGTGAGCATGATAAAATATGCGCCAATGGGTGATCCGGTGGAGCTTCGCATACATGGTTATGAGCTGACGCTGCGCCTTGCGGACGCTGCAAAAATAGAGATAACAGATGTTCGTGAAAGTGCAAACAATACACAGCAGAACAAAGAAACGGGCGGGCGCAGGGCAAAAACGCAGCATCCGGGACTTGGCGAGGGCGGAAAGTACCATGTCAAGGCAAACGAGCATCCGCTGCCGGACAAGGAGCGCATCACGTTTGCGCTTGCGGGAAATCAAAACTGCGGAAAGACAACGCTCTTTAACCGGCTTACGGGTGCAAACCAGCATGTGGGAAATTTTCCCGGCGTGACGGTGGATAAAAAGGAGGGTGCAATTCGTGGAAAAAACGACACACTTGTTACCGACCTTCCCGGCATTTACTCCATGTCGCCGTATTCGAGCGAGGAGATTGTGACAAGAAATTTTGTGCTGGACGAGCATCCGAAAGGAATTATCAATATTGTGGACGCGACCAACATCGAGCGCAATCTGTACCTGACCATGCAGCTTTTGGAGCTGGATATTCCGATGGTGCTTGCGTTAAATATGATGGACGAGGTGCGGGAAAACGGCGGTGCAATCCGCGTCAACGAGTTAGAGGAGCTGCTTGGCATTCCCGTCGTGCCGATTTCCGCGGCAAAAAATGAGGGGATTGTGGAGCTGACAGATCATGCAATGCATGTTGCAAAATATCAGGAGCGTCCCGGCAGACAGGACTTTTGCGAGGCAGAAGACCATAATGGAGCGGTACATCGGTGTCTGCATGGCATTATGCACCTGATTGAGGATCATGCTGTGCGTGCAGGCGTGCCTGTGCGGTTTGCGGCTGCGAAGCTTGCGGAGGGTGACAGGCTGATACTGGAGCGGTTGTGTTTGGACGAAAATGAGCAGGAAACGTTGGAGCACATTATCTGCCAAATGGAGAAGGAGCGCGGGCTTGACAGGGCGGCAGCGATTGCGGATATGCGTTTTTCGTTTATCAACAAAATCTGCAGGGAAACGGTGGTAAAGCCGGGAGAGAGCAGGGAACATGCAAGGAGTGCAAAAATTGACAAAATATTAACAGGGAAATATACGGCAATTCCGACCTTTATCGGCATTATGGGGCTGGTATTTTGGCTGACGTTTAACGTTGTCGGGGCGGGGCTGTCGGCAGTTTTGGAGTTTCTCATCGGAAAGCTGACAGATGCGGTAACGCTTGCAATGGAGGCGGGAAATGTAAACGTGGTATTACAGTCGCTTGTGCTTGACGGCATTTTTAACGGCGTGGGAAGTGTTTTGAGCTTTCTGCCGACGATTGTGACGCTGTTCTTTTTCCTGTCGCTTTTGGAGGACAGCGGTTACATGGCGCGCGTGGCGTTTGTGATGGATAAGCTGCTGCGTAAAATCGGGCTTTCGGGGCGCAGCATTGTGCCGATGCTGATTGGCTTTGGCTGCACAGTGCCGGGGGTTATGGCAAGCAGAACGCTGCCCTCGGAGCGTGACAGAAAGCTGACGATTTTGCTCACGCCGTTTATGAGCTGTTCGGCGAAGCTGCCGATTTATGCGTTTTTTACGGCGGCATTTTTCCAAAAATACAGGGCGCTTGTGATGATTGGACTTTATGTGGGAGGTATTTTGGTTGGCATTTTGACGGCGCTTTTTATGAAGACCGTTTGTTTTAAAGGCGAGGCAGTGCCGTTTGTCATGGAGCTGCCAAATTACCGGATGCCTGGCGCAAAAAATGTGGCACAGCTTTTGTGGGAGAAGGCAAAGGACTTTATTCAGCGGGCGTTTACGGTAATTTTTATCGCCACGATTGTAATTTGGTTTTTACAGAACTTTGACATCGGCTTAAATGCAGTGTCAGATTCGCATGAGAGTATCCTTGCCGTAGCGGCAGGCTTTATCGCGCCTGTTTTTGCGCCGCTTGGCTTTGGCGACTGGAGGATTTCTACGGCGCTGATTACGGGATTTATGGCAAAGGAGAGCGTTGTGTCAACGATATCCGTACTCTTTGGCAGTGTGGAGGCGCTGTGTGCGGCAATCACGCCTGTTTCCGCGGCTGCGCTGCTGGTGTTTTGCCTGTTGTATACGCCATGTGTGGCGGCGGTGGCATCCGTAAAGCGGGAGCTTGGCGCGAAATGGGCGCTGATAATGGTGGCAGGGCAGTGCGTGATTGCGTGGGTATGCGCGTTTGTGGTCAGTCTTTTTGGCTGATTTTGGTTGGGGTTCATTGGTTGGCTTTGATAGAGGAAAGGATATGGTGAGCGGTATGGAATATGATGAGAAAATGATTGACGAGGTTTTGAAGCATTTGGACAGCGAGCTGGAGCTTGGTGCTGTCAGAATGAGCGTCATTTTTGACGAAGAGGCAGATGCTGACAAAGAAGTATCCCATAAATGCTGCCACAGCTATGGAAAACCGTCAACGGAAACGGTCGGGCTGTTGGATATGTATACGGATATCAGCGCAGGAGCGCCGGACAGGAGCTAAGCGTAAATGCCGAGAAAAAAGCTGATGAAGCAAAGACAGGAGGCATGGTTGAAAAAATGACACGAATGAAAAAAAGAGTGTTGTACGCGGTCGCTTTTCTGATTTTACTGGTGATTGAGGTTCTGATTGCGCTGTTTGTGCATGACCGCTTTGTCCGCCCGTACTTGGGAGATGTGATTGTCGTGGTGGTTGTGTATTGTTTTGTCCGGATTTGGATACCGGAACATGTCCGCCTGATGCCGCTTTGGGTATTTTGCTTTGCGGTGTGCGTGGAGATTTTGCAGTATTTTCGGATTGTGGAAGTGTTGGGAGTGGAGAACAATGCGTTTTTGCGGACGCTGATTGGCACGTCGTTTGCGTGGGAGGATATTTTGTGCTACGCGGCGGGGGGTGCGGTGCTGGCAGCGTGGGAAGTGTATGTGCAGAAACAAAGGTTTCAATAACAGGAGGGAAGAGATATGATTTTAACATCGGGATATAACTTGGAAGGATATGATATTGTGTCCTATATTGGATATGAAAGTGCGAGAGCAGTGATTGGCACAGGATTTTTCAGCTCTCTGGATGCATCGGTTTCCGATTTTTTTGGAGTCAGGAGCAATATGTATGAGGATAAACTGGATTTGGCTGAAAAAGCGGCGCGGGAGCAGCTGATACGCAAAGCGAAACACATGGGAGGCAATGCAATTATTGGAATTGATGTGGATTATACGACATTTACAGCTGATTTGATGGGGGTCATTGTTGGTGGTACGATTGTGAAGGCGCAAGAGCGGGAAGAAATGAAAATGCCGAAAAATGAATCAAGACAGATTTGTAATTTAGATTATAATTTATCTGTTCCGTTTAGAATTTTGGATAGCCTTTTTCTTTATGATACGGATACGGAGAAGCTTTCCATTAGCTTATCCGGAAAAAGCTATTGCCACGATGCGATAAAAGGACTGAAAGTAAGGGTAGTGATTGAAACCATATTTCAGGAGACAGTGGAAATTCCCAATATTACATTTGGAGATGTTTGTGTGAATGAAGAAAAGGAGTTATCAACAGAATACTGCCGTATAAAAATGGAATATGAACTTTTTAAGATGCTGAAAGATGTTTCCGTTCAGGTTACGAAGTTTGTTACAAAACAGGATGAAATTGTGGAAGTATCTCCAGCGCAAAACAGAAGAATTGATATTACAAAGGAGGAGTTAGAAAATGTCCGGAAATTTTATGGAAGGGATGCCATAGGCAGAATATATAAGAGTGACTCGGGCTGGGTTTGTTATTGCGGAATGGAAAATTCCGAAGAAGAAAAGGTGTGCAGACTGTGTAAGCGGGAATTAAATGCAAAGGCATCCGCGCAAATAAATACAGACGGTTATGCAGAAACGTTTCTTTTGGAGGAGCATTTTGATGCTATCAGTGCACTGAAAAATGCAAAAGCGATTTGTGAGTATTTAGAGACTTCAAATTATTCTGATCAGTATTTTCGTACAACAGTTTTGCCTGAAATAAAAAAGTATGAGAGATATGAACGTATGTATGGCTCGATGAAGGAGTCGGCAATTGTTAAATTAAAGGAATTGTATGCACACAATTAGATAAGAATGCAAAGAAATTAATCTTTTTATGGCCCAAATTTTTCTGTTTCTTTTAATATAATGATAAACAAGGCATTTCAAAGAATGACGGTTTTGTAACAATTAAACAATAAGGTATGCAGGATATGAAAGGGTGATAAGAATGGGAAAATCATTAAAAGGCATTTTTGCGGGAGTATTGGCAGCCGTTTTGGTGCTCAACAATGCAGTTTATGTTTCGGCAGAAAGTGCGTTGGTTTCTGTTGCAGAAGAAATCGCTGCAGATGACGTGGTGACGGAAACGGCAGAGCGTGAAAATGAAACGGAATTGGTAGAGAAAGTATCCGAAACGGAGGCAGGAACCGCGGAAGATGAAACTGCGATAAAGATGACGGAGCATGAAAATGAAACAGAAAAGGACGAAACGAAGACACATGATGTCGAAATGAGTACGGAGAATGATGTAGCTTCCTCCACAGAGGAAACAGAAACCGCGGCGGAAATTCTTTCTACAGAGGAAACAGAAGAAATTGTAAATCAGGAAACAACCGATACGCAAGTGGGAGAAACAGATAGCGCAACAGGGATAACATGGGCATATCTGGATGGAGAATTAAGCGTTTCTTACAATGGAACAATACCGCAGTGTGAACAATATCCTTGGCAGAATTATAATGGAACAGATTATATTAAAATGGTAGAAACCTTGGTTTTAAACGAGGGCATAACAGGATTTGATCACAGTCTTATATGGAAAATGGAAAATTTAAAGCAGATTCGCATTCCGGCATCTTGTGTGGAAATTCGCATGCTGACATGGGGATTTGGCTTTACTTATGACTTACAAGATATTTATGTTGCAGATGGAAATGAAGTTTATTCTTCAATAGACGGTGTTCTTTTTGATGCAAAAAAAGAAACGCTGATGTTTTATCCGTTAGGAAAAACGACACAAATATATACTGTACCGGATTCTTGTGTGACAATAAACTGGCTATGTTCAAATCAGTTACAAACAGTTATTTTGGCAAAAAATACAAGGGCCATTACAAATTGTATCGGAGGAATGAATCTAAAAACCGTAAAACTTTCAGATTCTTTATCAGATATTGGAGGGTTTGTATTTGAAGCAGATGAATTGGTAATTAACGAATCAAATCCAAAATTCTCCTACGATAATCATGTATTGTTTGACAAAAATAAGACAAAGCTGTACCAAATGATGCGTGCATTTTCGCAAACAGAGTATACAGTGCCGGATACAGTTACATGGATTGATTTGGCAGCATTTTGTGACCAAAATATAAAATTGAATATTCTTTCTCCGGAAGTTTCTTTTGAAGGAAATCCGTTTGGACTTTCAACATCGGAAAAGGGAACAATTTATGTTCCGACAGCCGAAGTTAAGAGTAAGATAGAAAGTGCATTATCGGCGGTGAACGTTACGGAAGTAATTGTTTCCATTGATCCGAATCTGGATGATACAACAGACGACGAGGCGGGCGATGACGTGCATGTTGATGCGGAAACGGGGATTAAATGGAAATTCACTGATGGAACACTCGATGTTTATTATGACGGAGATTTGAGCAAAATTGACGCGTTTTATCCTTGGTTCGATTTTGACGGGGACTCTGTAGATTATTATAAAGAAGTGGTCAATATTGTTTTTCATGAGGGCATAACAAAAGTGCATTCTTCTTTGGTGTCAGACATGGAAAATTTGGAGCAAGTCAGTTTTCCGGCATCATTTCTTGGCGATGAATACGGGGAAGACGATTATGGTATGTTCTTTTTGATGAATGATAAGCTCAATCAAATAAATGTTTCGGCAGGCAACACAAAATATGCATCAATCGACGGTGTTCTATTTAATAAAGATACAACAAAATTAATATATTATCCCGCAGGAAAAACGGCACAGACATATACTGTTCCGGATTCCTGCAAAACAATTGATTATTTGTATTCTGATCAGCTGCAAAAAGTAATTTTGGGCAAAAATACCGTATCTATTACAGGTGAGGTAGGGGGAATTAATTTAAAAACCGTAACGGTTTCGGATTCTCTGGCAGAGATTTCAAGCACCGCGTTTGAAGCGGATGAACTGATTATCAGTGCATCAAATCCAAACTTTTTTTATGAAAACCATGTGTTGTTTGATAAAAATAAGACAAAGCTGTATCAAATGATGCGCGCGTTTTCGGAACCGGAGTATACAGTACCGGATACGGTTACATGGATTGGAGAATCGGCGTTTTACAGGAAAGATAAACCCTTGAAGCTGAATATCCTTTCTCCGGATGTTTCCTTTGAAAGCAATCCGTTCGGTTACTCGGCACAGGCAACGGGAACAATTTACGTTCCGAATCTCTCTGTGAAGAATGAAATAGAAAATGCATTATCAGCTGTGAAGGTTACCGGAGTTACCGTTTCCATTGATCCGAATTTGGATTATATAACAGGTGAGGAACCGGGTGATGATGCGAGCTTTGACGTGGAAACAGGAATTTACTGGAAGCTTACAAATGGCACACTGCATGTATATTATACTGGAGATTTGAGTGCAATAGGGGAAACAGACTACCCTTGGTGTGATTATGGTGAACAGGTAGTGACGCTTATTTTACATCAGGGTATTACAAAAGTAGATTCTTCTATGGTTGGATATATGGAGAATCTGGAGAGTATTACGTTTCCGGCATCATTTATTGGGAATACATATGAGGATGACGATTATGGTACGTTCTTCGTGATGAACGATAAGCTTAAGGAGATTCTTGTATCGGAAGAAAATGTAAAATATATGTCAATTGACGGCGTCCTGTTTAATAAGAACGCATCAAAACTGATATTTTATCCGTATGCAAAAGGAAATACGTCATACACTGTTCCGGAATCCTGCACAAGTATTCTTTCGATATACAGCGAAAATTTGAAAGAACTCAATCTTGGCACGCATCTTGAAACAATAGAACAAGCATATGGTGCAGGCGGTCCGAATCTTCAAAAGCTGTCTGTTCCTGCAACATTAAAATTATCGGCGTTTCCGATGTTTGACACATCAAAGGATACAATAATAAAGATAGATGCATCTAATCCCTATATATTGCTGAAAGATGACGTGATTTATAATAAGAATAAGACCGTTGTAAATCAGCTGCTTGCGTCCTATAAAAAGGAGGAACTGACGCTTCCTGATACGGTAGTTGAGATTGGCGAAGATGCTTTTGCATATACACAAACTCCGCTGAAAGTAATTACACTACCTCAATCTGTTAGAAAAATAGGAAATTTTGCTTTTACGTCAGTAAAGAATATAACAAGGGTAAATTTGCTTTCGGAGGATGTTACGTTTGGCGGAAATCCATTCTTTATTTCGGCAGTGAGTACATCTAAATATGCTGCTTTTTATGTGCCCACAGTCAATGCAAGAAAAAAGGTGCTTGCAGCGCTGGAACGCGTCAAGGCAACAAATGTAAGCGTATATGTTGATGAAAATCTTCTTGGAGGCGGCATTCCGTTTTCGGAAGAAGAGGAGGACACTCTTTCAGGGAATGCTTGTGGTAAGATCCTTGTTACATTTGGCAAAAGCAGTATGGCGTACACCGGAAGCACAATTGAACCGAAGGTGACAGTCAAATACAGCTACAGACCTTATGATGAAGACGGAAATTTGGGCAAAGCAAAAACGATTAAATTATTGCCAAATGTTGATTATTCTGTTACCTGTCAAAACAATATTGAATGTGGTGAGGGCATCGTAGTCATAACAGGATTGGGAGAATATGATGGAATAATAGAGAAACCGTTTACGATAACGCAAAAGAAAGCAAACAAACTGACAATAGAACCTATTGCAGATTTGGCGTATGAGGGTGTTGACCTTGCGGAAACGATTAAGGAGTCGGTTCTTGTAAAGGATGGTGTGCTGACTGTCAGCAAAGATGATTACGATGTGATAATCGGCGGAAGTACATCGCAGCCGGGAACGGTAAAGGTGTCGATATCGCTGACAAAGAACAGCAATTATTTTGGTGATACATCAAAGAAGTTTGTTAATGTAAAAATTGTTGACGCGCAGGGAAAGATTAACGCCAGTAAAGTTACATTGAGTGTTGATACAAAAAAAACATATACTTATAACGGCAAGGCGCAGAAACCGAAAGTTACTGTTACAATGGACGGTAAAAAACTGTCGTCAAAAAATTACAAACTGGTATATAAAAATAATGTTCATGCCGGCACAGGAACGGTGTATGCCGTAGGAAAGAATGAATTTTACGGAAAGAGTGCAGAGTATACTTTTACGATTGCACCCAAAGATTACAAAAAGGTAAAGATTTCGAAACTGTCAAAAATCCAGTTAATGAATACTTTGGATAACATGCATCCAATTGTCAAGGATGGTTCCAAAACGCTGCGGGAAGGGGAGGACTATGAGGTATCCTTTGACTCTGTCGCAGATATGAATTTACTTGGATATAAGTTTAAAAAGGTTAAAGTATATGTCACGATGATTTCTTCGGATTATACAAAAGGTACAATATCGACGGAATTGATGGTATACCCAAAGAAACTTGGAAATAATATCTATACGACAATTGAGGTTGAGGATGATTACTATCTTGAGGGTATGCCCTGTGAGCCGATGGTAGACGTATACTATGGCGGAAAATTGTTATGGGAGGATGAAGATTACAAGATTACATACAAAAATAATACAAAGCCGGGGAAAGGAAAAGTAATCATTGAGGGAATTGGTAATTACTCTGGGAAAGTTACAAAGACATTTCAGATATTGAAGTAAGTTGCAAAAGTGTTATAAATAAAGCGGGTCTAAAGTGAATGAAGCGGTCCGTTATCCATTATCGAAATGAGACAGATAGTGGATAACGGACTGTGTTGTGTTAAAAAATTGCTGTATGATGATGTGATTTCCGAAACTGATTGATAAATTTTAGATTATATGGTAAAATGTCGCTAGATATTATACTTGCTCAAATGAGAATGAGTAAGATCAGTGTATGGCTTTATACTAATGTAAAAATTAGGAGGTTTCAAGGCAAAATGGAACAGTACAAAAAAGAATTTATTGAGTTTATGGTGGACTGCAATGTCCTGAAATTTGGAGAGTTTACATTAAAGAGCGGAAGGAAGTCCCCGTTTTTTATGAACGCGGGCGCTTATGTGACAGGCTCGCAGCTACGAAAGCTTGGACAGTACTACGCGACGGCAATTCATGATAATTATGGTATGGATTTTGACGTGCTGTTTGGACCGGCCTACAAGGGCATTCCGCTTGCAGTTGCAACGACAATGGCGTTTAGTGAGCTTTACGGCAGGGATATCAAATACTGCTCCAACAGAAAGGAAATCAAGGATCATGGTGATGTGGGAATCCTTCTTGGCAGCAGTTTAAATGATGGCGACAGGGTTGTCATTATAGAAGACGTTACAACATCGGGCAAGTCCATTGAAGAAACCTTTCCTATATTAAAGGGACAGGCAAACGTTGACGTGGTGGGGCTTATGGTGAGCTTAAACCGCCAGGAGCGTGGTAAGACGCAGCAGAATGCGCTTGCGGAAATTCGTGAAATGTACGGGATTGAGACAGGCGCCATTGTCACAATGGAAGAAGTTGTGGAGTATCTCTACAATAAAAACTACAACGGCAGAGTACTGATTGATGACGCGATGAAGAAGGCAATTGATACATATTATGCGCAGTATGGCGCAAAATAAATAAGGAATAGAAAGGCATGGGAATTGACATGGACGAGAAGATTTATAAGACAATGGGACGTTCCGGAGCGCTTGCGATTGTTATCGGTATTATTTCAATTGTAATGGGGCTTGCGAGCGGAATTTTGCTGTTGATTAGCGGTGGAAGGCTGCTTGGCGGAAGGTCTAAAATTTTATTTTAATGAAGTCGGGGCGTGGGCATTTCAGAGGGAATGCCCATTTCGTATGAAAAGGAAAGTGTGTATGTTTCGGAGATTCAAAAAATCAGGCTACATTTTTACAGACAAGAAAAACCCGCGTTGGGGTATTATGTCAACGTTACTTGGATTGATTGCAGTCGTTTCCGTAGCGGCGGCAGTCTATTTTACATACCTTGAAAATGGTGTCGCGCCGATGCAGTACGGAATGGTAATTCTTCTTTCCGTAATTTATGCGATGATTGGCATGGTGCTTGGCGTGCGCTCTTTGTTGCAAAAGGATATTTTTAAGCTGTTTCCGATTACCGGAATTGTGTTAAATGTAATTGCTGCGATTGAGGGTGGCATTATTTTGTATTTGGGATATTAAACAGAAAGGAACATGATTATAAGAATGGCGACGATGATAGAGGAACGTTATGAATTGTGCTATAACAGGGTGAAAGAAATTGCCCAAAACGCGGAAGTGCATGGGCAGTTTCAGGAATATTTTAAGCAGACTGCGGGGCTTGCGGAGCGTATTATAAATGCGTATAGGCTTGCGGAACAGGGATTTTTTGAACGCGCGGCAATCGAGGAACTGCGGCGTGTCAACAGGGAGCTTTACGAGGATATTTTTTCCGTGAATTATGAGAATTGCTATGCTAACCCAACGTATGCCTGTAAAATGCTTGGAACGGATATGGGAAGACTTTTGTCATTTCTGTATGCCGAGCTTCGGAGCATGATACCTTATGCATTCGAAAAACGGCTTGAGGATTTGGTAATCCGTATGGAGCTGTTTGTAGAAGTTTACAATATGTTTTCTTATGCAATGTCTGACGGGGCGCAGGCGCCTTCCGGGGAGAAAGTGCGGGAAACAATGTACTGGTTTGTCAGTGACTACTCGGAGACTACGGCGCAATGGAGAGTGGAAACGCAGGTGGATACGGCGCATGATTTTGCGGTTCGCATTATCATGGACAGTGATTTAGATAACATAAGTTATTTATATAAATACGGTGAGTTTATTACACCTGAAACGGAGAAGCTTTCCCGGTATTTGGCGGGGCTTTCCAAGGAGCGCATTCAGTTGATTGCGGATACGTATACGGAGGGCTACCGCATTGGATTTGAAAAGGCAGGAAAGCCTTTGGGCAAAAAAGAAACAGTTGATGTCATTTATGTGCTTGGTTTTGAGCGGATTGTCAAAGCAGCGATTCAAAATTTTGAAAAAATGGGCTTAAAGCCTGCGATATACAGGGCAAATGACAGTATTTTCCATAAAAAGGGTGTTGGAAAATCGGGGTACTACGGAGCTGACGCAAACAAACAGTACCGTTATGATCATAAAGACGATATCGCGCTGTTTTTGGATAAAAAGCTGGTCAACAGAAAGCTTGAGGTATTAAAGCTTGCTTATGAGAATGTGAAGGATATGGCAAGACTGTATGCAGGTCCGGCGGTGATTGAGGTTTTTGGCGAGGAGCCGTTTGCGCCGCAGAGCAAGGCTGAGGCATGTAAGCTAAGCCCTGAGCAGCAAAAGCTTTCTGCGGAGTACAAGGGCGCGTCTGCCGAAATTGTCAATCAGTACATTATCGGAGAGGAGCGCAGCTTTACGGTTATCGCGTTTCCGTTACCGGATATTGGCGAACGGTTTGAGGAGATTTTTGACGAGACAGTAAAATTGAACACGCTTGACTACAAGACATATGAGCGGATACAGGCGATTATTGTAGAAACTTTAAACAGAGCCAAATATGTGGAAATCAAGGGAATGAACGGCAACAAGACCGATTTGCGCGTGCAGCTTTATCAGGTGAAAAATCCGGACAAAGAGGCGGTGTTTGAGAATTGCGTGGCGGATGTTAACATTCCGGTCGGAGAGGTTTTTACGTCCCCTGTGCTTGAGGGCACGAATGGAAAGCTTTTTGTAAGCAATGTCTTTTTGAGTGAGCTGGAGTACCGCAATCTCGAAATCGACTTTCAGGACGGAATGATTGCAGATTATACCTGTACCAATTTTGCGCAGGAGGAAGAAAATAAAAAATATATCAAAGAAAATGTGCTGTTCAACTATGAAGCACTTCCAATGGGAGAGTTTGCAATCGGAACAAATACGACGGCATATATGGTTGCCAAAAAGTATGGCATTTCCAAGCTCTTTCCGATTTTGATTGCGGAGAAGACCGGGCCGCATTTTGCGGTGGGGGATACCTGCTATTCCAGGGAAGAGGACGTAAAGCTCTATAATGAAGACGGAAGGGAGATTGTGGCAAAGGACAATTCGATTTCGATTTTGCGTCATACAGATCCGTCAAAGGCTTATTTTGCATGCCATACGGACATCACAATCCCTTATAATGAGCTTGGCTTGATTACGGCATGCTATGAGGACGGTTCGAAACGTCCGATTATTGAGAACGGCAGGTTTGTGCTGGAGGGAACGCAGGAGCTGAATAAGGCGTTTGACGAAATGGAATGATGAAAATTGAAAAACTTTTGTCGTTTTAAGTTGACGTATTACTGTAATATTTGTAAACTATAATTAAGAAAAGTTGAAAATTAAAATTTTCAACTGGCAAATTTGTGCAAAGGCACAAATTCGCAGGCTTTAAAAGTGGTAAAAATAGAGACTTAGGAGGATGAATATGGCACAGGTTGGTATTGTAATGGGTTCAGACTCGGATATGCCTGTTATGGCAAAGGCGGCGGATATTTTGGAGGAGCTTGGCGTTTCCTATGAAATGACAATTATCTCCGCACACAGGGAGCCCGACGTATTTTTTGAATATGCAAAAACAGCAGAGGAAAAAGGCTTTAAGGTTATTATAGCAGGAGCAGGAATGGCAGCACACCTTCCCGGAATGTGCGCCGCGATTTTCCCGATGCCGGTAATCGGCATTCCTATGCACACCACATCGCTTGGGGGACGGGACTCACTGTATTCAATTGTGCAGATGCCCTCAGGAATTCCGGTAGCAACAGTTGCCATAAACGGAGGCGCAAATGCGGGACTTCTTGCGGCAAAAATTCTGGCAACATCAGACAGTGCACTTTTGGATAAACTGAAGGCTTACACAAAGAGCTTAAAGGAGCAGGTGGAAGCAAAGGACGCAAAATTGCAGGAAATCGGATATAAAGAATATTTGAAAAAATAGAGAATGTTTGAAAAAAATAGGAATGGAGGATTTACAATGGATTACAAAAATGCAGGCGTAGATATCGAAGCCGGCTACAAGTCAGTGGAGCTTATGAAAAAGTATGTCAAGGAAACCATGCGCCCTGAGGTGCTTGGCGGGATTGGCGGATTTTCGGGAGCGTTCTCACTGGAGAAAATAAAAAACATGGAAAAACCGACACTTGTGTCAGGTACGGACGGCGTCGGGACAAAAATTAAGCTTGCATTTTTGATGGACAAGCATGATACAGTTGGCATTGACTGTGTGGCAATGTGTGTGAATGACATCGCATGCGCGGGCGGAGAACCGTTGTTTTTCCTCGACTATATTGCATGCGGAAAGAATGAGCCGGAAAAGATTGCGACAATTGTAAAGGGCGTGGCAGAGGGCTGTAAGCAGTGCGGCGCGGCTCTGATTGGCGGCGAGACGGCGGAGCATCCGGGACTGATGCCGGAGGACGAGTATGACCTTGCAGGCTTTGCAGTCGGTGTGGTTGACGAGAAGGATTTAATCACAGGAAACGATTTAAAGGCAGGGGATGTGCTGATCGGCATTGCGTCAAGCGGTGTGCACAGCAACGGATTTTCACTGGTCAGAAAGGTATTTGAGATGACCAAAGAGAGCCTTGATACATATTATGACGAACTGGGAAAGACACTCGGAGAGGCATTGCTTGAGCCTACGAGAATTTATGTGAGGGCATTGAAGGAAATCAGGGACGCAGGTGTTCAGGTGAAGGGGTGCAGCCATATTACAGGCGGCGGCTTTTATGAGAATATTCCAAGAATGCTTCCCGACGGCGTCAAAGCAGTCGTGAAGAAGGACAGCTATGAGGTTCCTGCTATCTTTAAGCTTTTGCAGGAAAAGGGCGGCATTGAAGCGCAGATGATGTACAATACCTATAATATGGGACTTGGAATGATTGTGGCAGTAGATGCCGCAGATGTTGATAAGACGATGAAAGCGATTGTGGCGGCAGGTGAGAACTGCTATGTAGTCGGTGACATTCAGGACGGCGAAAAAGGAGTGACGTTATGCTAAGAGTATGCGTGTGCGTATCAGGCGGCGGCACAAACTTACAGGCGATTATGGATGCCATTGATGCAGGCAAGATCAGCAATGCGGAAATTGTGCAGGTAATCAGTAATAATAAAAATGCGTTTGCACTGGAACGGGCAAGGAATAAGGGGATAGCAGCGAAAGCGGTTTCACCAAAAGATTTTGAAAGCAGGGCGCTATTTAACGAGGCGTTTATGGCATGTCTGGACGAGGTAAATCCTGATTTAATTGTGCTGGCAGGCTTTTTGGTGGTACTTCCGCCTGCGATGACAGCAAAATATGAGGGACGTATTATTAATATTCATCCTTCGCTGATTCCGTCGTTTTGCGGGAAAGGATTTTATGGCTTAAAAGTGCATGAGGCGGCGCTTGCGCGCGGGGTGAAAGTAACGGGTGCTACGGTGCATTATGTCGATGCGGGGACGGATACCGGCCCGATTATTTTACAGAAGGCGGTTGAAGTTTTGCCGGACGACACGCCAGAAACGCTGCAAAAGCGCGTTATGGAGCAGGCAGAGTGGCAGATTCTGCCGCAGGCGATTGACATGATTGCAAATAAAAAGCAGGTTGGAAATTAAACTTTTCGACTGTCAGGTTTGTGTTGGCTGTCAAACTTGCATATACTGGAAGGAGCATATTTAGAAATGAAGATTTTAATTGTAGGAAGCGGCGGCAGGGAGCATGCAATCGCGGCAAGCGTGGCAAAAAGCCCGAAGGCGGATAAGATTTACTGTGCACCCGGAAATGCAGGCATCGGACAGATTGCAGAATGCGTGCAAATCGGTGCAATGGAGTTTGATAAATTAGTAACATTTGCGAAGGAAAAGGAAATTGACCTTACGATTATCGGAATGGACGATCCGCTTGTGGGCGGTATCGTGGACGCTTTTGAGGCGGCAGGATTAAGGGTATTTGGTCCGAGAAAAAATGCGGCAATCCTTGAGGGATCCAAAGCATTTTCAAAAGATTTAATGAAAAAATACAATATCCCCACAGCGGCATATGAAAATTTTGATGATGCGGAAGAAGCGCTCGCATATCTTGAAACAGCGGATTTTCCGATTGTTTTAAAGGCGGACGGGCTTGCGCTTGGAAAGGGCGTTCTGATTTGCAATACCTTAGAGGAAGCAAAGGAAGGCGTAAAGTCAATTATGCTTGATAAGCAGTTTGGAACTGCCGGAAACCGTATGGTCATAGAAGAGTTTATGACAGGGCGCGAGGTTTCCGTACTTTCTTTCGTTGACGGAAAGACAATCAAGACCATGACCTCCGCGCAGGACCATAAGCGTGCAAAGGACGGCGATCAGGGATTGAATACAGGCGGAATGGGAACGTTTTCGCCAAGCCCGTTCTATACAGAAGAAGTCGATGCGTTTTGTAAGGAGCATATTTATCAGGCAACGGTTGACGCAATGGCGGCAGAGGGCAGGGCGTTTCAAGGTATTATCTTTTTCGGATTAATGCTGACGCCGAAGGGGCCGCGGGTGTTAGAGTACAACGCGCGTTTTGGCGATCCCGAGGCGCAGGTGGTGCTTCCGCGTATGAAAAATGATATTGTAGATGTGTTTGATGCATGCATTGACGGAAGGCTGGACGAAATTGATTTGCAGTTTGAGGAGAATGCGGCAGTCTGCGTTGTGCTTGCAAGTGACGGCTATCCCGTAAAGTACGAAAAAGGACTGGAAATCAGGGGACTGGAAAATTTCGAAGGCAGGGACGGTTACTATTGTTTTCATGCAGGAACGAAGCTGGATGAGAAGGGCAGATTTGTTACGAATGGGGGACGTGTGCTTGGCGTGACTGCAAAGGGTGCCGATTTAAAGGAGGCACGTGAAAATGCGTATGCGGCAACGCAATGGGTTGATTTTGACAATAAGTACATGAGAAACGATATTGGAAAAGCAATTGACGAAGCATAGAACATAATTGATATAATGGGTGAAATACAGAAGGAGGACTACAATGAGAAACATTAGAGGAAACGTGAAGCATGTTTTTGCGGCATTGCTGTTTTGCTTGATATTAAGCATGACAATGGTGTGTCTTGCCGATGAGAAAGGCACTGTCAAGGTGGAGAGCGCAAAAATCAGGGAGACCGCGGATACATCAAGCAATCAGCTTGGAAGTGTTGCAAAAGGAGGCACTGTTGATATTATTGGTGAAACGACAGGTACGGATGGTAAACAGTGGTATCAGGTGTATGTGAATGCGAACACGAAGGGATTTATTCGTGCTGACTTGATTGACAGAAGCGGTTCATCAACACTGCCGACAGTCGATGCTTCCTCAAGCAGCGGATCAGGCGCATCAATAAATGCGGACGCGTCTGCGTCGGTTACAGCCACTGATCCAAAAGTAGCTACCGTTAAGAGCAGCAGTGTCAATGTCAGAAAGAGCGCATCGACAGACAGCGAGAAAGTTGCGACGGTAAGCCGCGGGATTGTGGTGGCGGTGACGGGCGAAACGACAGGTACGGACGGTAAACAGTGGTATCAGGTTACGATTAAGCACAATGATAAGGACATTAACGGCTTTATCCGTTCAGATATGGTAACGTTTGACAATGTGCCTGATGATCCGGCGATTTCAGAAATTATAGGCGCGGAAAATGCTGAGGGACAGACAGAGCCGGAAACGCAGCCACAGGAGGAGGAGCCTCCAAAGCAGGAAAGCAATTCCGGTGCAGATGAGTATGCAGGCATAATTTATATGAATGTTGAGGAAGTACCATATATCATGCCTGGATTTGAGTTTGTGAAACTTGACTGGAATAACCAAAAAATAAACGCATACAGAAACGGAACGTCGTTTTTTATCGTCTATGCGCAAAAGCAAAACGGCGAAGAAGGCTGGTTTTTACTTGACAGAGACAACGGCGTATATCAAAGATATCCGTATACGGCAGAAAATGTTACTGTTCCGAGTACAAATGTTCTAAGCGGTAATCTTGTTCCGATTATAGCAATGGGCGCTGTTATTGTTATATTAGTAGCAGTAATTTTGATTTTGTTTGTAAAATTAAAGGGTAATGACGGCTCTTATGACGACTATGATGAAGATGATGACTATTCGGATGATTACGATGATGATATAGAAGATATTGATGAATTGGACGATGAACCCGCTCCACAGCCTATGCGTCGTCCGGCACCGCAGGGCACAGGAAGGCAGCCTGTGCGTCGTCCGGCATCGCAAGGAGGCGGACAACAGCCGCCGCGCCGTCCGGCACCACAAGAACAAAATGTTGTGCCGCAGGGACAAAGCGGACAGCCGCGTCGCCCTGCACCGCAGGGACAAAATGTTGTGCCACAGGGGCAGAACGGGCAACAGCCGCGTCGTCCGGCATCGCCAAGCGGTCAGCCTGTGCGTCGTCCTGCGCCGCAGGGACAGAACGGGCAGCCGCAGGGGCAGAGAAGACCTGCGCCGCAGAATAATCGTCCGCCGCAGAATGTACCGCAGCAGAGAGGACAGAAGGCAAAGAGTATGCTTGCAAATGATGATGACGATATGGATTTTATTGATATTGACTGATTTGAAGTTTAATGTTTTAAAAGCGTGTGCGTGTGCGCACGCTTTTGTCGGTTGTGAACAGGAGCAATAAGAAGGAGTGAGGAAAATGCAATTTAAAGGAATTCAGAAAAAAGAAGAAGGAAAATTCATTACACGCTATGACATTGCATATGAGACGGTGGATAATAAGGAAAAAATATACGAGATTATAAGCCGTAATAAGTCGCTTGACACGCTGGAGGCATTAAACGGAAAGAAGCCGGATTCGGTGGTTATCATCGTTACAGACGAGAGCGGCGAGCGGCTTTTGATTAATAAGGAGTTTCGCATGGCGGTGGGAGACTGGGTATACAATTTTCCGGCAGGTCTTATTGACGAGGGTGAGGAGCCGTTTGAGAGCGCGAAACGTGAGCTGTGGGAGGAGACCGGATTGGAGTTGTATGAAATTGACGATTTGATAGGCCCGAGTTACAGTGCGGTTGGTTTCAGCAATGAGATAAATGTGTGTGTGGTAGGAAAGGCCAAGGGTGCATTTCGTGCAAGCACATCAACGGTGGAAGAAATCGAACCGAAATGGTTTACGAAAAAGGAGATCGGGAAATTATTGAAAACAGCACGGTTTGCTGCAAGAACACAGGCATATTGTTATTTGTGGTCAAAATCGTGATCTTTGTACATTTTTTGGTACATTGGAAAAATATAGAAAAATATACAAAAAACAGTTGACAGATATATGCATAAGTGATATATTCCTTTTATACCTACTAAACAAGTAGGAATTACGGAACGTAAAGGGAGAAAATGTGAAAGACTTTCCTTTCACTTACAAGTTTGTGTAAACACAAACTTGAGGTTATCGTAAAAAGGAGGATAAAATTATGAAAAATCTAGTAACAAAAAGAGTATTTGCGCTTATGGGTGCATCTATATTGTCAGTCGGTTTACTTGCAGGCTGTGGTTCGTCAAACGATTCAAATGCAGAGCCTGCTGCAAACCCCGTAGAGCCGGCACAATCAACAGAGAATTTAGCGGAGACGGAGCAGGCTGATGCAGAGACTACACAGGCGGCAGAACCTGCCGGGGCGGAAAACAAGGGCACAATTACGGTAGCGGCATCTGCTACACCGCATGCGGAAATTCTTGAGAAGGCAGCTCCCATTCTTGCAGAGCAGGGCTGGACGCTTGATGTCACCGTATTTGACGATTACATTTTACCAAACAATGTAGTGGAAAGTGAGGAGTTTAATGCCAACTATTTCCAGCATATTCCTTATCTTGACAGCTTTAATGCAGAGCAGGGTACACATCTTGTAAATGCAGGCGGCATTCACTATGAGCCGTTTGGCATATATCCCGGAACAAAGTCGGATTTGAGCGAGCTTGCAGACGGTGATACCATAGCAGTTCCAAACGACACCACGAATGAGGCGAGGGCATTGCTTCTTCTTGAGGATAATGGCGTTCTTACTTTGAAGGAGGGCGCTGGCTTAGAGGCAACTGTCAACGATATTGAAACAAAGAATGTTGATGTGGAAATTTTGGAGCTTGAGGCAGCACAGGTGGCTCGTGTAAAGGACGAGGTAGCATTTGTTGTATTAAACGGAAATTATGCATTGCAGGCAGGCTTCTCTGTAGCAAACGACTCCGTAGCATATGAGATTTCTGATTCCGAGGCAGCAAAGACTTATGTGAATGTGATTGCGGTTAAGGAAGGACACGAGGAAGACGAAGGAATTAAGGCGCTTGTTGAAGTATTAAAGTCAGATGAGATTAAGCAGTACATAAATGATGAATACGACGGAGCGGTTATTCCATTTGAAGAATAATGAGAAAAATGTTTTGCATTGTTGAATAGATTGAAAGGCTGTTGCAGATTGCGGCAGCTTTTCTGCTTTGAAACAAACAAATTGCGATTGCGGCAAAATAATGTTAAACTGAAATTAATCATTTTCAGTTTAACATACCGATACAAAACAGAGAAAGGCAACCGATGACAATGAATGAAAATATGACACAAGTGTCAGAAAATAAAGCAGATTATCTTGATATAGAACAGGATTTGAGAAAACGTCACAGGAAAAAACTGTGGTGCAGGTTCACAAAGGCGATACGTGATTATGACCTTATACAGGAAGGGGACAGGATTGCGGTCTGTATCTCGGGAGGAAAGGATTCCATGCTAATGGCAAAGCTCTTTCAGGAGCTAAAACGCCATAATAAATTTGACTTTGACCTGAAATTCATAGTAATGGATCCGGGCTATGTACCAGAAAACAGACAGCTGATTGAGAACAATGCAAGGCGGCTCAACATTCCGATTACAGTGTTTGAGTCGGATATTTTTGAGTCTGTGTTTCAAATCGAAAATTCGCCATGTTATCTGTGTGCGCGGATGCGGCGCGGACATTTGTACAGCAAAGCGGAAGAGCTTGGCTGCAATAAAATCGCGCTGGGGCATCACTTTGACGATGTGATAGAAACAATCCTGATGGGAATGCTCTACGGGGGACAGGTGCAGACCATGATGCCGAAGCTTCACAGCACAAACTTCGGGGAAATGGAGCTGATCCGTCCGATGTATCTGATTCGTGAAGAAAGCATTAAAGCGTGGCGTGATTATCATAACTTAACGTTTTTACAGTGTGCATGTAAGTTTACCGAAAACAGTGTATTTGTAAATGAGCATGAAAATGCCTCTAAGCGCAGGGAGGTCAAGCAGCTAATCAAACAGCTCAAAAAAGTCAATCCGTTTGTGGAAAATAATATTTTTAAAAGTGTTGAAAATGTTAATTTGAGTACAGTGATTGCCTACAAACAAAACGGTGTAAAGCATCACTTCCTTGACGGATATGATCAGGGTAAGGGAAAGGAATAACTTATTTTGTTAAACGAATTTTCAAGAACAGAACTCCTCATAGGTGAGGAGGGAATGGAAAAGCTGAAAAATGCAAGGGTTGCCGTTTTTGGCGTCGGCGGCGTCGGCGGATATGTCGTGGAGGCGCTTGCACGCAGCGGTGTCGGTGCGCTTGATTTAATTGATAACGACAAGGTTAGTCTTACGAATATAAACCGTCAGATTATTGCGGCGCATAGTACGGTCGGGCGGTATAAGGTGGATGCGGCAAAAGAACGCATTCTCGACATTAACCCCGCGGCGAAGGTACATACGTATAAAACTTTTTTTATGCCGGATACGGCATCTGATTTTCACTTTTGCGACTATCATTATGTAGTAGATGCGATTGATACAGTGACTGGGAAAATTGCGCTTGTGGAGAAGGCATACAAGGCGCACACGCCGATTATCAGTTCAATGGGGGCAGGAAATAAGCTGGATGCGGCTGCCTTTCAGGTGGCAGATATTTATGAGACAAGCGTATGTCCGCTCGCAAAAGTAATGCGGCGGGAACTTAAAAAAAGGGGGATTCCCAAGCTCAAGGTAGTGTACTCTCAAGAGAAACCGATAACACCTGAAAATGACACCGATGTCGCAATGAAAAATGACACAAGTGTCATAAAAAGACAGACGCCGGGGAGCATTTCGTTTGTCCCTTCTGTTGCAGGGCTCATTATTGCGGGGGAAGTTGTAAAAGATATTATAGGAATAAAATGACGGTAATGCAAGTCATATATTAAAAGAAATATTTCAGGAATAAAATAACACATATGTCATAAATGAGAAGAATAGAGAAAGGAGCACAGAGACAGAAATGTATAGGGAGATATCAAAACTAATTATGTACGGAGATATGGACGAGGACTGTATCCTTTATCAGCTAGGGGAAATTTTTCGTCGCTATGAAGCTGAAAAATCAGCAGAAAACACAAGTTCAAAACCGGTGTTAATAAAGGATATTTACACACAGCTTAAAAGGCTCTTAATTGTAGCAACAGATTATGGCTTTAACTATAATTTATGGCATAATTACCTGACATTTTACCTTGTGACAAATGAGAATCCGTTCAGTATTACCTGTGAAAAAGTCGGGGCAAACGAGGGCAGTGTCAACCACTTTGCAAAAAACGATTTCAGAGTATTTCGAAACCTGTTTCATTTTGATTTTTCCGCGATTGAAAAAGACCTTGAGATCGACTGCTTTTCGCAGCTTTCCAACTATAAGGCAATCGGAAAAAAGGAGCTGATGTACAATAAAAATGTAAGCGAGAAAATTATTGCGCTCAGCGCAGAGCTGGAAACGGCGGCCGATGAAAATGCATTCTTTGACAGTGTGACAGCATTTTATAAGGCTTACGGCGTGGGAATGTTTGGACTAAACAAAGCATTCCGGATTAGGGAGAGCAGTCATGGAGCGGACGTGGAGTTTGTCGCAATCAACAATATGGACAAGGTGATGCTTTACGATTTAATCGGCTATGAAATCCAGAAGAAAAAGCTTGTTGACAACACGAAGGCATTTGTGGAAGGAAAGAAAGCCAACAATGTGCTTTTGTTTGGCGACAGCGGAACAGGAAAATCCACAAGCATCAAAGCGATTGTGAATGCGTTTTATCCGCAGGGATTGCGTATGATTGAGATTTATAAGCATCAGTTCAAAGATTTATCTAATGTGATTGCACAAATAAAAAACAGAAATTATCGCTTTATCATCTATATGGACGATTTGTCGTTTGAGGAGTTTGAGACAGAATATAAGTTTTTGAAGGCAGTGATTGAAGGCGGTGTGGAGACAAGGCCGGATAATATTCTGATATATGCAACCTCGAACCGCAGGCATCTGATTAAAGAAACATGGAATGACAGAAGTGATGTCAAGGTTGAAAACGGCATGCATCAGTCTGACACAATGGAAGAGAAGCTTTCTTTGGTGAACCGCTTTGGCGTGACCATAAATTATTCCAAGCCTTCGCAGAAAGAATATTTCCACATTGTAATCGCGCTTGCACGCAGACAAGGTATCACAATGTCAGACGACGAGCTGCGTGCCGAAGCCAATAAATGGGAGCTGAGTCATGGCGGGATTTCAGGACGTACGGCGCAGCAGTTTGTGAATTACCTTGCAGGGTTTGAAGAACATTTGACATAGAAAGGAGATTAGGACACAAAAAAAACACAGATTTATCATACTTTAATCAAATTTTCTGCATACAATGGTAAACGATACAGAATTTGGAAAATATCATACTGTGTCAGGGAGGTATCGTAATTGATTGAAGTAAAAAATCTAACAAAGAAATATGGAAACCATACAGCCGTAGATGACCTGTCCTTTCGCGTGGAGCGGGGCATGATTTACGGCTTTTTAGGGCCAAACGGGGCGGGGAAATCCACCACGATGAACATGATGACGGGCTACATAGCGGCGAGCGGCGGCACTGTGCGCATCAACGGATATGATATTTTAAAGGAGCCCAAAAAGGCGAAGAAATGCATCGGTTATTTGCCGGAGCTGCCGCCTGTTTATCAGGATATGACAGTTTGGGAGTACCTGAATTTTGCCGCGCAGCTAAAGCAGGTAAAAAAACCGGAGCGCAGAGTACAGCTTGAAACAATTATGGAGCAGACGCAGATTACAGAGGTGAAAGAGCGGTTAATCAAAAATCTCTCAAAGGGTTATAAGCAAAGAATAGGGCTCGCGCAGGCGATCATTGGTTATCCTGAGGTGATTATACTCGATGAGCCTATGGTGGGGTTAGATCCCAAGCAGATTATTGAAATCAGGGCGCTGATTAAGGAGCTTTCTCAAAATCATACTATTATTTTGAGCTCACACATTTTGTCAGAGGTCAGCGCGGTGTGTGACCATATTCTGATTATTTCCAAAGGAAAGCTTGTGGCAAGCGATACGCCGGAGGGACTGACGACGCTGATGAAAGGCGGCAGGCAGCTGGAACTGAGTGTGTGCGGAACGGAAGAAACGCTTTGTGAAATATTAAACAATATTTGGGATATTGACAACTATACAATTGTAAAAGGAAAACAGGCGGATATGTGCAGTGCAGTTATTCGGACAAGTGCAGAGGCCGACATCAGAAAAGAATTGTTTTACAGACTTGCATCGGCTGACATGCCGATTATGCAGCTTGGCATCTTTGAAAAATCGCTGGAAGATGTCTTTTTGGAGCTTACAGGAGAAGCGTCTGAAACTGCCAGGGAAGGTACAGAGGGAGCCGAATACGAAACAACGGAAACGTTTGGCGATGCACAGGCAGAAAAACTGCCAGAAGACGAAACTGCCAAAGAACCGGAGCAGGAAACAGCGCAAGCGTGTATAACGGAAACGGAGGTGGCAGAAAATGACAGCAATCTTTAAAAAGGAATTTATGTCTTACCTTCATTCGGTGACAGGCTGGCTGTTTATGGCGTTTATGATCTGTCTTTTTGCAATGTACTCGTCTGTCTACAATCTTGCATACGGGACGCCGTACATCGCATATTCGTTTGATGCGGTTCTGATTTTGTTTTTTATTACGGTTCCTTTGCTTTCCATGCGGATCATGGCGGACGAACGCAGGCAAAAGACAGACCAGCTGCTGATTACGTCACCGGTTTCCGTTGGGAAAATTGTGTTTGGAAAATATCTTGCAATGGCGGCAGTATTTGTGATACCGCTTCTGCTTTTTAGTTTTCTTCCGTTTTTCTTAAGCAGCTACGGTACGGTGCCAATGGCGGAGAATTTTGTGGCGCTTCTTGCTTTTGCGCTTTACGGACTTGCCGCAATTGCAGTAGGGCTGTTTCTGTCAAGCCTTACGGAAAACGTGGTAATTGCGGCTGTTTTTACCTTTATTGTCCTGTTTTTAACATATATGATGCAGGGAATAGAAAGCCTGATTTCGTCTACGGGGAATCTTGCTACAAGGATTTTAAGCGTTTTTGATTTTTACTCGCATTATAGCGGCATGATCAGCGCAGTGTCAGATGTGACAGGAAACAGCAGGCTTACCACGGTATTTGACCTCACAAGTATTGTTTATTTTTTGTCAATCATTGTGCTGATGTTGTTTTTGACTACACAGTCCATTCAAAAACGGCGTTATACAATGTCTGTGAAAAATTTTGTAATGGGAGCATATAGCAGTATTGCGACAGCTGTTGCGGTTGCTTTGGCTGTGGGTGTTAATTTGGCTGCGGGAGCATTACCGTCCAATTATACGTCGGTTGATGTGACGACAAATAAATTGTATGGCATTACGGAGCAGACAAGAGAGCTTGTAAAAGCGCTGGATCAGGACGTAAATATTTATGTCTATGCCGCACAGGAGAGCGCAGACGGCGTGCTTGCGCAGACGCTGGAACGGTATCAGGAATTGTCAAAGCATATTGAGGTTACCTATATTGATCCGCTTCAGGATCCCAATTTTGCCAATAAATACACTGCTGATGATATTTCCCAAAACAGCATCATTGTTGAAACAGACAAGCGCAGTAAGGTGATTGATTATTATGATCTGTATGAAACACAGCTTGATTATGCGACGTATTCTCAAAGTGTGACGGGATATGACGGCGAGGGACAGCTTACAAGCGCGATTTCGTACTGTATTAGCGATGATATGCCCAAAATCTATTTTATTGCCGGACATAACGAGTATACGTTTGACAACGGCTTTCTTACGGCAATTGAAAAGGAAAATATTGATTATGAAACGATCAGCCTGCTTGAGCATGATGCCATTCCCGAGGACGCGCAGTGTGTCATTATTCATGCGCCCGAAAATGATTTTTCGGCAGATGATGCGGATAAGGTGATTGCTTATCTGAACAATGGCGGAATGGTCATTATGACGATGGAATATGTGCAGGAGGAGCAGTCTCATTATGAGCGGATTTTATCTGAGTTTGGCATGACGCTCCAGCGCGGAATGATTGCGGAAAATGATACCGCAGGATATTATCAGGCGCCGTTCTACCTGCTGCCCAATATTGAAGATGCAGAGGAAACAAGCGGACTTACCGGACAGCATAAATATGTGATGTCCCCTTTTGCACAAAGCGTAACCGTACCGGAAAACAGTGTGGAAGGTATGACTTACACCAAGCTGCTGACGACTTCCGACAAGGCGGTATTAAAGAGAGGAGAAAAGCAGGTAACTACTTATGAGAAGGAGGACGGCGACATTGAGGGGCCGTTCTGTGTCGGCGTAAAGGCACAAAAGGAGCTTGAAAGCGGTGAGGGAACGCTTTATGTTTTTACAAGCGCGCAGATGTTTACGGACTATTATGACAGCGCTGTTGCAGGAAACAACAGGCAGCTTCTCTCAAATATTATGGGAACGATTGCGGGACATGAAGTCAGCGTATCCATTCCTGTAAAGAGCTATACGCTTGAGCTGCTGACCGTTCCGGCACAGACGGCATATCTTTACAGAGCGTTATTTATGATTGTCGTACCGCTTGGACTTTTGGCAGCAGGGCTTGCAATCTGGATGGTACGCAGGAAAAAGTAGCTGACTTTATCAATCCCCGATTTCGGAAGTTGTCCGGAATCGGGGATTGACTCTTGTAATTTTTCACAAGAGATCTATATGTCTGTGTCCATATCCTATAAAATATAAGTAAAACAGGCGCAAATAAAAAGTTAGGATTGTAAAATGCCCTTAAAGTAGTTTATAATGTAATTTAGTAGTCTGTTGAAAAAGGCCTTTGACGGTCTTGCTACAAAGGAAGAGAAAAGCGGATTTTCGCCAAAGGGCACAAATTCGCCATTGCGAAAGGAACATGGTTAAAGGAATGGGCATCACATCGATTTTGGCGCTGCTTAGCGGAGTAGCGTTGTTTCTGTTTGGTATGTCGCTTATGGGTGACGGATTGAAGAAGGCGGCAGGAGAAAAGCTGGAGTTAATTTTATATAAATTGACAAGTACGCCAATGAAAGGCGTGCTTTTAGGTACGGCAGTGACGGCAGTGATTCAATCTTCATCTGCTACAACAGTTATGGTAGTGGGGTTTGTAAATGCTGGCATGATGAAAGTTGCGCAGGCAATTGGTATCATCATGGGAGCCAATATCGGTACGAGTATAACAGGGTGGGTTTTGTGTCTGTCTTATATTGAAGGTTCAAATGGCTTAGCGCAGCTTTTATCAACGGCGACCATTTCAGCAGTTGTTTCAATTATCGGTATTTTATTTAAGACGATTTCCAAGAAATCTACATATAAAAATGTCGGTGATATTATGCTTGGCTTTTCGATTCTTATGCTCGGTATGCAGAGCATGAGCAGTGCCGTTTCGAATTTAAAGGGTGATGAGCGCTTTACAAACATGTTTACTATGTTTTCGAATCCGATTATGGGTATCCTTGTGGGTATTTTGTTTACGGCAGTTTTACAGAGCGCGTCTGCCTCAATCGGTATTTTACAGGCGCTTTCCGTAACAGGAGCGATAACTTTTGCGACGGCATTTCCGATAACAATGGGTATCGGTGTCGGTGCGGCATGTCCTGTCTTGTTATCCTCCATCGGAACGAATAAGAACGGCAAGAGAACAGCACTGATTTATTTGATGAACGACCTTTTTGGCATGTTGTTCTGGTCGATTACATTCTATTTGATTCATGCAATTGTTCATTTTGACTTTCTTGACATGAAGATGACGCCAGTTACAATCGCTATGCTCAATACAGTGTTCCGGATTGCGACTGTGATGATTCTTTTTCCGTTTATTAAGTGGATTGAGCGGCTTGTGTTTAAGCTGGTGAAGGACAGTGCGGAGGACAGGGAGGATCAGGCAGATTTCGATTTGCTTGAGGAGCGTTTCCTGAATTATCCGGCGCTTGCAATCGGGCAGAGCCATACGGCAGCCAGTGGTATGGTAAGGAAGGCAAGGAAAAATATCCAGCGTGCAATGGGGCTTTTTGTCAATTATGATGAGGAGCGTTACAATAAAGTTCAGGAGAAAGAGAACCTGATTGATAAGTATGAGGATAAATTAGGTTCCTACCTGATGCAGCTTACAGGACGCGATATGACGGAGAACCAGTCAAAACAGGTATCTATTTTGCTGCATACAATCAGCGATTTTGAACGCTTGGGCGATCATGCGGTAAATCTGTCCAAGTCGGCAAACGAGCTTTATGAGAAAAAGATTCATTTTTCGGACGAGGCTGTTTATGAGCTTGCTGTGTTGGGCAGTGCGGTAAAGGAGATTCTTGATTTGACGGTCAAGTCCTTCAGCGATGATGATATTTACACAGCAATCAGGGTAGAGCCGCTTCGCGAGCTGATTAATGTACTTTGTAATGAATTGAAATCAAGGCATATTACACGACTCAAGAACGGTAAGTGTGAGATGAAACAGGGATTTGCCTTTAACAATATTCTGACGGATTTTGAGCGGATTGGCGCACATTGCTCGAATGTGGCGCTTGCGCTTCTTGAGGTGGAGGCGGAAGATTTTGATACGCATGAGTACCAAAAGAGTATCCGCGAAATGAACAATGAGCTTTACACGTCGCTCTATGAGGATTATGAGGAGCGGTACAATATTAATAAATTCAAAAAATGGAGAAAGAGTAAGCAATGAAACAAATCCGGTACCGAAAACTGGACGGTATAAGAGGTATTGCCCTCTTAAATATGATAGCGTTTCATGCTGCATGGGACTTGGTTTATCTGTATGGGGTTCAATGGAATTGGTATCAGTCAACAGGAGGCTATATTTGGCAGCAGGGGATATGTTGGACGTTTATTTTCCTTTCCGGCTTTTGCCTGCCGCTTGGGAAGCACCCTGTCAAAAGAGGATTGACGGTATTTTTGGGAGGTGCGGTGATTACAGTTGTGACGCTTGTACTGATGCCCCAAAACAGGGTTGTTTTTGGCGTGCTTACGCTGATTGGATCGTGCATGGTCATTGTGGGTGTGTTTGACCGGCTGCTGCAAAAAATGATTCCGGTGTTTGGGTTGTTTATCAGTCTTGGGCTTTTTGCGGTGATGCGGAATGTGAACGAGGGCTGGCTTGGGTTTGAAGCATTCCGGCTGTGTGAAGCGCCGAAGGCGCTTTATGCATGTGAATATCCTTTGGCGAAGCTGGTAGCAGCATACCTTGGGTTTCCAGGGAAAGACTTTTATTCCACGGATTATTTTTCGATGATTCCGTGGCTGTTTCTTTTTTTGTCAGGATATTTTTTCTTTCGGCTTTTGGATAAATCGGAAATGTTTGGCGTGCTTGAGAAGGGCGTGCTGCTGCCGGTTGAATGGATTGGAAAACATTCGTTTGCTATTTATATGCTTCATCAGCCGGTAATTTATTTGGCTTTAGAGATTATTTTTTAATAGCCGGGACGCTTTTCGCCGGAAAATTTGCAGATCTGATAAGAATGAGGGAGGAATATGGGAACGACAAAACTGCTTGAAAAACTGCGCTGTGGGGAGGAACTTACGCTACGGGAACAGGCGCTTTTGACAATACAACTTAGTATTCCTGCGATTTTTGCCCAAATTTCATCCATCGTGATGCAGTATATTGATGCGTCAATGGTGGGGCATTTGGGGGCGGACGGCTCCGCGGCAATCGGTGTTGTGGCATCTAGCACATGGCTTATGGGTGGACTTTGCGCGGCGGCGTCTACGGGCTTTACCGTTCAGGTGGCGCAACGCATCGGGGCGCGTGACAGGAAGGGAGCGCGAAGCATTGTGCGGCAGGGACTTGTGGCGGTGTTTTTATTCAGCTGTGTTCTGATGCTGCTTGGCGTGCTGTTCAGCGGGGGACTGCCGGTGTGGCTTGGCGCAGATGCATCTATTTGCAAAAATGCGTCAGGTTATTTTTTCGTGTATGCATGTTTTCTTCCTGTCCTGCAGTTAAACAGCGCTGCGGGCGGTATGCTGCAATGCAGTGGGAACATGCGCCTTCCGAGTATGCTTCATATTATGATGTGTTTTCTGGATGTAATTTTTAATGCAGTTTTGATCTTTCCGACGAGGGAGATTGTAATATCAGGCGGGGCAGGGATAAAGATACGCATTTTCGGAGCAGGACTTGGCGTGACGGGAGCTGCGCTTGGAACGGCGCTTGCAGAGCTTGTGACAGCCTGTCTGATGCTCTATTTTTTGCTGATACGTTCGCCGATGCTGCATCTTAGAAGGAATGAGCGTCTGCAATGGAAGGCAGATGATCTAAAGCTGGCTGTAAAAATTGCGCTTCCGGTCGGTTTTGAGCAGGTTGTAATGTGTGGTGCGCAGATTATGTCAACCCGAATTGTGGCGCCGCTTGGAACGATTGCGATTGCTGCAAATTCGCTCTCTGTTACGGCAGAAAGCCTTTGCTACATGCCGGGGTATGGGATCGGAACTGCCGCGACAACACTAATCGGACAGAGCATCGGAGCCGGACGAAAGGACTTGACAAGGCGGCTTGGCTGGCTTACGACAGGTCTTGGAATGCTTGTGATGACGTGGAGCGGTTTTTTGCTGTTTTTTGGCGCACCGTTTATGATCGGACTTTTGACGCCTGATGCGGCAATCCGCGCGCTCGGCACACGAATCCTCAGAATCGAGGCATTTGCGGAACCGATGTATGCGGCATCGATTGTGGCGTCGGGCGTGTTTCGCGGAGCCGGCGATACGCTTGTTCCAAGCTTTATGAGTTTGTTCTGCATGTGGGCAGTGCGCATACCGCTTTCGGCGTTTCTTGCAGTTTCTTACGGCTTGCAGGGTGTGTGGGTTGCGATGTGTGTTGAGCTCTGTGTCAGGGGTGTTATTTTTCTGATACGGTTAAAAGGAACAAGGTGGCAGAAAAATATGGCGCAGGTATCGTGAGAGGCCGCTGTTGGGATTAACTGTCCAATTTCTACCAAATAAAAAATATTTCTTGACTTTACTACGCTAATGTGATAGCATAAAAAAAGACGTAAAGGGGCGCCACTGTACGAGCACGCGCTCTTTTACGTTCAAATTGTTTAAGGAGGAATTTATTATGAAAAAGGCAAAAGCTTTTTTGGCTATCGCAATGGCTGCAACCCTTTCAATGGGATTGGTAGGCTGTGGTGGCAGCGCTGATACTTCAGCACCGGCTGCAAGTACACCAGCAGAGAATGCAGGCACAGAAGCAGCACCCGCAGAGAACAGCGGCACAGCGCCTGCAGAAACAGTAACGGCAGGCACAATGGATTTGAATGTTATGCTTGAGACACCTGTGGAGTCCCTTGACCCCCAGCAGGCAACAGACGGTACATCATTTGAGGTCATCGCAAACTTTACAGACGGTCTGATGCAGATGGACGCAGACGGACAGGCAGTAAACGCACTCGCAGAGAGCTATGATCTTTCCGAGGACGGTCTTACATATACCTTCCACATCCGCGAGGATGCAAACTGGAGCAACGGCACTCCTGTAACGGCAGCAGATTTTGTGTTTGCATGGCAGAGAGCAGTTGATCCGAACGTAGCATCAGAGTATGCATACATGCTCAGCGATATTGGTCAGATTAAGAATGCCGCTGAGATTATCGCAGGCGATCTTGACAAGAGTGAGCTTGGCGTTACGGCAGTTGACGAAAAGACACTTCAGGTAGAATTAAACGTACCTGTAAGCTACTTCTTATCTTTGATGTATTTCCCGACCTATTATCCGGTAAATGAGGAGTTTTTTACATCATGTGGAGATACTTATGCAACAAGTCCTGACACTGTTCTTTCAAACGGCGCTTTCATTCTTGACTCTTATGAGCCGGCAGCGACAGCATTCCATTTGACAAAGAACAACGATTACTATGATGCAGCGCGTATCCGGCTTCCGGGCTTGAATTATCAGGTCATTCAGGATTCACAGCAGGCGCTTATGAGCTATCAGACAGGTGCGCTTGATACAACGCTTGTAAACGGTGAGCAGGTAGATCAGGTTCAGGACGATCCTGAGTTTATGGCAATCGGTGCAGGATACTTATGGTATGTTACACCAAACATTGATGCAGTAGAAGAGCTTGCAAACTTAAACGTACGTCTTGCACTGACATACGCAATCAATCGTGAAGCGATCACAGCGGATGTATTAAAAGACGGTTCTGCTCCGACATACACAGCAGTGCCGATGGAGTTTGCAGCAGGTCCTGACGGATCAGACTATTCCGAAGATCAGACAAGATATGCCGATGTCTGTGCATATGATGCAGATAAGGCGCTTGAGTGTTGGAATGCAGGTCTTGAGGAGCTTGGCGTAAGCGAAATCACGCTTGACATGGTAGTAGATGCTGACGATGCACCGCAGAAGGTTGCACAGGTATTAAAGGAGCAGTGGGAAACAACCCTTCCCGGATTTACGGTAAATCTTGTTGTTGAGCCGAAGAAGCAGAGAGTAGAAGACCTTCAGAATGGAAACTTCGAGCTTGGATTAACACGTTGGGGACCTGACTACGCCGATCCGATGACCTATCTTGGAATGTGGATTACAGACAATTCAAACAACTACGGTTTGTGGAGCAACGCTGAGTATGATGCTATCATTGACGAGTGTACAACAGGTGACCTTTGCACAGACGCAGAGGGACGCTGGGCAAGACTGTATGATGCAGAAAAGCTTGTAATGGACGAGGCAGTGATCTTCCCGCTTTATACACAGTGTAATGCGGAAATGATGTCTTCAAAGGTTACAGGCGTTGAGTTCCACCCGGTTGCGATCAACAGAGTATACAAGAACGCAGTGAAAGCTGAATAATCAGTTTCATAAAACAGGTGAGAAACCGCACTGGAGTAGGTTTACTTAGTGCGGTTTTACCGCCTTTAGCACTTTAACACTTTATTAAGAAAAAGCAAAAGGAGGCAAATCTGTGAAGAAATACGTAGGCAAAAGAATTTTAACTTCGCTCTTTACACTTTTGGCGATTTTGCTGGTTTTGTTTATCTTAATGCAGCTTATGCCCGGTTCGCCATTCAATGATGAAAAACTGAATGCAGATCAGCGTGCAGCGCTTTATACGAAATATGGACTTGACCAGCCAATCGTCGTACAGTTTTTTAAATATGTGGGAAATATGTTAAAGGGCGATTTGGGCGTAAGCTATAATATTTCCAAAAATACACCGATTTCACAGCTCATTCAGACAAGACTTCCCATTTCTATCCGTATCGGCGGCTGCGCCGTAGGTCTGGGTGCGGTTATCGGACTGATTTTAGGACTGATTGCCGCATTAAAGCATGATACGATTTGGGATACGCTTGCAACGATTATTTCGGTTATCGGCGTGTCAGTGCCGTCCTACGTGTTCGCGTTGGCGCTTTCTTATAATTTTGGATTTAAGCTTGGATGGTTTCCGATGCTGTTCTCCCAACAGGACATTTTCGGGTCGAGTGTTTTGCCAAGTGTGTCGCTGTCCATGTTTACAATGGCATCGATTGCACGTTTTACAAGGAGCGAAATGTTAGAAGTGCTTGGAAGCGATTACATGCTGCTTGCGGAGAGCAAGGGGATTTCGGGAGCGGCGCTTATTTTCCGGCATGCGCTCAGGAACGCGCTGATTCCCATTATTACGGTGCTGGCACCATTGATTGTGGATTTGATGACGGGTTCGCTTGTGGTGGAAAAGATTTTTGCCATTCCGGGTGTCGGAAGTCTTCTCGTGACAGCGATCCAGTCAAATGATTACAATGTGGTCATCTCATTAAGCTTTATCTATTCGGCAATGTACATCGGTATTATGCTTGTGGTTGATATCCTTTACGGCATTATTGATCCGAGAATTCGACTTGCAAAGAAAGGAGACTGATCAATATGGAAAATACAGCAGCTTATGTACCGGTTGAGACGGATTTCAGATTAAAAAACAATGCCGGGGCGGACCTGATTGATGAAAACTTTGCCGCGCAGAGCTTTTGGAAAGACGTATTCATTCGATATTTCAGAAAAATCAGTGCAGTAATCGGGTTAATCTTAATTGTATTGATTTCGGTATTTGCGGTCATTGGTCCCGGAATGAATGAATATACGTATTCCGGACAGGATCTTAGTCAGAAAAATTTTGCGCCCCGTATTATTGCTTTAGAAAAATTCGGCATCTTTGACGGTAGTGAAACAATGCGTACCACGACCGGATCGAAAGAGATTAATTATTATACGGAAAAAGGTTTGACAGATCTTGAATATTGGTTTGGAAGCGATAACTTTGGCAGAGATATTTGGACGCGTACATGGTCAGGCGCGCGGGTATCTTTGATTATTGCTGTTGCGGCCGCTATTATTGATATGGTAATCGGTATGAGCTATGGCTTGATATCCGGTTACTTTGGCGGGCATGTGGATATGATTATGCAGAGAATTCTTGAGATTGCAAACGGTATTCCAAGGCTTGTTATTGTGACGCTTCTGCTTTTGGTTTTGCAGCCCGGTATGCTGACGATTATCTTTGCACTGATGCTTACGGAATGGGTAGGAATGAGCCGTATTGCAAGGGCGGAGATGCTGAAATTAAAAGAACAGGAGTTTGTGCTTGCATCAAGGACTTTGGGGGCGGGAAATTTCTTTATTATCTTTAGGGAAGTACTGCCAAATATCATTGGCCCGATTATCACACAGGTGATGTTCTCCATTCCGACTGCGATTTTTACGGAGGCATTTTTAAGCTTTGTCGGCCTTGGAATTCCGGTGCCGCAGTGTTCGCTGGGCTCGTTAATTTCAGAGGGCTTTAACAGCTTTACCACGCACCCGTATCAGATTATCCCTCCGATTGTGGTGATGGCGCTTTTGATGCTCAGCTTTAATCTTGTAGCTGACGGACTGCGTGAGGCGCTTGATCCGAAGATGAAAGAGATGTAAGGATAAGAATGGAGGGATAAAATGGCAGAAGAAGATAAGAAAATACTCAACATATGTGACCTTGATATTACCTTTCGTACTACGGCAGGTCCGGTACATGCCATAAGAGGTGTGGATATTGACCTGTTTAAGGGAGAGACTGTGGCAATTGTGGGCGAGTCGGGTTCGGGAAAATCCGTAACGATGAAAGCTGCAATGGGAATTCTTGCCTCCAATGCAACAGTCACAAACGGTACCATTGAATTTTCGTATAATCATGCGGACGGCAGTCCCGAAACGGTTGATATTCTGAAAAAAGATAAGAAATGGATAAGACGTCACATTAACGGAAAACGGATTGCAATGGTATTTCAGGATCCCATGACAAGCCTTGATCCGACGATGACAATCGGAAAGCAGATTATGGAAGGCATGATTTGGCATTTCAAAACGCCTAAGAAGGAGGCATGGGATAAGGCTGTTTCGCTTTTAAAAGAGGTTGGAATTGACGACGCCCAGAAGCGAATGAAAAGTTATCCGCATCAGCTTTCGGGGGGGATGCGCCAGCGTGTGGTCATTGCCATAGCGCTTTCCTGCAATCCCGATTTGCTGATTTGTGATGAGCCGACGACGGCGCTTGACGTGACGATTCAGGCGAAAATTATTGAGCTGATTCGAAAGGTGCAGAAAGAGAGGGGCATTTCGGTTATTTATATCACGCATGACCTTGGCGTTGTGGCGAAGGTGGCTGATTATGTAAATGTAATGTACGCGGGGAAGATTGTGGAGAAAGGAAAAATAGAGGAGATTTTCTATGATCCAAAGCACCCTTATACATGGGGACTTTTATCGGCAATGCCTGACCTTGATACAGATGATGAACGGTTATATACTATCCCCGGTTCACCGCCAAACCTTTTGCATGAAAAGGTGGGAGATGCGTTTGCCCCGAGAAACCGTTTTGCATTGGAAATTGATGACAAGGCGGATCCCCCGATGTTTCAAGTGACAGATACCCACTATGCGGCAACATGGCTTTTAGATCCGAGAGCGCCTAAGGTGGAGATGCCCAAAGAGCTTGCCCAGAGGCTTGAGAGAATGAAAAAGGAGGCATCAGACTATGGCAGAGAATAATGTGAAAAATGAATTTTTCACATGGCAAAGTGGTGCTTCTGCACAAAATCGCGGATATCATAAGAACGGAGGGATAAAATGAAAGAACCGCTTTTGAAGGTGGAGGGGTTGAAACAATATTTCAGGGTAAGCAGCAAGTATACTGTAAAAGCCGTAGAGGGTGTGTCTTTTGAAATTTATCCCGGAGAGACGTATGGGCTTGTTGGGGAGTCGGGTTCGGGAAAATCGACGATTGGCAGAAGCATTATCCGGCTTTATGATCCTACGGCAGGAAAAATGATTTTTGACGGCACAGACATCAGCGGAAAAATGTCAAGAGCGGGCAACAATAAGCTTCGCACACAGATGCAGATGATTTTTCAGGATCCGATGGCATCACTCAATCCGAGAAAGAAAATCGGCGATATTATCGGTGAGGGTATTGATATTCACAAGATGTATAAAAACAATGCAGAGCGTGAGGAAAAGATCAAAGCAATTCTGCAAAAGGTAGGGCTTGCGCCGGAGCATGTAACGCGTTATCCACATCAGTTTTCGGGAGGACAAAGGCAGCGCGTCGGGATTGCAAGGGCGCTGATTATGAACCCGAAGCTGATTATTGCCGACGAGTGTATTTCGGCGCTTGACGTGTCTATTCAGGCGCAGGTTGTGAACCTGATGAAAGATATCCAGCAGGAAACGGGAACAGCGTATCTGTTTATTGCACATGACCTCTCAATGGTGAAGTATATTTCAGACCGTATTGGCGTGCTGCATTTGGGGCATTTGCTGGAGACGGGGACAACGGAGGAGATTTTTGAAAATCCGGTTCATCCGTATACAAAGAGTCTTCTGTCGGCGATTCCGGCGCCGAATCCGGTGGTAGAAAAGCAGAGGATTGCATTAAGCTATGATTATAAGACTTCCGGAATTGATTATAATAAGGGAACGAGTCATTTGGTGGACGGTTCACATTATGTCAAGTGTACGGACGACGAGTTTCGGGAGTGGATCAAATAAAAGATAGGAGTCATGAGCACATTATTAACATGGTGTGTTCGTGACTTTTTTGTGTAATAAGACAGCTTCATTCATCATTCCCATTGCCGTAACATATGTTGTATTGATATGGATTGACAGCATAGAGAATTAAGAAAGGACAAAGGGAATTGATGAGGAATATTTATATTGGTGATGCCGGTGTGACAGTACAATATATGCAGCTTGCATTGAAAAGGGCGGGCTATGATATTGCTGTAAACGGCGAATTTACGAGAGACACTTGCAGGATACTTGGAGAATTTCTTGGCGAAAAAGTGGGGTGCTATGTTGATACGTCAGTGTGGCCGAAGCTGATGCCCTATTTAAGAGGGTATACGACACATATCGTTGCGCAGGGGGAAAGTCTGTGGAGTATTGCGGAGGCATATCATACAAGCCTTTCGTCAATCGTTACGGCAAACCCGTCGGTGGAGCCGTCAAACCTGCAAGTGGGGACAAGGATTTATGTGCCTTTTTCATTTGCGCTTGTGTCGGAGGAGGTACCGTATACTTCAGAGTTTACACAGCTCATTATTGAGGGGCTTGCAATGCGCTATCCGTTTCTTGCCACAGGCAGTATCGGAAGAAGCGTGATGAATAACGAGCTTCATTTTATCAGAATTGGCAGAGGGAATACACAGGTGGGGTATAATGCCAGTTTTCATGCAAATGAGTGGATTACGACACCGGTGCTTTTGAAATTTGCGGAGGAGTATGCAGGGGCATATGCGGACGGTGCCGCGCTTTATGGAACAGACAGTACAGAGTTGTTTGAAAATTACAGTCTTTATTTGATTCCAATGGTAAATCCTGACGGGGTAAATCTTGTAAATGGTGCACTGCCTGAGGGGGATTATTTAAAACAGACGAAGCGAATAGCGTCGGAATATTCTTTTATACCATACCCAAGCGGCTGGAAGGCAAACATCAATGGTGTGGATTTGAACCTCCAGTTTCCGGCAGGCTGGGAGCAGGCGCGTATCATAAAATCCGAGCAGGGCTATACGTCTCCTGCCCCCAGGGATTATGTGGGGGAAGCGCCAATATCGCAGCCGGAGAGCCGCGCAATGTATGATTTTACGAATGCAAATGATTTTCAGCTAATCCTTGCTTATCACACACAGGGGGAAGTGATTTACTGGAAGTATCTGGATTATGAGCCTGAAAATTCAAGGCGGATTGCAGAGTATTTTGGGCGTGTCAGCGGATATCTTGTGGAGGAGACACCTTATGCGTCAGGTCATGCAGGCTACAAGGACTGGTTTATTGAGCAGTATAATCTGCCGGGATATACCATAGAGGCGGGGATTGGGGAAAATCCACTGAATATGAGCCAGTTTGCAAAAATCTATGAGAATAATAAACAAATCCTTTTGGGCGGAATGACGCAAATTGTTATGAAAAGTTCCTGAAAAAGCTATGAAAATAAAGGAAAATGTGATAAAATGTACAAAGATGGATAACGTTGATGATGATGTTCGTCATGCTATCGCAAGATAGGAGTAAACATATGGAAGAAAATCAGAAGAAAACGGTCAATACGGCAAGGCTTGTGCGGGAGAAGATGAGCGACGGGGATTTTGAGCTTTATCTTTATTCGCTGAAAAAGCTTGCCGAAAACAATTATGAGAATAATCTGACATTTATGACAAACTTGTACAATATCAGGGCTTTTCAGGTAAAGGCGCAGGAGGAGATGCTTGAGAATCCTGACATGAAGTTTGCCATTATTGTGTTGGATTTTGCGAATTTTAATACAATTAATGAGTTTTGCGGACGGGATGTCGGTGATGGTCTTTTAAAATGCGTTGCGGATGCGTTGCGGTGCGAGGCAGAGGGGAAAGATCACACTGTTTTGGCACATTTTCGTGCAGATGTGTTTGCTGTGTTTACGCCGTTTGAAGATAAATCGGAATTGATAGAGATTGTGAACCATACAGATAAGAGAATTGCGGCATATAAAATTCCTTACAAGGTACTGCCTGCGTTTGGCATCTGCATTGCAGATTCGCCTACAATGGCAGTGAGTACTATGCGTGATTATGCAATGCTTGCGTTAAATACAATCAAGGGAAAATTTTATGCAAAATATGCCTTTTTTGACGATGAGATGCGAAAGCAGATGCTTTTAAATAAAATGGTAGAAAACGACATCATAAAGGCACTTGAGGAAGAACAGCTGCTGCCGTTTATTCAGCCAAAGGTTGATATGAAAAGCGGAGAGATTGTAGGCGGAGAAGCGCTTGTGCGCTGGCATCATCCTGAAAAAGGGATTGTCATGCCGATGAAATTCATTCCTGTGCTGGAAAAGAATGGCTTGATTATTGATGTGGATATCTGCATATGGAGGCAGATTTTTAAGTTTATCGGAAACAGGATTGCCGCCGGAGAAAAGGTGGTGCCGATTTCCATTAACATTTCAAGGCAGCATGTGTTTGACAGTGTATTTCGGGATTGCATTATTGACTTTTCTAAAGAGTTTCATGTGCCGCCGGAGCTTGTTGTGCTTGAGCTTACAGAGAGCGGATTTTTGGAGGATAACGAAAAGATGTATGATCATCTCCGCTATCTGAAAGAACAGGGTTTTGCGCTTTCTATGGATGATTTTGGAACTGGTTATTCCACTATGACGATGTTGAAAAATCAACCGATGGATGAAATTAAGATTGACAGGGGATTTATTGTGGATATCGAAAATCCAAAGAGTCAAAGTATCTTAAGCCATACGATTAACATGCTTCAGGATCTTGATCTCAATATTATCGTTGAAGGGGTTGAGAATGCGGCGCAGCAGGAATATCTGCTCAAATACGGGTGCAATAAAGCGCAGGGATTTTTGTATTACAAGCCGATGCCGATGGAAGAATTTGCGACACTTTTGGATAAAGCATGATGCGTTTGGAACAACAGAAAAAGTCTAAAAATAAGGAAAGCTGAAGATGAAAAAGTTTGCAAGAATGTTTCAGTATGTTTGTTTTGGGATTCTTCTTTTTGCTGCATCTAACTTTTACGCGCTTTGTCAAACGATTGGATTTATCGTTTTGCTTTTGGGAGTCTATGTTTTTATCAATATTGCGCCGCTTTTTCTTTTGCCAAAGACAAAGCGTCTCAAGGCATGTGCGCGTGGGAATGCCCTTTTAATTGAATTTTTGATTTCGACGGCGCTTTCTGTGGGATTCTTTATACGAAGCCTGCTCATAGAAGCGCCCGATTTAAAATTAATTTTAATAAATACGCTGTTTGCCATTTTGCTTGAGGCGATTGTTTTTTGGAATGGTATTATACGTGTGTATATACGCTCGAAGCAGCTTGGAATTAAAATTCGCGTGATTGGAATTGTGTGTGGATTGATTCCCATTGCCCAGCTTGTTGCACTTGGACTGATTATCAAGACCGTATCAGAAGAGATTACGTTTGAGAATCGTCGGTTTCTTATGGACGAGAAACGAAAAGATTTGCGCATATGTGCCACAAAGTATCCGATTTTGATGGTGCATGGGGTATTTTTCAGGGATTTTCGGTTTTTAAATTACTGGGGACGTATTCCGGAGGCGCTGCAAAATAACGGTGCAAAAGTGTTTTACGGAAATCATCAGTCGGCAGCGGCGGTTGCGCAGAGCGGGCAGGAGATTTCGGACAGAATCCTGCAGATTATCAATGAGACAGGCTGTGAAAAAGTGAATATTATTGCGCACTCAAAGGGCGGGCTTGATTGCAGAAGCGCTCTTACGAATCCGGAAATTGCAAAATATGTGGCGACGCTTACTACGGTCAGCACGCCGCACAGAGGATGCGAGTTTGCAGATTATCTGTTGAACAAAATTCCGAAAAACGAACAGGAGATAGTGGCAAGTGCGTATAATGCGGCGCTTAAAAGGTTTGGGGATCCCAATCCTGACTTTATGTCGGCAGTGAAAAATCTTACAGCGTCTTTTTGTAAGGAATTTAACGAACATACTGCAGATGCGGAAGGTGTGTACTATCAGAGTATTGGCTCGAAATTAAACAAGGCGTCCGGCGGGCGCTTTCCAATGAATTTCACATACCATTTGGCGTATTATTTTGACGGAGCAAACGACGGGCTTGTCGGTGAGACTTCTTTTCAATGGGGAGAGGATTACAGGCTCCTTACCGTAAAAGGAAAACGTGG
The DNA here is from genome assembly GCA_910577115.1 of uncultured Lachnospiraceae bacterium. Lineage (GTDB taxonomy): Bacteria > Bacillota > Clostridia > Lachnospirales > Lachnospiraceae > COE1. The sequence continues at coordinate 76,890 of CAJTMC010000009.1, forward strand.
GATATCACATGGAGACATGATTGATTTGAATCGTCAAAATATTCAGGAATTTGACGTAAGAGAATTTTATGTACAACTTGTTGCCGATTTAAAAAAGCGCGGATTTTAGTCCGCGCATAATTTTTCAAGCACATCGAAATATTCTTCAAAGGTCTTTTTACAACACATCGGATCTGCAATCTCGATTCCCTCAGTCCTTAGTCCAATCAACGCAAAGGACATCGCCATGCGGTGGTCGTTGTATGTCTGAACAACTCCTGATTTTGGGACGCCGGGATAGATTGTAATTGCTGATTCCTCTTCCTCACACTTGATACCAAGTCTTGCAAGCTCTGTTGCAACAGCATGGATACGGTCAGATTCCTGTAGGCGGATATGACCAATGTTTTCAATGCGCACAGCCGAATCTGCAAAGGGGGCAAGTGCGGCAAGCGTCATTGTCTGATCGGAAAAATCTTTCATATCTACGGTGATTCCTTTTATTTTTCCGCCTTCGGCACCGATGACTTCAATTCCTGCGTCAGTGTCGTGTGTGGTACATCCAAGTTCTTCCAAAAGCTTTATGAATTTCAAATCACCTTGCATACATTCCCATTTGATATTTTCGACAATAGTCCTTCCGCCTGTAAGAGCCGCTGCGGCATAGAAATAGCAGGCTGCTGACACATCGGGCTCTATTTGGTAGGCGCCTGCCTTGTAGGAAATTCCTGGCGGCATTACATAGCTTGTGCCGTCAAATTCTGTTTCTGCGCCAAATTGTTCCATCATTTTCCGGGTAATGCGGATGTAGGAACCGTCCTTGCGCTCGCTTGTGATTTTGATATGAAGTCCTTGCTTGAGCATTGGGGATATGAGCATCAGGGCACTTAGAAATTGTGTGCTTTTGCTGATATCAAGCGTTACATGGAACATGTCATCCGTGCCGGATGTTTTGCCGATTCCCTGTATTTTAATGGGAAGAAAGCCTTCCTGTTCTAAATAGGTAATTTTAGCGCCCATTCCTGTGAGGACGTCAAATAGCGGTTTCATGGGGCGTCTTTTCATTTGCTCTGAGGCATTGATTGTAAAAGTGCCTTCTGCGAGGGCAAGCATTGCTGTCAAAAATCGTGCGGCTGTACCTGCGCTGCCGACGTAAATTTCGCCGCTTGTTACAGGAAGCGCGCCGTTTAAACCGGTGACAAGGACTTCCTTTGTCTGTTCGTCTGCTTCTACTGCAAAGCCAAGTGATTTGAGCGAACCTAGAAAGTTTCTGGAATCGTCGCTGAAAAGTACGCCCGTTAGGCGTGTTTTTCCGTCTGCCAAAGCTGCCATTAAAAGTGCGCGGTTTGTCATGCTCTTGGAACCGGGGACTTTGACCTGCCAATCTAGTTTTTTGTGTAGTGTTTTTACGGGATAGGTGTTTTCCATTTTTTCCTCCGTGCGGTTTTGATTCAATATTGCTATGCTTAGTGTAGCATACTTTTTTGAGGGCGACAATATTTCGATTGGCTTTAAAGCAAAAACGTGTAACGCCTATTGTTTCCCTATAGGTACAGGCATAGAAATTATCATATATTAATATATTAAATAAAAAATATAATTGGAGTTTTTATGTTAGGGAAAAGTGATGATAATAGCGATAGTCAGACAAGTGGTGTGCTTATACAGTATCTACATGAGTTAAGCGTTTACTTGAAAGAGCGTAATTTATCGAAAAAGGTAGTGACAATGGCAGTTGCGGTGTTGATGCTGGCAGGATTACTGGGAATACATTATAGGGAATCCGGCTCATTGATTCCGACAAGTGGGACAGCTGCCAAAAAGGAATTACCGATTTATTGTGTGCAGACAGAAGAAGCGAAAATTGCACTCACATTTGATGCGGCTTGGGGAAATCAGGATACGCAGAAAATTATGGAAATTTTGAAAAAGCATGACATTAAAGTGACATTTTTTATGACAGGTGGGTGGGTAGACAGCTATCCGGATGATGTTAAAATGATATATGAAGAAGGTCATGATCTTGGAAATCACAGCCAGAATCACAAAAACATGAGTCAGCTTTCCGATTCCGAAAAAGAGACGGAGCTTATGAGCGTTCATGATAAAGTAAAAGCGCTTACAGGTTATGATATGTTTCTTTTCAGGCCACCCTATGGCGATTATGACAATGCGGTTGTGTCAACGGCGAAAAAGTGTGGATATTATACCATTCAATGGGATGTTGACAGTCTTGACTGGAAAGATTACGGTGTAGAGTCGATTCTAAAAACGGTTACACAGAATGGTCATCTTGGCAATGGCAGTATCATTCTCTGTCACAATGGGGCAAAATATACTGCCGAGGCGCTTGACACCATGATAACGACATTAAAAGATGCAGGTTTCACCTTCGTTCCGCTTTCTGAGCTGATTTATCGGGAAAATTACCATATGGACAATGAAGGCAGGCAGATTAAGGATTGATCAAATGTGTGTAGAAACCAGAGAAGCTTAATAAAGGGGTGTGTGAAACTTTTTCTGTAAATAGTGTCTGCTTAACAGAAATATAAATGCTTATTACTTTTGAAAATACTGACTTTATTCCATTATCTGATATAATATAAGTTCATGAAAACAGCATTTTCTTTCAAAAACCTTGCACTTTGGAAATGCAAATGTATAAATTCGACAGAAATCATCAATTTAAACTTTCAGATTTTTAACCAGCCTATCGGATTGAAGATGAACCCTGAAAACCGGTGGGTGAAAAAACTGCTACGATTCCGCGGAATGAGATTGAGGAAAAGTATGCTGCTCTGTTTCCGGGCAAAAAGAGAATTCCGGCTAAGCCGTTGTGCACAGCGCTTCCTCGGTCTGAAACTCATACAGATTTTTACATTCTTTTTTCAGCGGGTTGAAATATCTCTTCCTCGGTGCGTTGTCATAAGGATATCCTGCTTTGCTCATGCTCTGCGTCACATGCACGGATTTGCAGTATTTCACAAATGCTTTTGATGTATACCGGGATCCCTGATCGCTGTGCAGGATCAGCCTCCTTTTGACTGCCGGCTGCGAATCAAGCGCTTTCAGCAGTGTGCGGATTGCAAGGTCACTGGTGATGTGGCGGTCTGCAAGGAACAGATATGTAAAGTCCGTACACCATTTCTGCGGTCGGCAGTTTCTTTGCAGCCGCGGTCATTTTTATATAGCCAAGATGGCAGTTCATCTCGCCTTGAAGCATAGACTCAAACATAGGCCCGAAGATATCCCTTAATGTATCCTGCATATCCTCAGCGCAGGCGGGGTGATACTGGTCAATGATTGCCTGGGCGATAGTTTTACTGGCCTCGATTCTTTTGTTTTTACGTGGTGCCATAAGTACGTTACTCATAATTCTTTCATTTAGAATATAGCACTTTTCACAAAAAATAAGGTGCGTAAGTTTGTTACTGGAGTTCTTTCTCATGTTTGGATTTTTTGTCAAATTCAGATTTTGTAGAAGTGTTGAATTTTCTGCAAAACCTGAAACGTTGGTAGAAACGATATACCCAAAGTTAAGAAAGAACCGTTATCGGTAACTTACAACTTTATTTTATACCCTCATTAAACTTCTTTGGTTTCGATTCAAAAAGTAGAACACAAACAAATCCCCGCCAAAACGGCAGGGATTTGTCTTTCATTGCGAATTAGTTCGCAGCGGTTTCAGAACTGTTCTCAATTTCAGTCGTCTCAGTCTCAGTTGCTTCCTCAGTCTCAGTTGCCACAGTCTCAGTTGTCTCAACTTCCGTAGCGTCCTCGACCTCAGTCGTTCCTGCTTCTGCAGCATCATCCTGAACCTCGGTTGTAGACTCTGTAGTTGCTTTCTCAGTCTCAGTTGTCTCAACCTCGGTTGTTTCAGCTTCTACTGTTTCAGCCTCAGAAATAACAGACTCATTTGTAATCGTATCAGCCGTCTCATCCGCTGATGAACCGCATGCTGTAAGCATAGCTGCCCCTAATGTAAGTGTCATGATTGTTGCTAAAAATTTTTTTTTCATAATTATTCTCTCCTCTTTGCGCTTTGCGCGTGTGCCCGATAAGAATCAATTCATATCGGTGCAAAACTGTTTACGTCTTACAAATACTCATTATACATAAATTCGGATAAAGGTCAATTAAAAAAGTATAAAATATTCAAAATTTGTTTACAATTTATTCATATTTGCAATGCACACCATTTGTTTTGTGCATTTTATAAAAATAAAATCATAAAATGGAAGCAAATAACACTTATTCTTTGTTGATTTTTAACAGTAGTCGTAATATTATGGTAGTTGTATACTGACATACCAGTCAATTTCATGAAACCGGAACGGAAAAAACGAAGCAGATAAGCGCGGATTGAATAAGAGGAGTATAATGATATATGAAGAAACAAATCGGAATGATAATTTTGCCGGCAGTTCTATGCATGACGTCAATCGCCTGCACAGACCGGCAGACTGCGAACATGGAAGAAACAAAAGAAGCAGTGACAGAGAACGGTGATATTGTATATGACGGCATGATAAAAAATCTCCAGCCGACAGACGAAAACAATCCGTATGATACCTTAAATGTAGCGACATACATTACAAAGGCATACGATACTTATTTTATTGCAGACTGCTATCATGACCAGATTATATACAGCGATACACTGACAAAGCCGCTGACCGAATGGAAAATACTCACAAACAAAGTACACTACGCGCATACAATCGCTTTTGACGGGACAACGCTTTTGGTTGATGATACCGAAAATAACAGGCTTCTTGCCTTTCAGAAAATAGGTGTAGATTATGTAAACACACAAATCCTGGAAGGGATTGGAATGAAGCCGCATTTTGTTCAATATAATAAGGAAAGACAGGTTTTTATGGCTTGGAGCTCCATTACAGGAGAGATGTATTTGATTAAAAAAAGCGATATACCAAACGAACAGGGCGTATATCCATTATATATAGAAAATATTTTAAAAATAGAGGAGCTTTATGGTGTGTATGTGCGTTCCTTTACCATTATGGACGATGGTATCTATTTTGTTTCCGGTCACAACAATCAGAAAATTTTAAAAGCTCAGATAGTTGAAAATAATAAAGAAATAAGCTTTAAGATAACAGACCGCTATGAGGTTCCGACAGACATCGCGGGAATGGTGCAGCTGTATAAAATACAGGATTATTACTATATAACAGTATCAACAGACAATACGGAAAATCAGGATTATGCGACTATAATCAGAACCAAAGACCTTGACCTGCTAAAGACGGGCGATTATGAAGATATTTATGCAGACTTTGGATTAAGCGGCGGTACGCCATATTATATCAATGAAATCGAAGGCAGATATTATATGACGCATCACAGGACGGACAAAAATATTATAGCCTTCGATGTCATTGACAATAAAATTGAAAATGCAGCCCCTATTTATTAAAGTCCGTTCCGCTCACGAACGAACGGGGCGATAAGGTAAACCGGCATGCCAAAAAACAGCGCATATGCATAGCGAAACTCTGTGGCAACAGGTGTGGCAATGATAATCGTTAGCATCAGCAAAAGCACAGGCAGCCCAATCAGTGCATTGGCAGACTGTACATTGCGGATACCAAGCGCAATTGTGAAAATCAATGTCCATAGCATAAAACCCATGCTCCAAAGCATTCCGTAAAGCGGAATCAAATCATGCAGCTTAAACAGGATTTCCCTGATCTTAACAACCGCATTACCGCTTAAAACAGGCTGCCAGCGAAGTCCGAATTCGTTGGGATAAATACCGTCGGCAAGCCCTACCTGATAGGATACGTCCGGATACCAAAAACCGACTGTCTGTTCTACAAATGCGTCAAAATATGTTTTCGGGTGTGACAGGCCAATGAAAAACCAATTTTTGAAAAATTCACTCTTATGTGACGCAAGGTAGTCAATTCCGCTCTCGCGAACCAGATTCTTGATATTGTCAGAGACGTCCGGCTGATATGTTTCGGCAACCTTTGTCACGTCCATAATATTTTCCACAAACACAATCTGACTTTCACTCATTCCTTCATTGCGTGAGACAACACGCGCAAGCTGTTGTATCGGAACAGACAGGGATTCAACAAAATCTGCCTGAGGAATCTCGTAAACTTGCATTACGGGATACTTCACAAAAAGCACGAGAAGCAGAATCACTGCATGGATCGGGAGCATGCAACGCCAGCTCCTTTTATATACCAGCAGGATAAACGGAAGCGATACCAAAAAAGCATACCAGCCGTTGGTACGCAGCAGGCAAAGCATGATTCCCGAAAAAATGTACGGAAGAACGAGCGAAAAATATTCTCCCAATTGCAGCTTCGGTGCACGCCCCGAGGTCACCGCCGCATTTCCCCGCAGAAGAAAGCGCATCAGCGCAGCCGAAAACAGTGTAAAACAGCCTGCAAACGGAATATCCTTCCAAATCGTAACTGCATAAATCCCATGATAGGGGATAAGTGCATAAAACAGCATTGTTATTATGATTACAGGTGTTATTATATCTGCTTTCTGCATTGTTTTTACAACATATCCTGCAACAAGCGCCATAAAGAGCATCTGTGCAAGGGTATAGAGGGCAAGTCCAAAATGCATATCTCCCGTAAGCGCAAGTCCGATATTGTAAAACAGTCCAATCAGCGCCGTATGCACAATCGAATGATGATTGCTAAGCGGATAAGCGCCGATTACCTGCGCATACTGGTTTATGCTGTCAGGCGTCATGACGCCGGGATACTCATGCAGGAAATAAAAAGTCCAGCATGCCATGCATACAGCAACGGTTAAAACACTCAGCCAGACGGATGAGTACACATTTCCTGTGATATGCAGCCGCTCTGCCGCCTGTAAAAGCCATATGCAGAGATAAAAATAAATCAGAAAAAGTCCGAACCATGTAAATAGCAGGATCATAGCACAAAAAAGGCTGCTTGTCATGGAACCCAGTATCATCTCATATCTTGCAGCAAGTGTAAGCGTACAAAAAATAAGAGCAAGAACGGCAGCGATAAACGGGTCTTTGGACGCAATATGGCTTTCGGTGCTGTCGCTGTTTAATCCTGAAAAAATAAATAAAAAGATAATGAAAATAATGATTGAAACAGGATTTCTTGTCTCCATACCTGTCAGCCGCATAACGGCAAACAGTGCAAGAAAGCTGTTTAAAAATAGCTTCAAACGATACATGGATACCTCCGGTTCTTTGCTTTGGGATAATCTTTACTTTCATAGTAAAATGAAATTCTTTTGTAGTCAATAAATATCATAAAATCCTAATCGGGATTTTATGATCAAAATTCTATTATGAATTGCATAAAGTAAAAAAGTTTGTTATGATTAATGGCAGTAGAAAAATTTACCAATCTATATTCGCGGTATTGCTTTCGGAGAGAATACTGTGAAAAATAAATTTTTCACAGACGAATTTATTTGTTTTGTAAATATTGTGCCTAAGCACAAATTCGCAGACTGAGAAAGGAGCATGGTTATTGATATCATGAATTGGGAAAATAACGTACGCAAAGTTGTACCCTATGTGGCAGGGGAACAGCCCCAAAATAACAATGTCATAAAGCTGAACACAAACGAATGCCCTTATCCGCCGGCGCCTGAGGTACAAAGCGTGCTGCATGGGTTTGACTCTTGTTTACTGCGCAAGTATCCCGACCCGGATGTATCGGAGCTTGCAGCCGCACTTGCAAAAAGACATGGACTCTCGAAAGAACAAGTGTTTGTCGGCGTGGGTTCGGACGATGTGCTGGCAATGTCGTTTCTTACCTTTTTCAACTCTGACAAACCAATACTGTTTCCTGATATTACATATTCATTTTATGATGTATGGGCAGATTTATACAAAATTCCATATGAATGTCAGCCGTTAGATGAAAATTTCCGCATCAGAAAAGAAGACTATCAAAAACAAAACGGCGGTATCGTCATTGCAAATCCCAATGCGCCGACCGGAGTATGGGAAGCGCCTTCCTTTTTTGAGGAAATCGTAAAAGCAAATCCGGATTCGGTGGTGATTGTCGATGAGGCCTACGTGGATTTTGGCGGGGAAAGCTGTGTGCCGCTGATCGAAAAGTATGAGAATCTGCTTGTCGTACAGACGTTCTCAAAATCGCGTGCACTGGCAGGACTGCGAATCGGCTATGCGATGGGCAGCGAAAAACTGATCCGGTACTTAAATGATGTAAAGTTTTCCTTTAATTCCTATACCATGAATGGTGTGACAATCAAGGCGGGCGTCGCATCGGTGGAGAATGAGGAGTATTTTAGGCGCATTACGGCAAAAATAATGGAAACAAGGGAAAATACAAAAAAGCGTTTGGCGGAGCTGGACTTTATTTTTCCGGATTCCAAGACAAACTTTATTTTTGCATCGCATAAGCATGTGCCGGCACAGGAAATTTTTGATGCACTGCGAAAGAATGAAATCTATGTCAGACACTGGAACAAGCCGCGCATCGAAAACTATCTGCGGATTTCTGTTGGTACGGACGAGGAGATGAAAACAGTACTTGATTTTTTGGAGAATTATTTAAAAGAGAAATAGAAGGAGCAGGATTATTTTATGAAAGAATTTATTTTGAACATTCTACGCGGAATCGTAATCGGAATTTCAAACGTCATTCCGGGCGTGAGCGGCGGTACAATGATGGTGTCAATGGGCATCTATGACAGACTGATTTTGGTGCTGACACATTTTGTCAAGCGGATGAAGGAGGCGGTTGCGCTTCTTGTTCCGATTGCAATTGGCATGCTGCTTGCAATCGCGCTTTTTGCAAAGCTGTTTTCGGAGGTGCTTTTCCCGCGGTTTCCGCTGCAGACAAATCTGTTTTTTATCGGTTTGATTTTAGGAGGACTTCCCATTATTTACAGGAAAGTAAAGGGCGTTTCCATTAAGCTTCCGCAAGTACTTGCCTTTTTACTGTTTTTTATGCTGGTAACCGTACTGGCTGTTGTGGGTGAGGGAGGCGGTGCAGATGCGGATATTACGCTGAGTATAGGAAATGTGCTGAAGCTGTTTTTTGTCGGTGTGGTTGCGGCAGCGACAATGGTAATCCCCGGTGTAAGCGGCTCAATGATTATGATGATTTTAGGGTATTACAATACAATTATTGATACAATCAATGCGTGTATTGATGCACTCAGGGCATTTGATATTCCTGCGCTTTTGGATACGTTTATCGTGCTTGTGCCCTTTGGCATCGGCGTCGTAATCGGAATTGTGGCAGTGGCAAAGCTAGTGGAGTTTATGCTCAAAAAATTTCCGGCAGTTACCTATTGGGCAATTATCGGCTTAATTGTGGCATCGCCAATTGCGATTTTGATTATGATGGAAATCGGAACCATTGGCGTGATAGAGATTCTTTCCGGTGTCATTTTACTGGCAGCAGGCTTTTGCATCTCAATGAAAATCGGAGCCTGATATGAAGGAATATACAGGATTTGCGGCAGTGTACGACCGCTTTATGGACGAAACACCGTATGATGTGTGGTGTGAAAACATCGTGCGTGAGCTTGGCAGGCACGATATCAAGGACGGGCTTGTGCTGGAGCTTGGCTGCGGCACAGGCTGCATGACAGAACTCCTTGCGGGGAAAGGCTATGACATGATCGGCATTGACATGTCAGATGAAATGCTAAACCTTGCAGCCGGCAAACGGGAACAGTCAGGGCATGATATCCTATACCTCAATCAGGACATGCGGGAATTTGAGCTGTACGGCACAGTGCGTGCGGTGGTGAGCGTATGCGACAGCATGAATTACCTGCTTGCCAAGGAAGATGTAATTGCGTGCTTCCGGCTCGTGAACAATTACCTTGATCCCGGCGGAATTTTTATGTTTGACTTTAATACCAAATATAAATATGAAACAATCGGCGATGCAACGATTGCGGAAAATAGAGAGGAATGCAGCTTTATATGGGAGAATTTTTACGACAAAGATAGCTGCATCAATGAGTATGACCTTACCATATTTGTGAGAAACGAAGAAGTTTCTGAAGGTGGACAGGAGCTTTTTTTGCGTTTTTCGGAGGCACATTTTCAGCGGGGCTACACGCTTGCAGAAATGAAAGAAATGGTTCAGGCGGCAGAACTGGAGTTTGTGCGGGCATACGATGCCGATACGCTTTTGGAAGTTACGGACACAAGCGAAAGGATATACTGTATTGCAAGGGAGAAGGGCAAAAAATAAATGCCTAAGCCTACAGGCTGAGAAAGGAGAAGAAAGGATTATAATGAGCGATTATATTGTGAGGGCAACCGCGGCAAATGCGCAGATACGTGCTTTTGCAGTTACGTCCAAAGAGCTTGTCGAAAAAGCAAGACGCATTCATAACACCAGTCCGGTAATAACGGCGGGGCTTGGAAGGCTGCTTACGGCAGCAGCGATGATGGGAAGCATGTTAAAGGGAGAAAAAGACGTGCTTACAATGCAGATACACTGTGACGGTCCGGTAAGGGGGCTTACGGTAAATGCCGATTCTCATGCAAACGTAAAAGGCGCGGCATTGGAGCCGCAGGTCATGCTGCCCCCGAATGCGCTTGGAAAGTTAGATGTCGGCGGCGCTGTCGGAAACGGAATTTTGAGTGTTATCAAGGATATGGGTTTAAAAGAACCTTATGTGGGACAAACTCAAATACAGACAGGAGAAATTGCAGAGGATCTGACTTATTACTTTGCAACTTCGGAACAAGTGCCTTCTGCTGTCGGCCTTGGCGTGCTTATGGAGAAGGACAATACGGTCAGACAGGCGGGCGGCTTCATTATACAGTTAATGCCTTTTGCGCAGGACGAGACAATCGGCGCGCTTGAGGAAAAGCTTGGGACAATGGACAGCGTGACAAACATTCTCAATGCGGGAAATACGCCGGAGCAGCTTTTGGAAATCCTTTTGGGCGATTTGGGGCTGGAAATTAATGATACAATCCCCACACAGTATGTATGCGACTGCAGCCGCGAGCGTGTGGAGCGGGCGATTATGAGTATCGGAAAAAAAGATATTCAGGAAATGATAAACGATGCAAAGCCTGTGGAGGTAAGATGTCAGTTCTGTGATAAAATTTATAACTTTGAGGTTGCGGATTTAGAGGAGCTGTTAAAAGCGGGAAAAGCCTGAAAGGAGCATGGTTACAAAAATGGTAGACGGTTTTATAAAAGTGGCGGCAGCCACACCAAAGATAAAGGTAGCGGATACCGCGTACAATGCCCAGGAAATAACAAATATGATTTTGGAGGCAGACAGCGCAGGCGCGAAAATCATTGTCCTTCCGGAGCTTTGCATCACAGGATATACCTGCAGCGACTTGTTTTTGCAGGATAAGCTTTTGCAGGAGGCAAAAAAAGAACTCTATCATATTGCGGAGAATACGAAAGATACCGACGCGCTTGTGTTTGTAGGGCTTCCGATAGAAAGGGAGCAAAAGCTCTACAACGCGGCGGCAGTCATAAAAAGCGGGGAAATCCTCGCGTTCGTTCCAAAAGAAAAGATACCATCCTATGCGGAGTTTTATGAGGCAAGGCATTTTGCGTCCGGAAATGGTATTGTGCAGGGCGCGGCAGACAGCAATGATGAAGTTCCCTTTGGAACAGATATTCTGTTTGCCTGTGACAATGTGGAAGGACTTGTCGCCGCGTGTGAAATTTGTGAAGATGTGTGGTCAGCCAACACGCCAGGTACACGCCATGCGCTTGCGGGCGCAGATGTGATTGTAAATCTGTCGGCGAGTAACGACCTGGTTGGAAAGGACACCTACAGACAAGAGCTGGTAAAAGCGACAAGCGCAAGGCTTTTGAGTGCCTATATCTATGCGAGCGCGGGAGATGGGGAGTCCACGCAGGACGTCGTATACAGCGGGCATAACATTATTGCGGAGAACGGTACAGTGCTTGCGGAAAGCAAACCGTTTACTACGGGAATTTTATATACGGATATTGATATACAGAAGCTTCGCATGGAGCGCAGGCGCATGACAACCTTTGTGCCTGAAAATGACCGTCCTTACCTTGTTGTTTCCTTTCATTATGAAAAAAAAGAAAAAACAGAACTTACAAGAACCTTTTACCGTACGCCTTTTGTACCGACCGACAAAAATACAAGGACAAAGCGCTGTGAGCAGATTCTTTCCATACAGGCAAATGGATTAAAAAAGCGTTTGGAGCACACAAACGCAAAGACGGCGGTTATTGGCATTTCGGGTGGGCTGGACTCTACACTTGCGCTGCTTGTGACAGTGCGGGCGTTTGATGCGCTGGGACTGGAGCGGAATGCGATTAAGGCCGTAACGATGCCCTGCTTTGGAACGACAGACAGAACATTCGACAATGCCTGCAAGCTTGCGAAGGCGTGCGGTGCGGAGTTGATAGAAGTGGATATCAAAAAAGCGGTGCTGCAGCATTTTGAAGATATCGGTCAAAATTCGGACGACCATGATGTGACTTATGAAAACGGTCAGGCACGCGAGAGAACACAAGTTCTTATGGATCTTGCCAATAAGATAAACGGACTTGTAATTGGAACGGGAGACATGTCGGAGCTTGCGCTTGGCTGGGCGACCTACAACGGAGACCACATGTCAATGTACGGGGTAAACGTGGGTGTGCCAAAGACGCTGGTACGTCATCTTGTGCAGTACTACGCTGATACCTGCAATCATCAGGAGATGACAGCCGTCCTTTTGGACGTGATTGATACCCCTGTCAGTCCTGAGCTTCTGCCGCCCGAAAGCAATGGCAAAATATCCCAAAAAACAGAGGATCTAGTAGGTCCCTATGAGCTGCACGATTTTTTCCTTTATTATATGCTCCGGTGCAGTTATCCTCCCTCAAAGGTATACCGCATCGCAGTACAGACCTTCAAGGGAGAATATGACGCAGATGTCATTTTAAAGTGGCTCAAAACCTTTTACAGAAGATTTTTTGCGCAGCAGTTTAAGCGTTCCTGCCTTCCAGACGGGCCAAAGGTTGGAAGTGTTGCACTCTCGCCGAGGGGCGATTTGCGAATGCCCTCGGACGCATGTGCACGCATATGGCTGGATGAACTTGAGCAGATTAGTAAATAGTGCTCATATCAGGCGAGTCGGCGTTTTCCGACGCGAGCGCCTTGTCAAGCGTCGTGCTGATTGCCTGCATCAGCAGCATCGCAGTATAGCGGTTTTCGTCGGTATAGTTGATTCCTTCAAGACTCTGGGTTTCCAAAATACTTGCCGAAAGCTCGCTCAAAGTTGGCTGCATCAGCGGATAGAGCGTGGAAACCGATTCATCGAGGTTTACGAGCATAATGGAATTAATGTGGTCTGCATCAACTGTAATTTGAAGTTCCACGTTTGAATTTCCGAGCTTGATCGCGCTGCTGTAAACGCCGGGCACATACCGGCCGGCAGAAGACTCGCCGGAGCTTTGCGGTTCTGTTTCCGATTCCGCATCTTCACGCTCCACTGCAACTTCCTTTTGTGGAACAAAAAGTGACACAGCTGTCATTATTATAAGTACACTTATCACGATAAGCACAAGTGCATAGACTAATTCCTTTGAACGAAGGACAACGATTTTTGTATTAGAGCTCATGGGCAGGACTCCGTTTCATTCTTTTTACTAAGGTATGAGACAGCAGAATGGTTTATGCATAAATGATTTGAGGAAAGAGGAGAAAAAGTACCTGCACGCTAAGAAAGGAGCATGGTTATAGATATGGCAAAGTATACAAAACAGGATATCATTGATTTGGTTGCAGAGGAGGACGTGGAGTTTATCCGCCTGCAGTTTACGGATATTGAAGGGAATTTTAAGAATGTGGCGATTACGGCGGGGCAGCTCGAAAAAGCGCTTGGAAATGACTGCATGTTTGACTGCTCGCTCGTTGAAGGGATGCTCCCTACCGATAATGCGGATATGTATCTGTATCCGGATTTGGATACCTTTACGATTTTCCCATGGAGACCGCAGCAGGGGAAGGTGGCGCGTTTTATCTGCGACGTATATCGTGCGGACCGTACGCCTTTTGAGGGCGACTGCCGCTACATATTAAAGAAAGCGATTCAGCGGGCTGCCGATATGGGATACACCTTTGAGGTGGGGCCGGAGTGCGAATTCTTCCTTTTCAATGCGGACGAAAACGGAAGGCCGACGACCAACACTGACGAACAGGCAGGTTTTTTCGATATGGGACCGCTTGACAATGGGGAGAATGCAAGAAGGGATATCGTGCTCACCTTAGAGGATATGGGCTTTGATGTGGAGGCAAGCCATCACGAAAAGGCGCCCTCGCAGCACGAGGTGGATTTCCGCTATGACGAGGCGCTTGTCACAGCGGACAATATCATGACCTTTAAGCTCGCAGTCAAAACCATAGCAAAACGATACGGGCTTCATGCAACGTTCATGCCAAAGCCAAGAAAGGAATTCTGCGGTTCGGGAATGCACATCAACATGTCGTTGACGAAGAACGGAAAAAATGTGTTCCACGATCCGGACGGAAAGAACAAGCTAAGCCGCGAGGCATATTATTTTATGGGTGGATTGTTGAAGCATGTTAAGGGAATCTGTGCAGTGACAAATCCGCTGGTAAATTCCTACAAGCGGCTAAAGCCCGGATTTGAGGCTCCTGTCTATATTGCATGGAGTACGGTTGGCGCCAATAGCCTGATTCGTATTCCGAACATCAGAGGGAAGCACACAAGAATTGAGCTTCGAAGTCCCGATCCTTCGGCAAATCCGTATCTGGCAATCGCATCATGTCTTGTGGCGGGGCTTGACGGGATTCAAAATAAAATCGAACCCCAAATGGAGGAAGTGCGTGACAATATCAATTTCATTTCGGAGGAAGAGGCAAAAAAACGCGGCATTGAAAAGCTTCCCACAGATCTCCTTCAGGCATGTGACGAGATGAAAAAGGATCCGCTTTTGCGCGAATTGATCGGAGAGCGTGTGTTTGGACAGCTTTATGATTCCAAGATAGCGGCATGGAAGGAGTATGACGCGCAGGTTACAGCGTGGGAAATCGCGTCGTATCTATACAAAATTTAGGACACCTTTCAGGGCAGTGTGTGAATTGGAGGTGTACCGTTGACAAATATCATCGTGGCTTTTGCTAAAATAGAGGAGGCAAAAAGTGTCAAAAATATTTTGGTGAAAAATGGGTTTAGCGTGACGGCTGTCTGCACTTCGGGCGCACAGGCGCTCGAGTTTGCGGATGAGTTTCACTATGGTGTGATTATTTCGGGATTTCGGCTTGCAGATATGATTTGTGTGGAGCTGAAAAACAATATCCCGACAGGGTTTGACATGCTGGTAATGGCGCCGCAGAGAATGCTTTCGGAGGTGGCAGGCACAGGCATTATGGGGCTTGCAATGCCGCTGAAGGTGCATGAGCTTGTCAGCACAGTCGGCATGATGTCGCAGGAAGC
This sequence comes from uncultured Lachnospiraceae bacterium, assembly GCA_910577115.1. Classification (GTDB taxonomy): domain Bacteria; phylum Bacillota; class Clostridia; order Lachnospirales; family Lachnospiraceae; genus COE1. The sequence goes on from CAJTMC010000009.1 coordinate 92,302, forward strand.
CGTCCGCCGCAAGAAAAAACAGAAGGAAAAGCCAAAGGTGCGCAATGCGGAGGACGAGGCAGTCATTCAAAATGCAAAGCTGCTTTTGATGGAGCGGAACAATATGACAGAAGAGGAAGCGCACCGCTATCTTTTGAAGCGCAGCATGGACAACAGCGTCAGTCTTGTGGAAACGGCGCAGATGCTGCTGGCCCTCAATTAGAGAGAAATCCCCGCTTACAAGCTTGTGCAGCCGCAGGCTTGCAGGTTGTGGTCAAATGGAGGTTCGATATGAAATTTACAAAGATGCATGGTTGTGGGAACGATTATGTGTATATAAACGGCATTCAGGAACAGATTGCGCCCGACAAAAAGCCGGAGCTTGTGCGAAAGCTCAGCGACAGGCATTTCGGCATCGGCGGAGATGGCGTGATTTTTATCAATCAGGGAAAAAATGCCGAATTTGAAATGGAAATGTACAATGCGGACGGCAGCCGTGCGCAGATGTGCGGAAACGGTATCCGCTGTGTGGCAAAATATGTTTATGACTATGGTCTGACAGATAAAACCAGTATCACGATAGAAAGCTTTGGAAGCGTGAAATATTTAGAGCTGACTGTGGGGAAGGATAACAAGGTAGAACGCGTGCGCGTGAATATGGGAGCGCCTGTTTTAAAGGCTGCCGACGTGCCTGTGATTTCCGAACAGGATCAGGCAATCGGTGAAGAAATTTGCGTGAATGGGAAAAGCTGGAACATGACGTGTGTCTCTATGGGAAATCCGCATGCGGTTGTGTTTGTGGAGGATATTGATGATATGCGCAGCTTTGATTTGGAGAGCGTGGGGTGCTATTTTGAAAATCATGAGCGTTTTCCGGAGCGGACGAACACAGAGTTTGTGCGCATCATTGACAAAAATAATGTGCAGATGCGCGTATGGGAGCGTGGGACAGGCGAGACGCTTGCCTGCGGAACGGGCTGCTGCGCTACGGCAGTGGCAGGCGTGCTGAACGGATTGACAGACACAAAAGTCAATGTGCACGTTTTGGGTGGAACGATTACATGCGAGTGGGACAGGGAAGACAATCTTGTCTATATGACAGGCCCTGCCGCGACAGTGTTTGACGGCGAAATCGAAGTATAGGAGGATAAAATGCTTTTTCCAAGTGAAGTTTTTATATTTGTATTTTTGCCGGTGGTGCTTGTGGTTTACTATGCACTGCTTCGGAAGACAAAAGCGCTCAAAAATGTGTTTTTGCTGCTTGCAAGCCTGTTCTTCTACGCATGGGGCGAGCCGGTGTATGTGTATTTGATGATGGCGAGTATTGTCTTTAACTGGTTTATGGGGCTTTTGGCAGACCGCTTTCGCGAAAAAAAATGGATATCCGTACTGACACTCGTGGTTCTTGTGGCAGTGAATATCGGTGTGCTGGGGTGGTACAAATACAGTGAATTTACGGTGCTGCAGATCAACCGTTTTCTGCATACCAGCATTCCTGTGCCGGTTGTGCCGCTGCCGATTGGCATTTCCTTCTTTACGTTTCAGGCGATGTCCTATGTGATTGATGTGTACAGGAAACGCGGGAAGGTGCAGAAAAATCCGTTAAATGTCGGGCTTTACATTGCGCTTTTTCCACAGCTCATCGCAGGGCCGATTGTGAGGTATGAGACGATTGCGGAGCAGATTGGGCATCGCGTGGAGAACTTCAAGGATTTTTCGGCAGGTGTTACACGTTTCTGCGTAGGGCTTGCCAAAAAAGTGCTGATTGCAAACAACATGGCGTTAGTAGCTGACAATGCCTTTGGACTGATTATTGGCGGTGAATTTCAGGGATCGGCAGGTATGGCATGGCTTGGCGCAATTGCTTATACCTTTCAGATTTTCTTTGACTTTTCGGGATATTCGGATATGGCAATTGGATTGGGACAAATGTTCGGTTTTCATTTTGAGGAAAACTTCCGTTATCCCTATATTTCAAAGACGGTTTCAGAATTTTGGAGACGCTGGCATATCTCTATGCAGACATGGTTTCGGGATTATGTATACTTTCCGCTGGGGGGAAGTCGTGTTTCCCTTCCGAGGCATATATTCAATTTGTTCGTGGTTTGGCTGCTTACCGGAATTTGGCATGGTGCGAACTGGACGTTTATCGCGTGGGGCTTGATGTACTTTGTGATACTGGCCTTTGAGAAGCTGACAGGACTTTCCAAAAAGGAATACTGGTGGGGACATATCTATACAATGCTGCTTGTCATTATCGGTTGGGTTATTTTCCGATCGACCGGCATGGGTAATGCCTTCCTCTATATCAAAGCGATGTTTGGAATCGGCGCAAAGGGACTTGTTGACAAGGCGGTGTGGGCATATATCGCGCAGAACTGGATATACTTTATTTTTGCAATAATAGGAAGCGCGCCGCTTATGCCCTGGATTGACAACAGGCTTCGGACAAACAGGGCATGGCAGACAGTGTATGCCGCAGGGCTTGTGATTTGCCTTGTTGTCAGTGTATCATTTATCAGCAATAATGCCTATAATCCATTTATTTATTTTGATTTTTAAATTCGGACAATTTAGAAATTTTGAAGTGGAATACGGGTGTACGCGCACAGATGGGAGCAAGAGTGAGAGATTTATCTTTCACTCATAAGTTTGTGTAACCACAAACTTGCAGGTTGTGGCTGCATGGAGGTTATATATGAAGAACAGAGAGAAATGGATCACGATTGCTTTTTTGATATTCATTCTTGTCATACCGGCTGTAACTGTAGTGCGGAATATGATGCCGCAGACAAAACAGGAACTTACCGATGAGGAAAAAGCAATTCTTGAGAATAACGGAACGAATGCAGGCGGGGAAAATACCGGAGAGAATGAGGCGCAGACCGATGAGGCAGCACAGCCTGCGCCCACAGAGGAAACGGCATTTACGCAGCTGCAAAACAAAATTGATTATTTTACGGACAGTCTTTTTGGCAGGACGAAACTGATTGCATTTAATGCAGGCCTTACATCACTGCTTACAGGCGGAACTTATATTGAGTCGACACAGGTGCTTATGGGAAAGAACAATATGCTGTTCTATAAAACCGAGCTTGATGGGCATCCGCCTGTATGGGATTACATGGGCATCGACCATTTTTCGACGCAGCAGCTTGAGGCGATTGCGGCAAACCTTGTGGCGACAAAGGCGCATCTTGAATCGAAAGGGATTGCGTTTTATGTGATGTGTATGCCCAATAAGGAGATTGTGTATGAGGAAAATATGCCTGACACGATTGCAAGAGTGAGCGAGGTGTCAAGAGGTGTTCAGCTTGCAGAGTATATGAAGGAAAATACAGATGTGACGTTTGTCTATCCAAAGGATGCGCTGATTGAAAAAAAGAAAGATGCGCAGCTCTATTATCTGACCGATACGCATTGTAATCAGAAAGGCTCCTTTGTGGCGATGCAGGCGTTTTTTAAGGAAGTGTACGGAACCTGCGCAGAGCTTGACGACGTTGTGTTTGAAACGGGTGCGACGGATTATGTGGGCGATCTTGCGTATATTGCAGGGTTAGCGGACAAGTTTAATATCGACACCGTATATGCCTTTCAAAGGGCATCGGCGGACGAAGCGCAGTATCATGATCAGGTGCTTTTGTTTGTTGGCGATTCCTTTGGCGGCTTTTTGTCGGCAGTGTGTAAGGGGTACTACAAGGAGGTACACTGGGAGCATCCCGATAAATTTGAATACAGCATGTATGAGGAGTACCAGCCGGACGTTGTGATTTTTGAGCGTGCGGAGCGTTACTGTCATCAATTTGAAGAGCCGGTTTTGATCAATGCATATGAATAACAGGAAAAACGACCGCACATTTCGTACGGTCGTTTTCATATGTTATTTTCAATATTGAAACGGTCTGATTGACAGGGGGCACACCCAAAAGAGCTACATGCACTAATTCTGTTCGGGTTCTTCTTCTCTGTCTGTTATCAACTGATTTAACATTGCTGTTTGGAGTTCTTCGTCTTCTAATACGTTTTCTTCCGCATCATCTCCAATGCTGTTTTTTTCGTCCTCGATTTCGTTCTGTGTTGCCTGCGCTTTCTTGTCCTCAGCGATTGCGCGCATGATCCGGTTTTGATCTTCCGGAGAAAACATCGTAATTGCAATAGATAATTCGCCCAAATTATCCCTGTTGACCATAAGGGACCCGCCCCCTGATAAAGGAATTGTAAGAACATTCTTTCTATTGCTCATATCACCCAAACAGATTGCATTCCAATCGGAATTACAGGTAAAGATAACCCCTTTATAATGAATGACACCATCCTGTGCCAGATATTCGTAAGGTACGGAAGGACCTTTGTAGGTTCCGTTAATCTTTTCCATAAAATAGTTTCTTTTTGCGGTTTCAGGTTCCAATAAGCTGACAGAAAACGGATCTTTTCGTTCCTCATCCAGTGCCTCCTTGCGTTCTTCCTGCTCCTCTTTGATTGCGTCTAACGCTTTATCAAATTTACGGATGAGATTGTCCCATTCCTTGCAGGTATAAGACTGGGTGCCGATTGCGAATGTAGGTTCTGTCTCGCCTGTTTTCAGTTTCTCTGCAATTTCATTTTTTTTGTTACTGATGCATTCCATAAGCTCGGAACGTGTCATTTTGGCAACTGTATTCACTTCCATAAAATTCCTCCGTTTTTGTTTGTATTTTGCGCATATTTTTTGTAAAACAATTATTTATATAATACATCGTCTGAAAGGAATCACTCGTTTATAGCAGTTGCACAAATTGACCAATTCAATTGAATATTTGTTGATTGCCGGAATGTTTAACATAAAATTTATGGCAAAAATGCACATTATGACACAAATGTCATGTAAAATGTGCATTTTTACCATGAAAACAAATTGTGGATAACTTTGTGGAAATTGTGGTTTCCTTTTGGAATTCAACAATGATTTATTTTGTGGAAAGTGTTGTCAAGCAAAAAAATCAGTCATTTACAATGGGAGACTCCTTGAAAAAACAGTCAAAATTGCACTTTACATAAGACAGCAATGGTTTTGTATCCGTTTTGCAGGACTTTGGATTTCCGGTAAAGTCAAATTTCAAAAAATTTAATATTTACTTCATTTACGCAAAGATAATAGTATGGTAGGATATAACTATCACAATAAGAAAACAAAGGACAGTGATGGATTGAAAATGGCAGGGATATTATATGATGCCAGAAAAATCAAGGCATATGAGGGAATGCTTGCGCTTGGGGAGCTTGCAGGCGAGGATAAGGCATGGTGCGATGCACTGTGGGAGGAGATTATTTTTGACGCAGAGCTTATGGATGAGCTTGTGTTTTATTTGGAAAATCATTCCATTATGGACAAAATCAAATGCGAGGGCTATGGACTGACTGATTTGTATATCTGGCAGATGAACAGGTATAATATAATTGGTGATACAGGAAAAAATACGGCGGCATGCAACAAGGAAAGAATGGTTCTGCATGCGTTTTATGATATGGCGGCAATGAAGAAAAATCCTGCTGTGTATTTAAAGCGAATGACACTCGGCAGAGGCATGGACGAGCAGGCGTAGAATGGAGAAAGGAGCATGGCTATTACAATGAACCGCGAAGAATTTTTGAGACAGTTTCGGGAAGCGTTGGAAGGGAAAGTTTCGGAACAGGTAATCAATGAAAATGCCGCTTATTATAGAAACTATATTAACAATCAGGTAAACAGCGGAAAAAGTGAGAGCGGGGTACTCCATGAGCTTGGCGATCCGCGGCTTCTTGCAAAGACAATAGAGGAGAGCAGCAGATTTTCCGGCGGAAGGGAAAGCGCGCAGAGAAGCTACAGCGGCAGTTATGGCAATGCGACGGATTATCGTCAGGAAACCTATAGCAATGATATGCAAAGAACAGATAGAAAAGTGACAACCATTCCGGCGTGGGTTGTTGCGTTGGTTGGAATCATCATTGTCGTGCTTGTGGTTACAGTGGTGTTTAATGTGTTTATGTTTTTTCTGCCGGCGATTCTTGTAGGCTTGGTAGTTCTGTTTGTGTACAGATGGATTCAATCCATTTTAAAATGAAGATAAAACAGGAAAACGAAAAACGGATTAAAGCTTCTTAGGGAAGTTTTATCCGTTTTTTCAATGCCAATCAGTGTACAATTGAAAAGCAGCTACCGAAGTAGCTGCTTTTCGTTAAGGGGAGTATAAATAATTAATATATAAGGGTTGTAAAGAGGATTGAAGGAGTATCTCTTTACTGATATTATTATAGCAACTATTCATTTAAAGGTCAACATTTTTCAGAAAACAAATTCAACAAACAATAGTTGTCAGTTTTGGGCAGTGTTTCCAAAGTAAACATTATATGTAAATTTAATCGTGTGTATAAAAATGTGCATTTTTGCAAATCATAAGCTTGTAGCACGAAGCGGTGCTTATCCGGGAGTACATCCCAAACAAGAAAAGGGGGAAATCCCCGAAAAATTTTGGAGGTATCATTATGTCTGGAACAAACAACAACAACGCAAACAACAGCTATCAGAATTCACAGAATTCAAATAACTCACAGAATTCTCAGAATTCACAGAACGCAAACAACAGCACAAAGAACAACTCAAAGAACAGCTCAGACAGCTATAACAACAGCACAAAGAACAGCTCAGGCAGCAACAATAATAACAACAACTAATTGCTGCTGATCAAAAGGGGCGGAAATGTGAAGATGTATTCACATACCGCCCCTTTTGATATTTTCTTGTAACAGATATAGAAAAATATTTGACATCTGTTCATCAGTAAATGTAATATATACCTATGAGAAAATTTGAATTGATAGCCCCATGTCATTTCGGACTTGAGGCAGTATTAAAAAAAGAAATTATTGATTTAGGCTACGATGTATCGCAGGTGGAGGACGGACGTGTGACGTTCATCGGCGATGATGAGGCCGTATGCCGCGCCAACATCGGTCTTAGAACGGCTGACAGAATACTCATCAAGGTGGGGAGCTTTCGCGCCGAAACCTTTGATGAGCTGTTTGAAAATACGAAAGCGCTCACATGGGAGGAGTACATACCGTCAGACGGAAAATTCTGGGTGGCAAAAGCGGCAAGCATCAAGAGCAGGCTGTTCTCACCGTCGGACATACAGTCCATTATGAAAAAGGCAATGGTGGAGCGGTTAAAACAGGTTTATGGTATCAGTTGGTTTTCGGAGGAGGGAGAGCACTTTCCGGTTCGGGTATTTCTGATGAAAGATATCGTTACCGTCGGACTTGATACCACAGGGGAATCCCTGCACAAGAGGGGATACCGGAAGCTTACGGCAAAGGCGCCAATCGCGGAGACACTTGCGGCGGCGCTAATTATGTTAACTCCTTGGAGAAAAGACAGAATTTTGCTTGATCCGTTTTGCGGCAGCGGCACGATTCCGATTGAGGCGGCGCTTATGGCGGCAAACATTGCGCCGGGAATGAAACGCAGCTTTACGGCTGTGCGCTGGGAAAATCTGATTGCAAAGAAGCTGTGGGACGACTGCTATGAGGAAGCGGTTGATTTGGCGGACTGGTCCGTAAAACCGGATATCAGCGGTTATGATTTGGATCCGGAAATGATAAAAATTGCAAAACAGAATGCAAAGCTGGCAGGCATGGATAAGCTGATTTCTTTCGGAGAGCGGGATATCAGCGCGCTTTCCCATAAGGAAAAATATGGTTTTATCATCACAAATCCTCCCTATGGAGAACGACTGGAGGAAAAGTCAGCAATGCCGGCGCTTTATAAAAAAATAGGTGAGCGGTTTAGAATGCTTGACGCATGGTCGCTTTATCTGATAACCTCTTATGAGGGCGCCGAGAAAGACATTGGCAGAAAGGCGGATAAAAACCGTAAAATATATAATGGAATGATGAAAACCTATTATTACCAGTTTATGGGTCCAAGACCGCCCAAGCCTGACAGAGGATAAACGATTGTGAACAATTTCACAATAAAAACGTGCAGACTTTGAAAGGGGGTATGGCGATAAAAATGGATTTTGACAACAGAATGGAAAAGGAAAAAGAATTACCGGAGCAACCGCAGACACTCATAAGCGCAGAGGCAGAGGAGATTGTGGTGCGAAAAAGAGACCGGCTCTGCAAAAGGGCAATGGTGGCAGCAGTTGTATTCTGCGTCGTTGCGGCAGCGCTTATGGCGTCGTTTAAGTTCAATGAAGACTTTTTTGACGCCAGCAGCCGTTTGGGATTGCTTATGGAGAGTGTCAATGCACAGGAAGAAAACAGTGCGTATCCAAAGATTAATGTAAAAGCAGAGTTTGACGATAAGGAAGAAGCAAAACTTGTGATACCGCTTAACGCGCTGGCCGATCACGAAAACATTACAATTCATGAGGAATTTACGAGGAATAAGCTGGTTGTAACATTGAAAGGCGGTTCCGGATATATTCCTGACGGCATCAGGCTGACAAGTGATTCGCGCATCATGGATGCAGTGGGGATTTACCGCCAAAATCTTGATGTGGTGGTGGAGGTATATTGCAAGGAAATCTATTCCTATACGGTTGAAAATGGGGAAAATGCGCTCAGCATTCATTTTTTGCCGCTCAGAAGCAGTTATGACGCAGTGGCGGTTGTGTATATCCCTTATGAGGACAGAAACCGCTTAAAGCTTCCCGAGTGGCATCAGAGCCTTGCAGATTACGTTTCCGATAACCGAATCCGGCTATTTATGGCATCGGATATGCAGGAGCCGTATACACAGCAGGATGTAATACAATTTGCGGAGCATATTGATGCAGACGTGGTACTTGGAATTGATGTGTCGGTTGACGCCCAAGCGCAGGAAACTTCGGCAGCAGCGATTTGTAATACCACATATTTTATACCGGATTTTAACAGTGCACACCTTGCCGTTATCCTTGCAGAGGAGTTTGTGTCAGAGACACAGCTTCCGTTTTGGGGATTTGATGAGGCTGACGGGAATACGCCGCTTGTGGCTTTGGCTACGCGGCCTTCCGCAATGTTAAAAATATCACAATCGCAGAAAGATGCGGAGAGCGTGGAGGCGGTGTATAAACTCAATGAACGGATTGTTGCAGTTATTAAGAATACACTTGGCAGTATTTATACGGCGCAGGGGTAGGCTTTATAAGGGCAGATTTTATAAGAGTAAGCCTTATAAAGATAGGCTTTGTATAGAAAGAAAGGCATATTTATGAACAAAAAAGACACAAGAATTATTTTTGCTACAGGAAATGAAGGCAAAATGAGAGAAATACGTATGATAATGGCTGACCTGGGACTGGAAATTCTTTCCATGAAGGAGGCAGGAATTGATGCTGATATTGTGGAAGACGGCACAAGCTTTGAAGAAAACGCTATGATCAAAGCGGCTGCGATTGCACAGGAGCTTGGGCGCCGCAAAGAGAAGGCGGTCGTTCTTGCGGACGATTCGGGGCTGGAGGTTGATTATCTGAATAAAGAGCCGGGCATTTATTCTGCGCGGTATATGGGGGAAGATACTTCTTATACAATAAAGAATGCAAATATCATATCAAGGCTTGAAGGGGTGCCTGATGAAAGGCGTACAGCGCGGTTTGTGTGCGTTATTGCGGCCGTATTTACGGACGGCGCAAGCTTTAGCCGCAGGGCAACAATTGAGGGAAGGATCGGTTATGAGGAGAAAGGGGAAAATGGTTTTGGTTATGACCCGATTTTTTATCTACCGGAATATAGATGCTACTGTGCAGAGCTCTCCGATGAGGAAAAAAATCGCATCAGCCACAGAGGAAAGGCGCTAGAGGCGATGAAAGAGGTCATTCGCGGGGAATTGGGACTATGAAAATATTAATCATCAGTGACACACACAGAAAGAATGAAAATTATTTAAAAATAGTTGAAAATCTGGAACCGCTTGACATGGTCATTCATTTAGGCGATGTGGAGGGCAGTGAGTACACGATTCAGGAGGCGGTTTCGTGCCCTGTGGAAATGGTAGCGGGAAATAACGATTTTTTTAGTGATCTGCCGTCCGAAAAAATTTTCCGGATAGGAAAATATAACGTTATGATAACGCATGGCCACCGATATTATATTGGAATGGGGAATGAAATGCTCAAAAGGGAAGCAGTTGCGGAGGGCGTTGACATTGTAATGTATGGGCATACACACAGGCCTGTCATTGATGTTTCAAAAAATATCATTGCCATTAATCCCGGAAGTCTCTCTTATCCAAGACAGGACAACAGAAAGCCGTCTTACATCATTATGGAGACAGATGCGCAGGGAGAGGCGCATTTTGAAATCAGATACGTTGAGTAGACAGGGCAGGAAATTTAGATATAAAAAAAATTGTTGTAAAAATTGGAAAAAGTGTTGACACAGATAAGAATGTTATGTATAATAATATTCGTCGCTGCGGTAAATGATAGAATATAGACAACCTCCGGGGTGTGGCTCAGCTTGGCTAGAGCGCCTGGTTTGGGACCAGGAGGTCGCAGGTTCGAATCCTGTCACCCCGATTCAACGTCCCGGATTGATTGATATATGCAGGTGTAGTTCAATGGTAGAACACCAGCCTTCCAAGCTGGATACGTGGGTTCGATTCCCATCACCTGCTCTCGCAAAGCGGTTGTTTTGCTGAATGTGTTCGTAGCTCAGCTGGATAGAGCAACGGCCTTCTAAGCCGTGGGTCGGGGGTTCGAATCCCTTCGAGCACGTTATGAGATTGAGCTTGCCTTATCTCACATATGGTGGGTATAGCGCAGTTGGTTAGCGCGTCAGATTGTGGCTCTGAAGGCCCTGGGTTCGAATCCCAGTATCCACCTTTTTGGGCTATCGCCAAGCGGTAAGGCACAGGGTTTTGA
>CAJTMC010000010.1 GCA_910577115.1 uncultured Lachnospiraceae bacterium
TAAGTGATAAGACCCCTTGAAGACCACGAGGTAGATAGGGCATGGGTGTAAGTGCAGCAATGTATTAAGCTGAATGCTACTAATAGGTCGAAGGCTTATCCTGGAAGGCAGCCTAAAAAGGAAGGCCTTTAAGGCAGGTATGCTGTAAATAGGATACAGGAGGACAGGATAAAACAGAAAGCATAAAGTTTTTGTGTTCGGTTTTGAGGGAATACCTCTTAATTAGATAATGTTTCGCCAGAGTGGAAAATGTAGTTTTCCGGCAGCTCTGCGAAGCGAATGTCTTTGCTTTGCAAAGCCATCGATATTTTCCTCGATAGCTCAATGGTAGAGCACTCGGCTGTTAACCGAGTTGTTGTAGGTTCGAGCCCTACTCGGGGAGCTATTTGTATCATAAAAGAAAGATGATATGAATATAATTAAATATGGCGACTTAGCCAAGTGGTAAGGCGTGGGACTGCAACTCCCTGATCATCGGTTCAAATCCGTTAGTCGCCTCTTTGAAAAACCCGAAAATATTTATTTTTCGGGTTTTTTGTTAGATTCGGGTTGTTTTTGATACTATGGTAGAGATGTTATATTTTAAGGTAATGAGAATAATACTATGGAAAATTTAATTTTTAGTCTAAATGCCACAATCCCAATATTTCTTGTGATGATTGCAGGTTTTGTATTGAGACGCATTCATATGGTAGATGACAGTTTTGTAAAAACATTAAATTCTTTTAATTATAAGGTAACACTTCCGGCCTTGCTTGTGGTGGATATTGCGGAGGCAGATTTTTATGTGGTGTGGGATACAAAATTTGTATTATTTTGTTTTTTGGTGACTTTATGTTGCATTTTGACGATTAGCCTTGTCAGTTATTTTTTTATCAAGGATAAATTGATCAAAGGGGAGTTTATTCAGGCATCTTATCGCGGAAGCGCGGCGGTGCTTGGCGTGGCATTTATGCAGAATATTTATGGGACAAGCGCGATTGCTCCGCTTATGATTTTGGCAACCGTTCCATTGTACAATGTGGCGGCGGTGGTGATATTGAGCGTTACTTCACCGGAAAGCGGCGGATTTGATAAGGGCAGTTTGAAAAAATCCCTGAAGGGTATTGCGGCCAATCCGATTATATGGGGTATTTTTATTGGAATGATTCTGTCAGTGGCGAGAATTGAGATGCCGTTGGTTATCAATAAAACGTTACATAATTTTTCTGTGCTTGCCACGCCGCTTGCACTGATTGGTTTAGGTGCGGGATTTGAAGGAAAAAAGGCGCTTGCAAAGATGAAGCCTACCATTGCGGGGACACTGATTAAGCTCTTTGCAATGCCTGCGGTTTTTCTTCCGCTTGCGGCGACAATGGGTTTTCGGAATGAGAAAATGGTTGCAATCTTGATTATGCTTGGAGCGCCAACGACGGTGAGTTGTTACATTATGTCAAGAAATATGGGGCATGAAGGTGTGCTTTCGTCAAGCTGTGTGGTATCTACAACTTTTTTAAGTTCTGTATTTATCACCTTTTGGCTTTATATTTTGAAAAATTACGGACTAATTTAAGCGCCGGCTTATAGTTGCAGCGAACCAAAAATAGTCTACACTCTTCTTGCAAATTCCATATAAATATAGTAATCTGATAACTGTTCAGGACAGGTGTGCGCATTTACAACTAATATTGCAGTGGTTGATTTGCAGACCGTACGAAAACTTAGTAATATCAAGCAGGCTGTGAAGCAGTTTTTGAGTGACTTGATATACATAGCTATAAAGGAATTGACGTGTTATGTATCTGAATGGATAGAAATGGAGATTTAATTTTATATGGGAAAAACAGATTTTGAAAAGACGGCGATGCGTGTGTCCTTTGTGAGCATTGCAGTAAATATCATATTATCCGTTTTTAAGCTTTTGGCGGGTATTTTTGCCGATTCGGCAGCAATGGTAAGCGATGCGGTTCACTCGGCATCGGACGTGTTTAGTACGATTGTAGTAATTATCGGGATTAAGATTTCAAGCAAGGCTTCGGATAAAAACCACCCCTACGGGCATGAGCGTTTGGAGTGTGTGGCGGCAATTATTCTTTCCACAATTCTTGCGGTGACGGGACTCGGGATTGGATATACGGCGCTCATGAAAATCATTTCGGGGGAATATGCCGCGCTTTCGATACCGGGTAGACTGGCGCTTGTGGCGGCGATTGTTTCGATTGTGATGAAAGAAGGAATGTATTGGTATACGAGAATCAGTGCGAAGCGGATTGAGTCGGGTGCGTTGATGGCAGATGCATGGCATCACCGTTCAGATGCGCTTTCCTCTGTCGGCGCATTCATTGGTATCGGCGGCGCAATGCTTGGCTTTCCGGTTTTGGATACGGTGGCAAGCATTGTGATATGTTTTTTTATAGAAAAGGCTGCTTATGACATTTTTAAGGACGCAGTGGATAAAATGGTCGATAAGGCTTGTGATGACGAGCTGGAAGAAGCGCTGAAACAATGTGCGCTTTCGCAGGAAGGGGTACTGGGTATTGATTTGCTGCGCACAAGAGTGTTCGGCAATAAGATTTATGTAGACATAGAAATAAGCGCTGATGCAAATGAAACATTGAGAGAAGCACACAGCATAGCGGAAAAAGTCCATGAATCAATTGAGGAGAACTTTACAAAAGTAAAGCATATTATGGTGCATGTGAATCCGATTGAGTAATCTGGTCGTCTTCTTTCACCCATTTGTCAACATAGGAAGACAGCGTGTCGAACTTATCTTCATAGATGAAATCCAAGAGCTTGCCGAGTCTGGATAATGCCTGAGTGACGGTTTCCGGACTGCAAAGCTCTTTTTTTAATGCAACGGCAAGCTCGTCGATATCGAGTACTTTGACATATCCGTCAGGATAAATCACGACGTCCGCCAACAAGTCTGTGACGACCAGCGCATTTTCGCTTTCGTTGTAAGCGTAGTCTACAATATCGCAGTACCAGTACAACAGAGAGTGGTCTTCGCGATAGAATTTGCTTACTTTGTATCCGGATTTTAAAAAGTAACAGGAATACCCATGATGAAAATCACGCCTGGGTTTTAACGTTTTCCATTTTGTGACGATGATTTCATCGTTTGATTCTAAAATAACATCATCTTTTAGCAGGATACATTCATTGGGAATAATGCGTTTTCGGTAAATTTTCATATTTTCCATATTGTAATACCCATACTCAATCTGAGTATACCTTTCTCAATAATCTGCGAGCGGTTATTTTTTCTATTCTAACCTTTTTTGGGACTGTATTCAATAGATTTTTTTGCGTTAAATAATTAACATAATAAGTAGCATAATAAAGATATAAGCAGAAAACGGAATAAATAGAACAAAAAAACTGACATTTACTAGACAGAAATGGTAATTTTTTGTATAATTATTTAAGGTAATTTAAAGATTGGACATTTTATCAGCATCAAAGGCATATGGAGGCATACAAATGGGAAGAAATAAAAAGTATAAAAGGTCAGTATACCAATCGCTGGCAGTAATTACCCAATTTGGCATCAATATGCTTGTTCCAATCTTTTTATGCTCGTTCGCAGGGCTGTATTTGGATCGGAAATTCGGCACTGTGTATTGGTTTGTTTTATTGTTCTTTGTCGGGGCGCTTGCAGGGTTTCGAAATATTTTTATATTGGCAAAGAAAATTTATGAGGGAGACAGTTCAGATGAAGACAGGCATCAGCAGACTAAAAGAAATAAATAGCGCATTGCCGGGATTGCTTTTCGGTATTGTCATATTTGGTGTGCTCTGTCAGATTGTGGGCGTTTTTCTTGTAGATGATAGGGCAGACTTCAGTATCGGACTTTGGATTGGGGTCGGTACTGCAATATTTATGGCTTTTCACATGGCAGTTTCTTTGAACATGACAGTGGAGAGAGATGTAAAGGGGGCGCAGGCGGCAGCAACAAGACAAAATATTATCAGATACCTTGTGGTAGTGATCGTATTTGCGATATTGATGGTGACGGGGATTGGCAATCCGTTAGCTGCATTTGCGGGAGTTATGGGATTAAAGCTTTCCGCTTATGCACAGCCAATACTCTCAAAAAAGATTCGCGCCGCAGACAACACGGGTGAGTGTGTCAGTGACGAGATTCTAAACGGAAAAACTGAATAAGGAAAATGGAAATTATTATGAAATGAGGAGGTGAGTGTATGGGAGCAGAGCTTTTGTTATCCGGCGCTGATGACATTGATTTTATGATACATGGCGTGTTCCAGTATGAACTGTTTGGTCAGACGCTTTGGATAACAACGACGCATGTATGCCTTTTTATCGTGATGGCAATTATCATCATCTTTTGCCTGTGTGCGAACAGGGCAGTGAAACATGCAACGGAGGTTCCCGGGACTTTCCAGAACGTCGTAGAGCTTGTGGTCGAGATGCTTGATAACATGATTAAGGGCGTTATGGGAAAGAACGCGGCGCCGTTTGCTAATTATATCGGTACGCTGTTTATCTTTATCCTGCTGAGCAACATCTCAGGTCTGTTCGGTTTAAGACCGCCGACGGCAGACTACGGTGTTACATTTGCGCTTGGTATCATAACGTTTACCTTGATTACCTTCAACAAGTTTAAGTATCAGAAGGTCAGCGGTGTAATTAAGGGACTCTGTGATCCTTGGCCGATTTGGGCGCCGATCAACGTGATTGGTGATATTGCGGTTCCCATTTCCCTGTCACTTCGTTTGTTTGCAAACGTTCTGTCAGGAACAGTAATGATGGCGTTGCTTTATGGTCTGCTTGGCTTTATCGCTACGGCCTGGCCTGCGGCACTGCATGTATACTTTGATTTGTTCTCGGGAGCAATTCAGACATACGTATTTGCAATGCTGACAATGACGTACATTAACAACGCAATTGAAGGGTAAAAAACGAAAAGAAATGCTTGTAATTCAATATTTATAATAATCTAGGAGGAAAACAATTATGGAATTTAATTCAAACTTTATATTAGGTTGCTCAGCAATCGGTGCAGGTCTTGCGGTTATCGCAGGTATCGGACCTGGTGTAGGACAGGGTATCGCAGCAGGACATGCAGCAGCAGCAGTTGGCAGAAATCCGGGCGCAAAGTCAGACGTAACTTCAACGATGTTACTTGGACAGGCCGTTGCCGAGACAACAGGTCTTTACGGTTTGCTCGTTGCGATGCTGTTATTGTTCGTAAAACCTTTAGTACCTTAATTCGCAGGATTTGCGATGTTAACTTTAGTGCGCTATATGGCGTGTAAATGAAAAGAAGGCGTGAATCATTTCAGTGTGCATTTTATGATTTGCGCAGTAAATCAGAAAGGAGGTACAAAGGGTATGATACTCGCTACCGAAACAGAGGGATTAAGCCGTTTGTTTGACTTGGATTTACAACTCCTTGCAGACGCGGTGCTTATGATTATCGCGATGTTTGTTCTGTTCTTAGTGGCATCTCATTTTCTGTTTAATCCCGTGAGGAAAATGCTTGCTGACAGACAGGCGAAGATCAAAGGCGAATTGGATCAGGCAGCACAGGATCAGAAGTCAGCAGCCGAGACACGCGCCCTCTATGAAGAAAAGCTGAATCAGGTAGGAAAAGAGGCAGAGGAAATCTTAGCCGATGCGCGTAAGCGCGGTATGGAAAACGAAGCAAGGATTGTTGCAGATGCAAAGGCGGAAGCAGCCAGAATTGTGGAGAGAGCCAAGAAGGAAGCGGAGCTTGAAAAGCAGAAGATGGCTGACGAGGTAAAACGCGAAATGGTTGCAGTTGCTTCTATTATGGCAGCCCGAATTGTACAGGCTAATATTGACACAAATGCCCAGCATGAACTCATTGATAAGACATTGAAAGAAATAGGTGATAGCACATGGCTAAGCTAGTGTCCAAGACTTATGCCCAGGCGTTGTTTGAACTTGCCGTTGAAGAAAACAAGACCGCACCCTTTATGGGGGAGGCGGCAGGACTTCTCGAGGTAATCCGTACCAATGCGGAGTTCGGACAGTTCATGAACCATCCCAAAATCCAAAAAGAGGATAAGCTGCAGGTGGTGAAGAATGTGTTTGAGAATCAAATCAGCAAAGAGCTGGTTGGATTTCTTGTAACGATTGTCGAGAAAGACCGATACACCGAGATTGAGGAGATACTGAGCGAATTTATCGCGGCGGTAAAAGAATATAACAATATCGGAACGGCTTATGTCACAACGGCGATAGCATTAGAAAATAAAGAAAAACAGGATATTGAGAGTCGTTTACTTGCTACTACCAAATACGAGACTATCGAGTGCGTCTATGATGTGGACGAGAGCCTGATAGGCGGTATGGTTATCAAAATGGGTGACAGGGTTGTGGACAGCAGTATTCGGACAAAGTTGGATAAATTGCAGCGTGAACTGCTTGCAATTCAACTGTAATTAACAAAAAATATAATAGAAAGGTGCAGATCCATTATGAATTTAAGACCAGAAGAAATCAGTTCTGTGATTAAGGATCAGATCAAGAGATATGCCTCTGATTTGGAAGTATCGGAAGTCGGTACGGTTATTCAAGTGGCAGATGGTATTGCACGTGTACATGGACTGGAAAAGGCAATGCAGGGCGAGCTTCTTGAGTTCCCCGGCGAGGTTTACGGCATGGTCATGAACCTTGAGGAGGACAATGTAGGTGCCGTTTTGCTTGGAAGCTCCAAGAACATCAATGAAGGTGATACCGTAAAGACGACGAACCGCGTTGTGGAAGTTCCCGTAGGCGATGCAATGCTTGGTCGTGTCGTAAATGCTCTTGGTCAGCCGATTGACGGCAAAGGTCCTATCGCGACTACCAAATATCGTCAGATTGAACGAGTAGCATCAGGTGTTATTACGAGAAAGTCAGTTGACACACCGCTTCAGACAGGTATCAAGGCGATTGACGCAATGGTTCCTATCGGAAGAGGACAGCGTGAGTTGATTATCGGTGACAGGCAGACAGGTAAGACTGCGATTGCCATTGATACGATTATCAACCAAAAAGGACAGAATGTAAAATGTATCTATGTTGCGATCGGTCAGAAGGCATCTACCGTAGCAAGCATTGTTAAGACATTAGAGGAGTTCGGTGCTATGGCGTACACCACAATCGTAGCATCAACTGCCAGCGAACTTGCACCATTGCAGTACATTGCACCATATGCGGGCTGCGCGATTGGTGAGGAATGGATGGAGAACAGCGAGGACGTGCTTGTCATTTATGATGACCTGAGTAAGCATGCGACGGCATACCGTACACTTTCCTTGCTCTTAAAGCGTCCGCCCGGGCGTGAGGCTTATCCCGGAGACGTATTCTATCTCCACTCAAGACTGCTTGAGAGGGCTGCGCGTATGAGCGACGAGTATGGTGGAGGTTCCCTGACTGCGCTTCCGATTATCGAGACACAGGCAGGCGATGTTTCCGCATATATTCCGACAAATGTTATTTCTATTACAGATGGTCAGATTTACCTTGAGACAGAGATGTTCAACTCAGGTTTCAGACCTGCCGTAAACGCAGGACTTTCCGTTTCCCGAGTTGGTGGTTCCGCTCAGATTAAGGCGATGAAGAAGATTGCAGGACCGATTCGTGTGGAGCTTGCGCAGTATCGGGAGCTTGCTTCGTTTGCACAATTTGGTTCCGACCTTGATCCGGATACAAAGGAAAGACTTGAGCAGGGTGCAAGAATCAAGGAAATCTTAAAGCAGCCGCAGTATAAGCCGATGCCTGTTGAGTATCAGGTTATCATTCTCTATGTGGCGACAAAGAAGTATTTGCTTGATGTGCCTGTAAGCGATATTACAAGATTTGAGTCAGAGCTCTTTGAGTTCCTTGATACAAAGTATCCGCAGGTTCCGAAGGCAATCAGGGAGACACAGGTCATTTCGGATGAAACTGAGAAAACGCTTATTGCAGCGATTGAAGAGTTTAAAGGACGCTTCAAGTAGAGAGAATAGGGGGACTGAATAGTATGGCCTCAATGAGAGACATAAAAAGGCGTAAGAGCTCCGTACAGAGTACGCAGCAGATTACAAAGGCCATGAAGCTTGTTTCCACCGTCAAACTGCAAAGGGCTAAGGGACGTGCAGAGAAGTCTAAGACGTATTTTAACTGCATGTATGATACGGTGGTTTCCATGCTTTCGAAAGCAGGAGATATCAATCATCCGTTCTTGAAGCAGAATCCTTCCCCGAAGAAGGCTGTGATTGTGATTACAGGTAACAGGGGACTTGCAGGTGGTTATAATTCCAACATCATTAAGCTCGTAAGAGACAATGACTGGAATAAGGATGACTTGATTATTTATCCGATCGGAAGTAAGGGAAGGGACACGTTTGCAAGGCTTGGCTATGCGATGGGGAATGACTACTCATCAGCGATTGAAGAGCCTGTCTATGCAGATGCGATGGCAATCAGTAATCAAGTGCTCAGCGATTTCGCGAGCGGAAAGGTAGGCGAGATTTATATCGTTTATACCGGATTTAAGAATACTGTGACGCATATACCGACCCGGTTAAAGCTGCTTCCGATTAAGATTGAGGACGAGCGCAGTGATGACGATAAGGCAGTGTTGGATTTTGAGCCTGAGACGGAGGAAGCCATCGATTTGATTATTCCGAAGTATATTACAAGTTTGATATATGGGGCGATGATCGAGGCTGTGGCGAGTGAAAACGGCGCCAGAATGCAAGCGATGGACAATGCAACCAGCAATGCGGAAGAGATGATTTCGAGTCTGTCACTGCTCTACAACAGAGCACGTCAGAGCGCTATCACTCAGGAATTAACAGAAATTATTGCGGGTGCTCAGGCAATATCATGAGGGGTTGTTCTAAAGACGTTACGCCATTGCGGCGCCAATGTAAAACTACGTTTCACATACAAGAACAACTGGATTTCACACGAACATTGCGTAATGAATAAAATTAGGATAGAGAGGAAACAAAGAGATGGCAGATAAGATAATTGGTAAAGTTACCCAGATTATCGGTGCGGTTCTCGACGTTAAGTTTCAGGAGGGACAGCTTCCGGAAATTAACGATGCGATTAAAATTACGAGAAGTGATAATACAGAGCTCACAATCGAGGTTGCACAGCATTTGGGTGACGATACGGTAAGATGTATCGCCATGGGACCGACTGACGGACTTGTAAGAGGGATGGATGCCGTTGCAACAGGCGCACCGATTACGGTTCCGGTTGGTGAGAGCACACTTGGACGTATGTTCAACGTTCTTGGCGAACCTATAGATAATAAACCGGCTCCCGAAGCACAGGGCTATGAGCCGATTCACAGACCTGCACCTTCGTTTGAGGAGCAGGCTACAGAAACAGAAATGCTTGAGACCGGTATTAAAGTCGTTGACCTTCTTTGCCCGTATCAGAGAGGTGGTAAGATTGGCCTGTTTGGCGGTGCCGGTGTTGGTAAGACGGTATTGATTCAGGAGCTGATTACAAATATCGCGAATGAGCATGACGGATATTCGGTATTTACGGGTGTAGGAGAGCGTACCAGAGAGGGTAATGACCTTTACTACGAAATGACGGATTCCGGCGTTATCAGCAAGACAGCAATGGTATTCGGACAGATGAATGAGCCGCCCGGGGCGAGAATGCGAGTTGGTCTGACGGGGCTTACGATGGCGGAGTATTTCCGCGATAAGGGTGGAAAGGACGTGCTTCTTTTCATTGACAATATTTTCCGTTTTACACAGGCTGGTTCCGAGGTTTCGGCGTTGCTTGGACGTGTGCCTTCTGCCGTAGGTTACCAGCCTACCCTTCAGACAGAGATGGGTGCTTTGCAGGAGCGTATTACATCGACTAAGAACGGTTCTATCACGTCCGTACAGGCGGTTTATGTGCCTGCCGATGACTTGACAGACCCGGCGCCTGCGACAACATTTGCGCATTTGGACGCAACGACCGTTCTTTCACGTTCGATTGTGGAGCTTGGTATTTATCCGGCTGTGGATCCGCTGGAGTCTACATCGAGAATTCTTGATCCGCGTATTGTAGGTCAGGAGCATTATGAGGTAGCTCGCGGCGTGCAGCAGATTTTGCAGAAATATAAGGAATTGCAGGATATTATCGCAATCCTCGGTATGGACGAATTGTCAGAGGAGGATAAGGTAACGGTTAATCGTGCGAGAAAGATTCAGAGATTTTTGTCTCAGCCGTTCCATGTAGCGGAGCAGTTTACCGGCTTGGAAGGTAAGTATGTGCCGATTACAGAGACAATCAGGGGCTTTAAGGAAATTATTGAAGGAAAGCATGACGATATTCCTGAAGGACATTTCTTAAATGCCGGAACAATTGATGACGTAGTAGCAAGAGCGAAGTAGGCAGTATGAAAAATCGTTGATTTTTCATACGGCAAATTTGTGCAATAAGCACAAATTCGCAGACTGGGAAAGGAGCGGAGTTATTGCTATGGCTGAAAAGTTCAAGCTTACAATTGTGACACCGGATCGTGAATTCTTTAACGAAGAAGCGGAGATGGTGGAATTCAATACAACGGAAGGCGAAATCGGCGTCTATGCGGGGCATGCGCCTTTGACGGTTATTGTAAAGCCTGGAATTCTTACGATAACGCAGGGTGAGACTGTGAGAAATGCGGCGCTTCATGCCGGTTTTGTGCAAATTCTTCCGGAGGAGATTACGATTCTTGCGGAGATTATTGAGTGGCCTCAGGAGATTGATGCGAAGCGTGCTGAGGCGGCGAAGCAAAGAGCCGAGGGAAGGATTGCAGAGCGCAATGCAAACATTGACCTTGACAGGGCGCAGGCAGCGTTGATGAGGGCGATAGCGCGTATTAATGCGGCTGGATTGAAATAATCATATTGACTTTTGTTGGAGCCATTGTCTGAGGAGGACTTAGACAGTGGCTTTTCAAAACGACAGGAAGGGAGGGCTATTATGAAGATTTGTGGGAAAGCTATGAGAATGGCGGCATTTGTGCTGACACTTACCGTATTGCTGACTTTGGGAATGCCGTCTGGTGTTATTACGGCACAAGCAAGGGAGATATTTCATATTACCGCAAAGTCTGCTGCAGGAGGTGGTATTACTGATGAGGGAAGGCATGGTGTAAAGGAAGGCAATGACAAGACTTATCATATTTATCCGGATGCAGGGCACAGGGTGAATTATGTTGTGGTTGACGGTCAAAATATTGGAGCCGTTACGGAGTATACATTTGAAGATGTTGACAGAGACCATGAGATTTATGTGTATTTTATTTCCGGTTCAGCATCTGATCAAAATGTCGTAAGTAAGAAGACTTTGTCCGTATTGGGAAGTTTTTCGCTGACAAGCGGTGCAGGTGCTTATGCTCCGGATGCGAAGGTGACGGTTGATGCAGGAACAATGGCGGGATTTAGCTTTGCAGGCTGGCTTGCATCGGACGGTAAAATTTATCCGTCTGCAAAAACGACAATCACGATGCCGAAATATGATTTGGTATTGTATGCGAACTGGGTGGCTGACGGGATTCCCGGTGTGTCAAATCAGATCGCGACAACCAATTTGAAGGGCGATCAGGCACTTGGCTGGAAAGCGGTTACCGAGAAGCTTGCTACGTTTACGGCAGCAGATTTGCTGGAAGGTTCCGGCTCTACAATGAATGTGAGCACAGCCGGATTTAATTGCTACGTCGATGCGTCTGCGATTGCCGTTTTGAATACAAGACCGGGAATGGCACTCAACGTTTCCTATGGCACAGATGCCAGTTTTACGTTTTTTGGCGATTCAAATAATGCACTGTTTAGAGGTACGGAGCTGAGCTATACAAGCACCACAAAATCAACAGGAGCTTTGCATGAGAAGGAGATCACCTTTGCGGAACAGGGCTCTATCGGTACGGGTATTTATGCAAATGTATTGCTGTCGGAGGCGGCTGTCGGGCAGACGGTAAATGTCTATATTGTTGATGCAAAGGGGAATGAGGCATTGTATCTGACAACAGTAGTTGACGCGTCAAACAGAATTGCTGTACCTTTAGCGGCAAAGGTAACACTTCGGATTAAATATTAATGTGGATACAAGAATAGTTCATTACGAACGAATAATCAAGGAAATGCATATGATAATCATAAAAACGAGGAGCTCGAAAAATGGATTATTATAAAGCATTTCCTTTTTATATGAGATACCGCGATACACCCTACGCCAGTACGCCTTATCAGGGTTATGGACAATGGAATCAAGCGCCGGCTGGTCAGCCAATGATGCTTCCGGAAGACAGGATTCTTGAGGATATGGAGTACTTGCAGCAGATGTATCCTACTTATGCGAAAAATTATCAGAACGTAATTAGCAGTGTGGCGGATAAAATGGATTACGAGGGCAGTTTTATCTATGACCAGTATCCTGACAAATTGAGCATACAGCGCATGGTATCAAGCGTTATGACAGTGATTAAGACGAATGAGGACAAGGAGAACGGCAGCGTTGATTCACAGCAAAACCAGCCAATGAAAACTGCGGATGAAAGTATGATTGTGACAGCCGATACGCTTACGGAACGTGCACCGTGGGGTGAGAAAGAGCCTTGGATCAGGGAGCTTGTCACGGTGCTGATGTATTATGAAATACTTGGGCGCAGAAAGCGCAGACAGAAGAAGTATTGGAATATGTCAATATAGATATATTTATTTTCACAGAAGCTTACACCGGCTGGAATTATGCCGGTGTAGGTTTTTTTAGGTTAAAAAGCACTTTTTAATAATTATGTGTTTATGGGACATACTATGAAGGAAAGCGAAATTTTTATGATTTCTTGATTGCGAATCGCACGATAATAATATTAAAAAACAATGAATTTCATTGACGAAGTGATATTGATAAGAGTATAATATAAACACCGTGCAGCCGGGGCGGTAGCGGTGCCCTGTACCATCAATCCGCTATAGTTGGGGTGATGGACGGCAAGAGGGTCTGCGTTGATGCAGCTGCCCTTTATAAGCGGCGTTGAAGTTTGGGTCTCACGCAATATGTGCCATCGAACCGTGTCAGGATAGGAATATAGCAGCACTAAGGTGGATTTCGTATGTGCCGTGAGGGTGCCTGGCGGAGCAGGCTGTAAAGGTAACGTGCATGGGCATAGGGCTCGAAGCCGTCCGCACGGTATGACAAACAGTTGTCAAACAAATATTTGTCATGAAAAAGGATAGTAAGGGTGATTTTGTAACTGTTGGGTCAGGTTTGTGCACTTGCTGCACAAACCGTGGGAAAACGTGAATTGCGTTAGGCATCAAGCCACCATGAAGTGGTTTTGCATGGCTTGATGCATGTAACTATGAAGGAACTGAATAGTTACGGATTTTTTAACAAAGGGGAGAAGAATCATGAAGAGAATGAACATGAAAAAAGGCATGGCTTTGTTCCTGGCAATGGCTTTGGCAACGTCTGCAATGACGGCGTGCGGAAACAAGGACGACAATAACGAGCCTGCGACAGAAATTGATTTTAACGATGTTTCCAATGGGGAAAATAACACGGAGGCCGAGACAGAGGAGACAAGCACAACGGATGATGTTTCGGAAGAGACGCGAGAGGGCATGTACCGCAGTGAGATTACGAATGAGTGGATTGACGAGAGCTTAAAGGATCAGCGCCCTGTGGCGATTATGGTAGATAATGAGTCAACGGCGCTTCCGCATTATGGTCTGACGGAAGCAGACGTGGTATATGAAATTATGAACAGTACGGCAAACGGCAGAATTACGCGTCTTATGGCGATTGTGAAGGACTGGGGCAAGATTGAGCAGTTCGGAAGCATCCGAAGCACGCGTTCAACAAACATTATGCTTGCGGCAGAGTGGAACGCGGTACTTTGCCACGATGGGGGGCCGTTCTATATTAATGATTGGATTGCAAAGAAGTATTCCGCAAATTTCAGCGGTGGGTTTACGCGTGTGAATAACGGAAAATCAAGAGAGTTTACTGAGTATGTATGTTCAGGTGACTTGGACAAGATGTTCAGCAACTCAAAGTACAGTACGGAATATAACGAATATTATCCCGGTCAGCACTATTTCTTCTCTGATACAGAGATTGATTTATCCGAGATTGGCGATACGGTTGACTGTACGGAAATTGAGCTTCCGTTCCCGCATAACAGTTCAAGACTGGAGTACAACGAGGCGACAGGAACGTATGATTACTTTGAGTACGGAAAGGCACACAAGGATCCGCAGCATGACAATGCGCAGCTTACCTTCAAGAATCTGTTGATACAGGATACGACGTTTGCACAGCTTGATGAAAATGGATATCTGATTTACAATGCGATTGATTCCGGACGTGATGCATATTACATTACAAACGGTAAGGCGATTGAAGTGACATGGATTAAGGCAGGCGAAAGCGAGCCTACAATTTACCTGAACAAGGCGACAGGCGAGCAGATTGAATTGAATACTGGAAAGACTTATGTAGCGCTAGTTCCGTCTGATTCATGGGATGATGTTGTAATTAAGTAATAGTTAAAAAATTAACGGATACTCAAAGTAAGGGTATCCGTTTTCTGTTTTATGCACACGGGCACTCAAAGGAAATATGTCATCAAACCGATAAATCGGTTCGCTGACGGGCGCCCGGCGCGACGAGTAGGGGAAGCTGAATCTCCGCTGCTCGATTTTATAGAAAGGAATGGAGATTAGCATGACAAGAGAGGAAGCAAGAAAAAAAGCAGAAGATTTGGTGCGTCAAATGACGCTTGAAGAGGCGGCGTCACAGCTTAGATATGATGCACCGGCAATAGAGCGTTTGGGTATTCCTGAATACAACTGGTGGAATGAGGCGCTTCACGGTGTGGCGCGTGCGGGCGTGGCGACGTGCTTTCCACAGGCAATCGGATTGGGCGCTACATTTGATACGGAGCTTATGCTTACAATTGCAAAAGCAATTGCACTTGAAACACGGGCAAAATATAATACTTATTCTGCGCATAATGACAGAACGCAATATAAGGGAGTGACCATGTGGACGCCCAACATCAATATCTTTCGGGACCCGCGGTGGGGAAGAGGGCAGGAGACTTTTGGCGAAGACCCGCAGCTTACGGCGCAGATGGGCTGTGCGATGATTAACGGTTTACAGGAAAAACGAGACGGATTTATGACTGCCGCGGCATGTGCAAAGCATTTTGCGGTGCATTCGGGACCGGAAGCTTTACGGCATGAGTTTGATGCCAAAGTATCGAAAAAGGATTTGTGGGAAACCTATCTTCCGGCTTTTGAGGCATGTGTAAAGGATGCGGGTGTTGAAGCGGTTATGGGCGCTTACAACCGTACAAACGGCGAGCCTTGTTGTGCACATGAGTATCTGATGAATGATGTGCTTAGGGGCGAATGGAAGTTCGAGGGTCATTATGTCTCAGACTGTTGGGCAATTCGGGATTTTCATGAGAAGCATCATATTACGGAAGCACCGGAAGATTCGGTGTCGCTTGCGCTTGGAGCGGGCTGTGATTTGAATTGCGGATGTACGTATCAGAGAATTTTGAATGCATATGAGCAGGGTAAGATAACGAGAGAAGAAATTGACCGGAGTGCGGTGCGCCTTTTTACGACAAGGTATTTGCTTGGACTGTTTGACAAGTCGGCGCTTGATGAGATTCCATACAGCGTGGTGGGATGCAGGGAACATTTGGAGCTTGCGTATCGGGCGGCAATTGAGAGCTGTGTGCTTTTGAAAAACGACGGAACGCTTCCGCTGGATAAAAAGAACTATCATACAATCGCTGTGATTGGTCCGAATGCGGACAGTACGGCGGCGCTTGTGGGAAATTACAACGGGACACCGCCAAGGGCTGTTACGCTGTTGCAGGGAATCAGCGATTTTTGCTTTGCGAACAATATTGAGGTTCATTATGCGCAGGGGTGTCATCTGTATGACAACACACCGCCTAAGAAGCCGCATTTGGGTTATTTTGTGACGGAGGGTGTGATTGCTGCCCAAAATTCGGATCTTGTAATTTTGTGCGTGGGACTTGACGCCAGTTTGGAGGGAGAACAGGGCGACAGGGGAAATCAGTTCCCGAGCGGTGATAAGCGGGATTTGCTTTTGCCCGAAACGCAGAGAATTCTGATCGAAGAAGTGGCAAAGACCAAAAAGCCGTTTCTTATTATAAATGCGAGCGGAAGCCCGATTGATTTATCAGCTTATGAAGAACAGGCGAAAGCGATTTTGCAGGTATGGTATCCGGGCGGCGAAGGCGGTCGTGCAGTCGCGGACATTCTTTTTGGGAAGGCGGCGCCGCAAGGAAAACTTCCGGTTACCTTCTATTATAATGAGAATCAAATTCCGGATATAACAGATTATGCAATGAAGGGACGTACTTACCGCTATATGGAAGAGAAGCCTTGGAAGCCGTTTGGGTTTGGACTGACATACGGGGAAGCAGAGATTTGCAATGTGCAGTCGCAAGGATTTTCGGCTGAAAAGACAGGCGAAGGCAAATGGCATATTGCGATAACGGATAAAGCTGTTTATCAGGAGGCGGGTAAGAACGGTCTTGCGGTAACTGTCACATGTACTACAAAATATGACACATGTGTCAGTGAAATTTTGCAAATATATGTTCATGTGAACGGGACGGACAATGAAGTGCCAAATATCAGGCTTGCGGCATTTGGACGCATGAAGGTCTTGCCGGGTAAAGAGACGGTAAAGACGTTTGCCATTCCGGCAAAGGCATTTATGACAGTTGACAGCGAGGGCATGAGAATTGCTGACGGAGACGGAGCAGACATTTATATCGGATTTTCGTCAGAGAAATAATAGGAATCATGCGATTACCAAACAAATACCATGTACAAATGTTTAAAAAATTGTTATAATATCCGCTAAAGGGATATTTTAAAATGAAATACAAAGGAGAACGGGTTACATGGAAATGGATATAAATATGACGAAAATCGTCACGGCCTTTGCAATTCTTGGAATAGAAGCCACAAAGGATGAGAACTTAATTCGCAGCGCATACCGTATGGCGCTGCCGGCAAATAACCCTGAGGAGAATCCTGAGGGTTTTAAGTCGCTGCGCGAAGCATATGAAAATGCGCTTGCATATAGCCGCACGCCCGACGAAGATCTGCAGCAGGTTACGGCGGAAATGATTGACACAAGCACGCCGATGGGAGCGTTTCGGGCAAAGCTTGCGGATATTTATAAAAGCATATCGGCTCGAATCAGCCTTTCGTCCTGGATTGCGCTTTTAAAGAATGAAGTATTTGAAGGCCTTGACAGCTTTGATGAAGCGAAGTGGGCGCTTTTTATTTATCTTGCCGAAAATTATCGTATTACGCACGAAACATATATTCTGCTGGACGAATATTTTCACATACGGGAAAATGAGCAGGAGTTCAAGGAGCATTTGCCTGTCGGTTTTGTAGATTTCATGATTTCCAATATCAGCAATCCAAACGGCGGATACTCTTACGAATGGATGAGCATGCTTAAAGGCGCGGACGATGCGGATTATGATACATTTTTTAATTATATTTATGAGCTTGGCGGAGAACTTAGCAATGAAGAAAGTACGCGCGCGGGTGATTTAATCAAAGCGATTGACGCGCTTGAAATTTGGCACCCACATTACGCGATTGACAAGGCGGAATATCTGCGCAGGACAGGAAATGTAGATGCGGCGCTGGAAATTGTAACCGGCCTTTTGGAACAGGAAGATTATCACGATGACTTGCATGTGCAGATGGTCTGCGGCTCCCTGCTTTGGAATATGGGCAAAAAAGAGGAAGCATACAAGGCATTATGCCGGAGTTTGGAGATTAACAGTGAAAATTATGCAGGAAACAAGTATGCGGCATTTTATGAGATAGAGCATGGAGAGACTCGCGAAGCGCTTAATCATATTTACGCCATTCGGAATCTGAGCGATGACGAGGAACTGAACGAGGCCGCCAATAAGGTGGAAAAAGAGTTTATTGCACTTTGTGAGCGCAATATGAAGGAGGGGACGATAGAGCCGGAAGATGTGCGCCGGCTTGTCTACGCATATGGCTATCAGGATCAGCCTGACAAGGCGATTGCGGCAATTCAATCGGATCCTTCTTATGAAAAGGAGATTAAGGGATATCATATGCTGCTCTCCTATATGTATAAGCAGAAAAAGGATTATGTGAAAGCGGCGGAGCATGGCGAAAAAAGACTTGCAGTTATTCAGGGAAAGCTTGCGGATTTGGAGGCAGGAAGACCGATTCCCGAAGATGACACGAAGGAGTCGCTTGAGCGCAGCCTGTCTGACGCATATCTTCAGCTTGGTCTGATGCTTATGATTCGTGCAAAGGACGCGATAACAATAGAGGGACGCTTTGATTTATACAAACAGGCGATTCCGAAGTTTTTGGATGCATGCGCTGCGTCGTCTGACAACGTGACCGCGCAGTTAAACCTTGCGTACTCTTATTCGGAGACAAGACAGTATCAGAAGGCTTATGAAGTCTATGACCAGTTGATTAAGGATCTCGGCGTGCAGAGCGGTCTCCTTTTCTTAAAGCAGCGGGTATGCTATGAGATGGATAATGCGCAGGAGGTTATTGATCTGTTTTATCAGATGTTGAACGCGGGTGCGCAGGAAGCAGGAATTTATGAGTATACGGTTCGCGTGTTCCTTGATTACAGACAGCTTGATGATGCCAAGGATATCTTTGCGAGGGCACAGGCGGCAGAGGTGACGAGCTTTGGCTTACGCGCGCTGCAGCTTGTGTACGATTATTACGCAAAACCGGATAGCGCGGATATTGCGGTGCTGAACAAGGCGATCGACGATATGCTTATAGAGGGCGAGCGGGATGCGGAGGATGTTTATATCCGCGATTATCTTGCGGAACTGTATTATATGAAGGGAATGTGCGCGGCACAGTTTCAACAGAACAAAGTACCGCATTTAAAAAGTGCGATTGAGGTGAATGATCGCGCAAAATATCATATGGCGCTTGCCACGTGCTATGCAGAACAGGAGCGTGCAGATGAGGCATTGCAGGAATATCAATATGTCGAGCAGTTTTTTGCGCCTGATACGGAGCTTTATATCAAAATGGCGGAACGCTATCATGATATGAATGACATTGATACGGCGTGTAAATACATACAAAAGGCGATAGACCTTGCGCCTGACCGCCCTGGAATTTATAAGGTGGCCGCGAGGGCATATGATGATATGGCTGTTGGCCGCAGGTCGTTATATCATGATTCTATTGCGTTTTGGAAACGATATATCAGCTCTGAACCGGAGGATATGGATTTTGCGCTTTACCGCTGCGGCTGCGCACTGATGCAGCTTGGCAGGTATGAGGAGGCCATTGCGGAGTTTGAGAAGGGCTATGGGATTGCGGACGAAAATGCAAAATATGACATTGGTGTCAGTTTAGGAAAAGCGTACGGCGGACTGGGACAGTTTGCTAAGGGTGCGGAATATATTGAGGAGGCGCTGCAAACGCTGAAAGAGAAGGAGCGGGGCGAACGGTATGCGTATACGGCAACGCTTGCGCTGAGCAGGACTTATATGAAGCTTGGCAGATTTGCAGATGCGGAGAAGCTTTTGCGGGGAAGCTTAAGATATTATGATGCGGAGCGAAAGTCCCATATGGTGCGGGAACTGAAAAATATCTATGTTTCCGTTGGCGAGTATGACAAGGCGCTCCATATTTTGAAGAGCTATTCGGAGCTTTTTGATGATGCGTACAGTGTTTATTTGCAGCTTTATGTGCGGCACAGGGCATGTACTACAGTGAAGGAAAAGAAATCTGTCTTAAAGGAAGTCAAAAAAGCCTTGCATAAGTATAATACATATGATTTGCGGGATCTTTACGCGGATATTCTTGCATATGACTTTTTGATGATAAAGGAGGCAATTCCTGTAGAAGAAAAGCTGATTTCATACACGTCGTCTGACCATAAGGAAATTGACTGGGAGGATAGCAACGGCTGTGTGCTGGAGTTAATCCGCTTCAATAAATTTTTAAAGCGTGAGAAGGAAGTGGAGCGTTACAAACAGCTTTTCGTGAATGCGCTCTATCAATATGTTGGTTGCTCGGGTGAGGAGGCTTTTGACCGTTTTATCGAGAGCGATCCGACGGCAAGGCTGGATAATTTGACGCTGATTGTTGACTTTTTGGCGATTACGGGCGAGATTCGTCTTGCCGAAAAGTATGCTGCAATGATGAACGGCTGTGTGATGTGTTCCTTCTGCAATTATACGGCATGCTGCGACCGGCTGGAAGCGATTGGAATCCTTTATGAAGCAAAGGGCGATATGGCGCGTGCATATGAATATTTTGAGAAGGCGGTTCAGGAACGCAGTTATTATAAGGGACATGCGATGTACCGTCTGATGACAAAGAAAAAATGATAGCAGCCATGAAGGGATTGAATAGCTGCAAGGGATAAAAAACAGGTTACGGAAAGGATATGTGTAAAAACATGATAATAGGAATTGATTTAGGGACGACAAACAGTCTTTGCGCATATTACAGCGATGAGGGGGCAAAAATTATTCCGAATCGCTTGGGAAAGCCGCTTACGCCGTCGGTGGTTAGTGTAGACGAACAAGGCATTGTATCGGTGGGAGAGACGGCGCGGGAATATGGGCTGCTGCACCCTGACAGGGTGGCGGACGTGTTTAAGCGGTTTATGGGTACGGACAAAAAGTATAGTCTTGGAGAGCATACCTATAATGCGGAGGAGCTCTCCGCGTTTGTGCTGCGCGCGCTCAGAGAAGATGCAGAGACTTACTTAAACGAAGAAATTACGGAGGCTGTCATCAGCGTGCCGGCTTATTTTGATGACAAGCGCAGAAAGGCAACAAAGCGTGCCGGGGAGCTTGCGGGGCTGAAGGTGGAACGTATTATCAGTGAACCGACTGCCGCTGCGATTGCTTACGGGTTGTATGAAAAGAGGGCGAACACGCGTTTTCTGGTATTTGATCTGGGAGGCGGCACATTTGATGTGTCCATTTTGGAGTTGTTTGAGAATATTTTGGAAGTGCGCGCTGTTGCCGGCGATAATTATTTGGGTGGAGAAGATTTTACGGACATTTTGGTCAATGAATTTTTGGAGAAAAATGAAATTCCCTTGGATTCACTTACGCTGCGGGAGCTTGGAAGGCTTCATAATATAGCGGAGAACGCGAAACGGGAGTTTACCGATAAAGATGAGGTCAGCATTGTTTTCCCTTATCAGAATGAGGATAAGGAGCTTCATATTTCACTGAAAGACTATGAGACGCTTTGTGAACCTCTGCTTGAGAAAATCAGAAAGCCGGTTCAAAGGAGTTTATCCGATGCGCATATCAAGCTTTCGGATATTGATGAGGTTGTGCTTGTGGGCGGTGCGACGAAGCTGTCTACGGTACATAATTTTATTGTAAAGCTGTTTCGAAAGTTTCCGGATACGTCGATAAATCCTGACGAGGCGGTGGCGCTTGGCGCTGCGGTTCAGGCGGCGATGAAGGAACGCAACGAGGCGGTGAAAGAGGTTATTTTGACTGATGTGTGTTCTTTTACGCTTGGTACGGAGATTTCGGTGGAGCGTGCAAACGGGATGTATGAGGCGGGGCATTTTATGCCGATTATTGACCGGAATACGGTGATTCCGGCAAGCCGTACGGAGCGCGTCTATACATTGCATGACAATCAGGAGAGTATCCGCGTGAATGTTTTGCAGGGTGAGAGCCGTTTTGCGCAGAATAACCTGCTGCTTGGCAGCATGACGGTGCGTGTGCCGAAGAATGCTGCGGGGGAAGAGGCTGTGGATATTACATATACCTATGATATTAACTCGCTTTTGGAGGTACAGGTGAAGGTCATCTCCACAGGAGAGGTGAAGAAGCAGATTATCAAGGGGAAGAGCAATGACATGTCGGAGGAGGAAGTTCAGCAGCGTATGGAGGAGCTTTCCTACTTGAAGGTGCACCCGCGCGACCAGGAGGAAAACCGGCTGCTTTTGCTGAAGGGCGAAAGGTTATATGAAGAAAGTACAGGTGATACGCGTGTTATGATTGATATGTGGCTTCGGAAATTTGAGGAGGCGCTCAATTCCCGCAATCATGAGAACATTGAAGATGCAAGGCGTGAGTTGAAGGAGCAGCTCTCGGACCTTGAAAATTCGCTTATTTAGTGGTTCGTTTAGTACTTTTGGAGCATTCTTAATAGGTAAAAAGGACAAACTTTTTATATGGTTATTGTTTAAAATTCATATATATTTTAAATTGTATAAAAAATATACAATATTCCCTTGAATAACAAAAAGTATTGTGATATAAATAGGGTAACAAAAGCAAAATCACATATTTTTTGTGCAAAATGCGTATGAAGGGGGAACTGATTATGGAATTTCTTGACCAAAAGGGAGCGGCTTGTCTTGTGAGCGAATATATTGAAAGGGAAATCTTAGAGAGCAAAAAAATGACAGAAAAGGAACTCGCCGGAAACGGTATTGCACCTGAGGCGAGGGAGGCATTTAACAGAAAGCCCTACTATAATACGGGAAATGTCAATTTAAAATGCCGTCCTGTACTGCGGTAAGGATTTGTATGGTAAATGGAAACATCTCTTAAGTCCGAAATGTGGGTTTGGGAGATGTTTTTTGTAATATAAAGTGTTTTTCTATATAATATGATTGTGTAATTGCGGAGTAATTATGATACAATATATTTGGCAGTAATGAGAAATGTAGGAAATGAGTATGATTACAGCAGACTTGACAAGAAAAATTGATTTACTTCCTCAGGAATCTTATCGCAAGGTGGAAAGTTTTGTGGAGCAGCTTATCGCGCTGGATACGCAGATTGGGAAAGAAAAGGCTTTTCAGATTTTTATGGATAAAATGAATGCGGCAGAGAAATCCGTAAAGGAAAATGGGTATTATTCGGAAGAAGAAGCAGAGGAAGAATTAGCGAAAATATGACACAAAGAAAAATTATTTACTCTGAGACTGCCTTATCGAAGCGCAAAGCAGTTAAGAGAGACATTAAAGAAAAGTACGGTAGGGAATTTCGGATAAATTTTCGAAACGTGATTATTATATGCTTTTTATAGAACACAATTATTTTATATACCGCATTGTGGACAATTGCATTATGATACTTGAAATATTGAATGAAAAAGAAGATTTTATATATCATTTGTTCGGTATCGTAACAACTTCGCAGGAATCGCTTGATTTTGGGGATGACGAATAAAAAGAATAGATGATCAAATGCAAAGGCAATGAATACAAAAAGTTCGTTGCTTTTTTATTAGTTATATCTAACAAATCCTAAACAAATCCTAAACAACCCCCAAAAAGTAAAAATTTTCCTTGACATCTGTCAATGAAAGCGTTAATCTTTATCTCGTAAATACTTTGAAAGTCAAAAGATTTGAGATTCAAACTATTTGACTTTCAAACAAATTTCGATTAAAAAAGAAAAAAGGAGACAAATTATCATGTTAGAGAGAGTAAAGGAAATCATTGAGGAGCAGTTAAACATTGAGGACGTAGAGATTACAGAGGCTACACGTTTCAAAGAGGACTTAGAGGCAGACTCCCTTGACCTGTTTGAGCTTGTTATGGCATTTGAGGAGGAGTACGGCGTAGAAATCCCTTCTGAGGATTTGGAGAAGATTACAACAGTTGGTTCTGTTATTGATTACATGAAAGCAAAGGGCGTAAACGCATAATGAAAACAAGAATTACAGAGATTTTAGGAATTGAATATCCTATTATACAGGGCGGTATGGCATGGGTAGCAACGCATGAGCTTGCGGCGGCAGTGTCAGAAGCCGGCGGTTTGGGAATTATCGGCGCCGGCGGTGCGCCTGCATCGTTTGTCAGGGAGCAGATTCAGAAGGCAAAGGAGCAGACGGACAAGCCGTTTGGCGTGAATATCATGCTGATGAATCCCGAAGCGGACGGGATTGCGCAGGTTGTTGTGGATGAGGGTGTAAAGGTCGTCACAACAGGCGCGGGCAACCCGTCAAAATACATGGAGATGTGGAAGGCAGCCGGCGTGAAGGTCATTCCCGTTGTTGCGAGCGTGGCACTGGCGAAGCTGATGGAGCGCGGCGGTGCGGACGCAGTTATTGCGGAAGGTACGGAGAGCGGCGGACACATCGGTTCGACAACAACAATGGCGCTTGTGCCGCAGGTAGTGGACGCTGTGAGCATTCCCGTTATTGCGGCGGGCGGTATCGCAGACGGCAGAGGATTTGCGGCTGCATTTATGCTTGGTGCGGAGGGCGTGCAGATTGGTACGCGCTTTGTGGTTGCAACAGAGTGCATCGTGCATGAAAAGTACAAAGCGATGTTAATCAAAGCAAAGGATATTGACTCGGCAGTGACAGGCATGAGTACAGGCCACCCCGTAAGAAGTATCCGGAATAAGATGACAAAGGAATACTTAAAATTGGAAAAAGACGGCGCAGACCTTATGGAGCTGGAAAAGCTTACACTTGGTTCCTTGAGAAAGGCAGTTGTGGAAGGCGACGTCGTAAACGGTACCATAATGGCAGGTCAGATTGCAGGACTTGTCAAGAAGGAACAGCCCTGTAAGGAGATTATCGACGAGATTATGTCACAGGGAATGGAATTGTTAAACAAAGCATTTTAGGACGTACAGAAAACATATGTACGACATGTAAAAAGAGAGGCATGTAAAATGAGCAAAACAGCATTTATTTTCCCTGGTCAGGGTTCACAGTACGTTGGCATGGGAAAGGATTTTTATGATACATACAGTGAGGCAAAGGAAGTATTTGCGCTTGCAGGCGAGGCATCAGGGCTTGATATGGAGAAGCTCTGTTTTGAGGAAAATGATGACATCAATATCACAGAGTACACTCAGATTGCAATGCTTGCAGACGAGGTTGCAATTTTAAAGGTGCTTGAATCAAAGGGCATCAAGGCGGATATTACTGCAGGCTTAAGTCTCGGCGAATATGGTGCACTTGCAGCGGCGGACGTTATGGATTTAAAGGATTTATTTCATATTATCAGAAAGCGCGGCATTTTTATGCAGGAGGCCTATCCCGTAGGGGGCGCCATGACAGCGGTGCTCGGACTTGACAGTGAGAAAATAAATGAGATTTGCGCGGCGACAGAGGGCATTGTGACAGTGGCAAACTACAACTGCCCCGGACAGATTGTGATTACAGGGGAAGAAAAAGCAGTGGCGGCAGCCGCCCAGGCGCTTTCGGCAGCAGGCGCAAAGCGCTGTGTACCGTTGAAGGTAAGCGGCCCGTTCCACTCAGAGCTTTTGAAGAGTGCAGGCGAGAAGCTTGGCGAGGAGCTTAAGAATATCGAGCTGCGCAATCCGTCAATTCCGTACATTAGCAACGTGAATGCGACAGATGTCAACGACAAAGCGCCGATTAAGGAGCTTTTGCAGAATCAGGTGTCAAATTCCGTATGCTGGCAGCAGACTATCGAAAAGATGATTGCGGACGGTGTTGACACATTTATTGAAATAGGACCGGGAAAAACCCTTAGCGGCTTTATGAGAAAGATTAACAAAGACGTTAAGTGCATTAATATAGATAAAGTAGAAGATTTGGAGAAATTAGTGTGAAGAGATTTTCTAAGGCGCTTGAAAGACACCGCCTAAGAAAATCTAAAGCTTCACACAGGAGAATGCCAAAGTGCGGCATTCTCGGCACAATTAGAGAGGAGTATGGTTTGTTGAAATGTTAAAGGATAAAATCGCTCTCGTAACGGGAGCAGGACGCGGCATTGGGCGCGAAATCGCGCTCACGCTCGCAAAAAACGGTGCGACCGTTATCGTAAATTATAACGGTTCCAAGGATGCGGCGGACGAAGTTGTCTCCGCAATCACACAAGACGGCGGAAGTGCGGAGGCGATACAGTGCAACGTATCCGATTACGCTGCAAGTGAGGCGTTCGTAAAGACCGTGTTGGAAAAATACAAAAAAGTAGACATTCTCGTAAATAACGCAGGCGTTACAAGGGATAACCTTATTATGCGCATGAGCGAGGAGGACTATGACGCAGTGCTCGATACAAACTTAAAGGGTACTTTTAATATGATAAAACACCTATCGCGCAGTTTTATTAAGCAGCGCGGCGGTAAAATCATTAACATCACATCCGTGAGCGGCGTGCTTGGAAATGCGGGACAGGCAAATTATTCCGCATCAAAGGCGGGCGTGATCGGATTGACAAAGAGTGTGGCAAGAGAGCTTGCAAGCAGGGGAATCAATGTCAATGCGGTTGCTCCGGGCTTTATTGACACAGACATGACAAAGAATATGACAGATGACGCAAAGAAAGAGCTTTCAGCCATGATACCGATGGGCAGAATAGGAAGTACAAAGGATATTGCGGATATGGTACTGTTCCTTGCGGGCGGGAATTCAAACTATATTACAGGACAAGTGCTGTGTGTTGACGGCGGTATGTCTATGTAAAAGAAATTCTGTGAATTTCTTTTACATAGCGAATTCGGGAAAGGAATGAGAAAGAGATGAAAAAAAGAGTAGTAGTAACAGGAATGGGTGCAATTACGCCGATCGGAAACAGCGTAGACGCTTTCTGGGAAGGCATCAGGCAGGAGAAAATCGGCTTTGATAAGATTTCTTATTTTGATGCGTCCGAATACAAATGTAAGCTGGCAGCCGAGGTGAAGGATTTTGATCCCGCCAATTATATGGATAAAAAAGCAGCCCGCAGAATGGAGCAGTTCTGCCAGTTCGCAGTGGCAGCGTCCAAGGAGGCGCTTGAGGACGCAGGCGTTGACATGGAGAAAGAAGATGCATTCCGTGTAGGCTGTTCGATCGGAAACGGCGTAGGCAGCCTTCAGGCAATGGAGCGCGAGCATACAAAGCTTGTGGAAAAAGGTCCGTCAAAACTTTCCCCACTGTTTGTGCCGCTTGTGATTTCCAACATGGCAGCAGGAAACGTCAGCATTATCTTTGGATTAAAGGGAAAGAACATTAATGTTGTGACAGCATGTGCGACAGGCACGAACTCAATTGGAGAGGCATTCAGAACCATTCAGTACGGGGACGCCGATATCATGCTTGCAGGCGGTACGGAGAGCTCTGTCACACCGTTAGGAATCGGCGGATTTTCGGCACTGACAGCGCTTTCTTCCAGTGAAGACCCGACACGCTGCTCTATCCCGTTTGACAAGGACAGAAGCGGATTTGTTATGGGCGAAGGCGCAGGCATTGTCGTGCTTGAGGAGCTTGAGCACGCAAAGGCAAGAGGCGCAAAGATTTATGCGGAGGTTGTAGGATACGGCTGCTCTGCGGACGCATACCACATTACTTCTCCCGTAGAGGACGGCTCCGGCGCGGCAACCGCAATGTTAAATGCAATCAAGGACGCAGGCCTGCAGCCTACGGATATTACTTATATTAACGCACATGGTACCAGCACGCATCACAACGATTTGTTTGAAACAAGAGCAATCAAGAGTGCGTTCGGCGACCATGCAAAGAATATCAAAATCAACTCTACAAAGTCAATGGTAGGCCATTTGCTCGGAGGCGCAGGGGCAGTCGAGTTCGTGGCATGCGTAAAGGAAATTGAGGAAGGCTTTATCCATAGAACAGTTGGCTTGCAGGAAAGTGAAGAGGAGCTGGATTTGAATTATTGTAAGGAGAGCTATCAGGAAGAGGTTCCGTATGCGCTCAGCAATTCCCTCGGATTTGGCGGACACAATGCAAGTATTATCGTAAAAAAATACGCAGAATAAAAATCGTGCGCAGTTACTGTCCGACTCTGCCAGACAGTAATCATGCGCAAATATTTCGAACCTGATAACAAATAATTCCATTTCTGTAATGACAGAAAAAGAAACTGACACATGTGTCATAAAATGCTGAGAAACTGACACATGTGTCATAATGAAAACACAGGAAGGTGACACATATGTCAGTTTATACAGCAAAAGAAATTATGGAGATTATTCCCCACAGACAGCCGTTTATGCTCATAGATACCATTGAAGAGCTTGACGAGGGAGAAAGAGCGCTTGGTAAAAAGTGCGTGAGCTTTAACGAGCCGTACTTTGCAGGACATTTCCCCCAAAATCCCGTAATGCCCGGCGTGCTTATTATTGAGGCGCTCGCACAGGTCGGTGCGGTTGCCATTTTAGGAATGCCCGAGTGGAAGGGAAAAACGGCGTACTTTGTGGGAATTGATAAAGCGCGTTTTAAGCAGAAAGTATATCCGGGCGACGTGCTGATGCTTGAGACAAAGATTGTGAAGGTAAAGGGGCCGATTGGTGTCGGCGAAGCGACAGCGACGGTAAACGGCAAGGTTGTATGTAAGGCGGAATTAACTTTTGCAATAGGCGATTAAAACTATTTTCACAATGCAACTTTGCGAAACATTGGCACTGCGAAGTGCGGAAAAGAGGTTTGGCATGGAAAGAAAACGGAGATTTCCTATTAATTTATATAATAAGCTAGAGGAAAAACTGAAAAATAAATCGGAAGAGAACAATGTGGAAGCAGTCTCAGCAGAGGCGCCCGCAATGGAAGAGAAACGTATCAAATGCCCGAAGTGCGCAAAGATGGTGGAACGTGAGCGTGTTGTAAAGCATAAGTATATCTGCTATGAATGCGGCGGCTATTTTCGTGTAAAGACAAATAACCGTATTCGTATGGTCGCTGATCCCAAAACCTTTGAACCCTGGTTTGAGGACATGGAAGTAAGCAATCCGCTTGACTTTAACGGATATGAGGAGAAGCTTGCGGCGGCGCGTGAAAAGACAGGATTAAAAGAGGCGGTTACTGTCGGCCGTTGTAAAGTGTTCGGCGATGATGTCGTGCTTGGCGTGTGCGATTCGCGGTTTATGATGTCGAGCATGGGGCACGTTGTAGGTGAGAAAATTACAAAGGCAATTGAGCGTGCGACAGAGTTAAAACTGCCTGTGTTTATGTTTTGCTGTTCCGGCGGAGCGAGAATGCAGGAAGGTATTATTTCATTGATGCAGATGGCAAAGACCTCTGCCGCAATCAAAAAGCATGGCGATGCAGGTCTCTTGTACTGCTCGATACTGACAGACCCGACAACAGGCGGTGTGACGGCAAGCTTTGCGATGCTTGGCGATGTGATTATGGCGGAGCCGGGCGCACTGATTGGCTTTGCAGGACCGCGTGTTATCAAGCAGACAATCGGACAGGAGCTTCCGGAGGGTTTTCAGACAGCGGAGTTTCTTGTAGAACATGGATTTGTAGATGGCATTGTAGAAAGAGATAATCTAAAAAAGACCATTCATTTTCTACTCAGAGCACATCAGAGCGCAGCACGTTCACGTGCAGGAAAGAAAACATATGCCGATTTCTGCGAGGAAACAGGTGTTAAGTTTGAACTTAGCGAAAGTCTAAAGGAGCAGACATGGAACTCCACACCGCGTACGGCATGGGAGAAAGTAAAAGCAGTAAGACAGGTAGACAGACCTTCGGCAGTAGATTACATGGAACATATATTCGATTATTTTACAGAGGCACATGGCGACAGAGGCTTTAGCGACGATAAGGCTTTGATTGGCGGCATCGGATTTCTTGACGGACAGCCTGTGACCGTAATTGCCGATTTGAAGGGAAAGAGCTTTGAGGAGTGTCAGGAGCGTAATTTCGGTATGCCGCTTCCCGAGGGTTACAGAAAAGCTCTGAGACTGATGAAGCAGGCAGAGAAATTCAACAGACCGATTGTCAGCTTTGTCAATACTTCCGGTGCGTTCTGCGGTATCGAGGCAGAGGAGCGCGGCCAAGGCGAGGCAATTGCAAGAAATCTGCTTGAGATGTCAGGCTTAAAGGTACCCGTTTTATGCATTCTCATAGGAGAAGGCGGCAGCGGCGGCGCACTTGCTACGGCAGTCGGAAACGAAGTGTGGATGCTTGAAAATTCCACCTACTCGATTCTTTCTCCGGAAGGCTTTGCCTCTATTCTTTGGAAGGATTCGAGCAGGGCACAGGAGGCAAGCGAGGTCATGAATATCACTGCGCAGGATTTGAAGCGGCTTGGCGTGATTGAACAGATTATACCGGAATTTGGCGGTGCAGGTGAGGATACTGCAGCGGCGATTGCAGGCTATATGAAAGACCATATCAAAGAATTTTTGACAAAATATGAGGGCATGAGCGGTGAGGACATTGCAGCGGAGCGCTACAAACGTTTTCGGAATTTCTAGCTCCCAGCGCAAAGAAGGGCAATCGAATGAATATAAATGAATTAAAAATAGGCAGCCTCACCGCCCGCGTGCCTGTAATACAAGGCGGCATGGGCGTGGGCGTAAGTCTTTCCGGACTGGCAGGAGCAGTGGCGGCAGCGGGCGGAATCGGCGTGATTTCCACAGCGCAAATCGGCTACCGTGATGCTGATTTTGACAGGAACCCAATTGCATGTAATCTAAAAGCAATCGGTGAGGAAATCAGAAAGGCAAGAGCAATTGCAGACGGCGGAATAATCGGTGTAAATATTATGGTAGCCACAAAGCATTATGAGGAGTATGTGAAAGCGGCGGTCGAAGCGGGGGTTGATATTATTATATCAGGCGCGGGGCTTCCAATGACTCTTCCCAGTGTTTCCGGCGATGCCATGATAGCGCCGATTGTTTCCAGCAAAAAGTCGCTTGCGGTGATATCCAAATATTGGAGTAAGAAGTATGACAGAAAGCCTGATTTGGTCGTGATAGAAGGCCCGAAGGCAGGTGGGCATTTAGGCTTTCAACTAGAAGAAATAGAAGCGTATACCGTTGCAGAGACGAAGGACTATGACGAGGAAATCAAAGCAATCATAGCACTTGCAGACGAGATGGAAGTGCCTGTCGCAGTAGCAGGAGGCATTTATGAGCGGGCAGATATGGAGCATTATCTGGAGATGGGAGCAAAGGCGGTGCAGATTGCCACACGCTTTGTGACAACGAGGGAATGCGATGCGTCAGAGGCGTACAAACAGGCATATATTGACGCAAAGAAAGAAGATATTGTGCTTGTAAAGAGTCCTGTCGGAATGCCGGGACGCGCAATACACAATGCCTTTTTGGATAAGGTCGCACAAGGTGAACGGTTTATGAGAGGGTGCAGGCAGTGCATCAGCACATGTAAGCCCGAAACGACGCCGTACTGTATTACGGAGGCGCTTGTGAACGCGGTGAAGGGAAATCTGGACGAAGGCTTGATTTTCTGCGGAAGCAATGCCTGCCGCGCAGATAAAATAGAAACGGTAGCCGATATAATGGAGGAGTTTTCATAATGGCAATAAAAATTACAGGTACGGGAAGCGCCCTGCCTGAAAAAATAGTGACAAATTTTGATATGGCAGAACTCGTGGAGACCTCTGACGAGTGGATACGTGAGCGCACGGGGATTGCGGAGCGCAGGATTTCGACCGGCGATACGGTATCCTCGCTTGCTGCAAAGGCATGTATGGAAGCGCTTGCAATGGCAAAAAGAGATGCGGCAGACGTTGATTTGATTTTAGTGGCGACCTGCTCTCCGGAGCTATTGCTTCCTTGCTGTGCGTGTCAGGTACAAAGCGCAATAGGCGCACATCAGGCGGTAGCGTTTGACTTAAATGCAGCCTGCTCCGGTTTTTTGTTTGCCCTAAATACAGCGTACGCATATTTGCAGACTGGTCTTTACAAAAATGCGCTGATTGTCGGCAGCGAGGTGCTTTCTAAGCTGATCGACTGGACAGACCGCTCGACCTGCGTGCTGTTCGGCGACGGTGCAGGTGCAGCCTTTATAGAGCTGTCAAAGACAGATGAGATTTGTGAGAACGGCAGAGCGGCAGGCCTTGAGGAAATGGTAATGGGCTCGGATGGTGC
Organism: uncultured Lachnospiraceae bacterium; assembly: GCA_910577115.1. GTDB lineage: Bacteria > Bacillota > Clostridia > Lachnospirales > Lachnospiraceae > COE1. The sequence goes on from CAJTMC010000010.1 coordinate 31,812, forward strand.
TAAAGGCATGGTACTTGCGTGTGCGGAGCGATCCGTTTCCAATCCCTATTACAAGGAAACGGAACAGATAAAACCATATGTCTGTATGGACGGACAGGAAGTATATAAATTTGCGACAAGACAGGTTCCTGCCTGTATCAAAGAGGCGTTAGAGAAGGCTAACCTCACAGTCGATGATGTTGACTTGTTTGTGCTGCATCAGGCAAATGTACGCATTATTGAGTCTGTGGCAAAGCGTCTGAAGGCAGACTTGTCAAAATTCCCCATGAATTTAGACCATATTGGAAATATGTCATCAGCAACCATTCCCGTGCTGCTTGACGAGTTGAACAGGAACGGAAAAATAAAGAAAGGCGACAGACTGGTGCTGTCAGGGTTTGGTGCAGGGCTTACATATGGCGCAAGCATACTCGTCTGGGGCGCTTAAGAAATTTCATTGGGGAATTGGTGCATACATGGAAAAGAAAACAAGCAGAACCTTAAATGAGCTGTTGGTGAAGCTTTTTAATAATATGATGGATATGGAAGAGCGGGCAATCATAACGGAGGAATTTCAGGACATTACAAACAACGATATGCATATTATTGAGGCAATCGGCATCGACGAGCCGCGCAAAATGTCTGAAATCGCAGCAAGGCTTGGTGTTACGGTCGGCACACTTACAACCAACATGAACAGTTTGGAAAACAAAGGCTATATCTTGCGCAAGCGCAGCGAAACGGATAAGCGGGTTGTTCTGGTCGTTCTCAGGGAAAAAGGCAGAAAAGCATTTTTCCACCACAGAGATTTTCACAAGAAAATGATTAAGTCCATTGTGAAAGATTTGTACGAGGACGAAATGGAGGTCATGATTAAAGGGCTGTTGAACTTGAATGATTTTTTGACAAAAATTGATACGGAACAGAAAGATAAGACATAATAAAGGCGGAGAATAAAAGTACATTCTCCGCCTTTGGTATTTTAAGGATTAGCACAACCCTTTCAGCTTGCGCTTGTTTTTATACATTAATGCATCTGCCTCGGCAATTGCTTCATCTAATGTTTTTCCACCCTTAATCAACACATATCCATGCGCGATTACAAGCGTAAAGCCTAAGTCGGGCTGCTTGTTAAATTCCTCACAATAATCCGTCAGACGTTGAATGCATTGCTGATAAATCTCGTCTGCATTGATCGCATTAATAATGGTAAGAAATTCATCGCCGCCCGTCCGATAGGAATAGCAGGTATCTTCAAATTCGCTAAATGCATGTTTTAAACCATCCGCGACAGCCATAATCATCTGGTCTCCCTTTTCATGCCCAAGCGTATCGTTGACCTTTTTCAGGTTGTTGACGTCAAACTGTATGATTCCAAGCGGTGAAAAGCTGTCAATAATGTGCTTATATTCCGAGAAATGCTCGCTAAACGCCGTACGGTTGTATAATCCGGTCATGTGGTCTGTCAGCGCAAGGTCATGCAGCATGTCTGCCTTCATACCCTTTGAAAAAGTGGTCACAATCTGGTTAAACTGATACACAATCAAACAAAGCAAGAAGCAAAGCAGTGCGATGCGGACATAGGAGGAGTAGTCATTGTAGCTGCCAAGAAGATATTTAACCAGTGAAATCACAATGCACACAACAAGTACCGCAATCAGCGGGAGAATAATGAATCTTTGCGACTTGCGGTTATTGCTGTCTGTGTAGCTTTGCACCAACGGAATCATTAGCGGTATCAAAAATACGATCAGTATACGTGTAAAGACAAGCGTATAGTGAAAGTCCTTTATGCATAGCAGATGTAAAACCGTTGAGACAATTAATACAACAGCGCTGACAAAGCTGAAAATAATGGAAAAGGTACGTGCTTTCCCCTTTAGCCGATAACTTGCCAGCATACCATAGGAAAGCGGAATAGCGGCAAGCGCCAAATATCCTAATAAATGAACCAGATCGGAGTGCCCCAAAAAAAGCTGCCATAAAATGGACTCGGAGCTTAACCATTGTGCGGAAAAAAGTGTTGCAAGACCAAGATAGAGTAAATCTCTGCCTGCCTTGTTTCCGCGCCGCATATAAAAATAGAGTAACAGTATAATAAAACCGCCAATCCATAAAAAATTGCTGATAATAAAGCCCAAAATCCGCTCTTTGGTAATTTTTTGGTAAATATCCTGTGTATTACCATAATATATATTGTCAATCAGCCCGTCGGAATCCGTATAACAAGCCGTAACTTCAAGACACAATGTCACAGGCATTTCGGAGGCGTTCAATGAAACCAGATGCCAGCGGCTTCCCGGTGAAATTCCGTAAATAGGAGAGTTGACAGGGGAATCCTCATGGACGAGCGTATCGTCCACATATATATTTACATAACAACTTCGCGCGCGAAAAATAACCGCGGTATCAAACTGGGTAGATTTCAGTGTATAGTACACACGCTGCGGGAGAAACGTTTTGGCGGTACTGTCGTAGCTGCCGAAATCAGAGAGAGAGCAGACAGCTCCCGTTTCATCTGTCCAATTCTCAGAAATACTAACCACATGATAATTTTTAAATGAAATCGTGCGTAACAAAATGCCCCATAACGAAAGGGCAAAAACAAAATAAATAGATATGGTTACAATACGCATTCTAAATGTATTGATGTATTTTTTTGACTGATTATTCATTCGTACACCTGCTTACAATAATGGAATTTAAGCTCTGTAAATTTTACAAAAAATCAAAAAGAGCTAGAAACATACACATGTATATGATAAAATAAATTTGCAAATATTCCAATAGATAAGTTTAAAATTTGTGAAAATAGTGCAAATTAAAGAGTTGCATGTTTTCAAGAATATCAATTTAACCAAAACAAAACGATTATAAACAAGTGTTTATTAAAGCGGTTTGTGGCAAAGATTGCGGGAGGGGCTCATATGATTATGTGCCCTGAGATAAAGGAGTGCAACGATATATCCGCTCAAAATCTAAAAGCGGTGAAGCGAAAACCGGAGGAGCTCCATATTCCGCTCCTTGCCGAGGAGGTCGGTGAGCATTATCCGCGCACAGTAGTATTTGATATGTCAAGCGGTGTGCTGCGGGTCGTTACTTCCGGACGGGAAGACAGAATGTTGTAGAAAAACATGGAGAAAATAAGGAGGGTTTGGTATGGGAGAAACGTTTCACGAATTAAATGAGATGCAGCTTTTAGAGCGTAACATCATAAAAAGCTACAATGAGCTTTTAAAAACACTTTGGGAAGAGGGGGATATGGATACCCTCGGTCGGGTCATCATGGATGACAGCTACAGAAATGTACTGCTGGAAATGCATACAGGAAAATTAAGAGAAGGACACGAGATTTAATCGTGTCCTTTTGAAATGCAGGCAAGCGCTGCCCGACGTTTATGTCCTCTGTAAAGGCTTGCAAAGCGGTTGTAGAACCAAAAGCCTTCGACAAGAACATGGTTGAGCACGCCAATCTTGTCCTTGACAGTGCCTTGATAATACGTTCCGCCATAATCAAGTGCTTTTCTTTCGTTAACATAATGAATCAGATCCGATTCTGTCCGAATTTCTTCCTTAAACGCAGTATAAGCGGTACCAACGCATTCTGTGCTGTGAGAATCGCTGCCGCCAAACATGGGCAGCTTGTATTCAAAGGCGAGGCGCCTTGCCGCCATATTGGAATTGGGCGATTCGCAGGCGTTAAATGCTTCCAGAAAATCAAAATCTTTCATGATATTCGGATTTTTTTTGTATGCGCGGGTGCGCGTAAAGCTTAAATGCCGCTCGCCGCATGGGTGGGCCGGTCCGAGAATGCCGCCATGCCTGTGTACCACATCAATCAGCAGTTTTACGGGAAGCCCTCTGCATTCCATAAGCGGAAGTTTAACATTCTCAGGCAGTATCACCAAAATATGTCCCGCATCAATCGTATCATATTCAATTCCCTTTAATACGACAAAATCCTTAAGCTTTTCTTTTAAATTGTCTCTGTAATAGCGAAAGCCGTTGTAGGAATCATGATCCGTAACAAGCATACCGCCGAATCCTTGTGACTTTAACAGTTTAATATATTCTGCAATTTCTACCTTGCCGTCCAGCGAACCTTCCTTCGTGTGACAGTGCATATCAAATTTGACATTGGATTTCATATCAGGTTTCCCCTCCCAAAATTTCAGTGACCACATAACATATCTATTGTAATATAGGAATGCAATATAATCAAATACCATTTTATGAAAAATCAAAAAAAATATGCAGAAATTCATTATACCGTCAAAATCCACTATAAAAACGTATTACTGCAAAAAACTTTGGCACTTTATCAAAATTGACTTTTCATAGAGCATAAACTATAATTACAAGATATGAAAGCTTAAAATAAGCAGTTTTGAGAAAATGAAGAGGGGATTACAATGAAAAACAGAATACAGGAGCTGTCTGGCAAGTACCGTTCGCTGCTTGTGATGTGCATTTATGCAGTATTTTATATGATTGCATTCTTTTATCTGGAGCAGAGAACAGGTGCGGTTCATCAGATTCATTTTGGAATAGATGCATACATTCCGTTTTGTGAAGTATTTATCATACCATACCTGATGTGGTTTGGTTATGTGGCGTTTACCGTATGCTTTTTGTGTGTCAGGGATCAGGAAGAGAGTGAGAAGCTTGTCGCGTTCCTCATGGCAGGCATGACAATTTTTATTGTCGTTTCAGCCGTATATCCAAACGGTCACCACCTAAGACCGGTTGTTTTTCCAAGAGACAATGTGTTTACAAGGATGATTGCGGTGCTCTATGCAAGCGACACGCCGACCAACGTGCTGCCAAGCATTCATGTGTATAACTCCATTGCAATTATGATCGCAGTGTGGAGAAGCAAGTGCTTTAAAGGACGCAGGCTCATAACAGGCTTTATGCTTGCGCTGGGAGTGAGCATTATATTTTCAACAGTGCTGATTAAGCAGCATTCCATGATTGATGTGCTTTTGGCATTTATTCTCTCAGGCTTAATGTATTCCATATGTTACAAAAGGGCAGGTGTCAGAGAAAAAGGAGCAGCAAAATACTGGCAATAAAAAAATTGAGCGTAATGCTCAATTTTTTTATTGTTTGCTATCATAGATTATCGCTTCATTCACATTAATTCGTAAGTGTATTTGCCGATACGCTTTTGATGATAAAATGAGAAATATCATCATAATTTTCTTCGGGCACAATAAATACTTTTCTGCCGGTTTTTAAAGTAAGGGCAACAGATTCACCCTTTTCGTTAACATCATCACAAACTGCATCGAAATTATTCTTCAGAGATACGAAATCCATTTCTTTTACTGAATTTTTCATACAAGGGTCCTCCTAATCCTGTACTGGGGATTGCCGCCCTGCACATTTATAAAAAATTGGGGAATATGGGGAAGGGCGACAAGATTAATTACCTTTAATGTAACAATAATACCGAATTTTGGCAGTGATTTCAAGCAATTTTTGAATTTTTATGAAATTATTTACAAAAATGTTGCCAAACAGCGAAAATCATCTAAAATTGTATGGGAATTTTATGAATATTTTGTAACCGACGGAACAAAACCTTCAAATATAAACAAGTCAAAACTTTTTGAAACCCGTTCCAGCTCTTCCTGTGAGCGCACAGTCCACGCGACGCTTAAAGAGCGGTAGAGCTTACGGCAGAGCGTTCTGGAAAGCTCGGTTCTGTGCTTGCAGTTATACGCCACAAAATCAGGCGCCGCATAACAGTTTCCGATTAAATGCGATAACAGAAAATAGGACAGCCGCAGTTTTTTTCTTGTAAAGTCCTCGGAAAGCTGCCCTCTTACAATATTAGGGCGATGGATTTTATACCACCGTACGGCAAGCGGGTGAAAGGACTCAATACAGTAGGGACCATTATAATTTGAAAGAATGCGGTCGCAGATGCTGCAAAGTCTGCCGGCGTTTTTCTCAACCTTATACTCAATAATCAGCGGAACGCGTCCGCCGACAGCGTTTAAAACCTCCTCAAAAGAAGGAATTTTTTCCTCTGTCCCAAGCAGACGAAAGCGCTGAAGCTCCGCAAACGTATAGTCTTTCAGATACCCCTTTACGCCGCAGATGCGGTTTAATGTATCGTCATGGAAAACCACAGGCACATTGTCCTTCGTCAGATGTACATCAAATTCAATACCGTACCCCATATCGGCAGCGCGTTTAATTGCGGTGTAGGAATTCTCCGGTAAGAGCGGTTCTCCGCTTTTTCTTGCGCTGTGAAGCCCCCTGTGAGCGTACATATAATTATAGAATGGTGTATAATCCGGTCTGCCATGGATTCGCGGCTTTATGGAAATGAGATATAATGTGCAGCCTGCACATAAAATAATTAGTAAAAATAACATATTCATGTGAAACGCCTCCTATATAGAGTTTATATAATATTTAGTCAAAATGCAACAATATCTCAAAAATCTATAAAGTTTTCAGTGAATTATTGTACTTTTTGAATTTTTAGTATAATATAAATCTATATGGATAAAAGCAGGAGGGGAATCAGGAACGGTTGAACAAGAATGGAGGATTATGATGAAGAAAAGAATATTGGCTTTGGTTCTGGCGGCATCAATGGCGCTTGGAACGACGGGCTGCGGTCTTTTTACCGTTAACAACAGCAGTCCTGCGGACATTGCAAAGGACAGTATCGCGAATGAGTTTCATAACGGCTCAGAGGAAGGTACGATTACCAAAGAGGATATAGAAGATGCAGCTGCAGGAGTGAGCAGTGAATCGAAAGAGGTACGTTATCAGGACGATTATTATGAATATGTCAATCAAAATCTTCTCTCAAAGATAGAGCTTGCGGCGACAGACGCACACTGGGACTGGTTTGGTGAGCTGAATGCAGTGGTAAGCAGTGAGATGGAGGATATTATCAGGGACCTTTCAAAGGACCAAAAAACATATGAGAAAGGCACGCCTGAGCAGAAGATCAAGGACATGTATGAATGCGTGTCCAATATGGAGAACAGAGATGCGATTGGCTTAGGTCCGCTAAAGCCTTATATGGACAGCATTCGCAGCGCCAGGAATATTGATGAATATGTGGATGCGCTTGCGCATCTGAGCGGTGAGTTTGGTTTCAGCAGCATTGTGGGGGGATATTATATCTCGCAGGATAAGGCCGATTCAAGCGAGTATTCGGTCTATATGATGTATGCGGATACACTGATTGGCAAGGAGTACATTGAGGGGGAGGCGACAAAGGAATATGTTGACATGTATCTTGATTACGTCAACGATATGCTGGCAGAATTTGGCATGAGCGCAAGCGAAGCGGCAGCAAGCACAGACTCCATTGAAACGCTTCTGCGTGACATTTGTGCATCTACGCTTACAACAGAGCAGCTCTATGACCCTGCGATTACTTACAATGTTTACACAGCAAAAGAACTGCAGCAGCTCTACACGAATGTAGACGTGGATAAGATGCTGAAAACGCTTGGAATTGCGGGACAGGATAAGTATATTGTAATTGATGTGGAGCAGGCCAAAAAGATTAATTCGCTGTTGGTGGAAGAAAATCTTCAGGCATTAAAAGATTACTCAAGCTTTGTTATGCTCAACGATGTGGCGGAATATGCGTCGTCCGGCTATGTAAAGCTGCATGATAAAATGCAGAATTCGCTTTACGGTATTACGGAGAGCTGGGGCGACGAGAAAATATGGATGGACCTGACACAGGACTTGCTTCCTTGGGACTTTGGAACAATCTATGTGGAGAAGCACTTCTCACAAGAAGATAAGGAAGCTGTGGAAGATATGATAGCCCTGATATTGAAGGAATATGAGGAAATTATCAATAAGCAGGAGTGGATGAGCGATGCGACCAAAAAGAAGGCAGTCAAAAAGCTCGAAACGATGCAGGTAAAAATAGGATATCCTGAAGAATGGCCGGCGGCAAAGGATATGATGCAGGTGACGCCGATATCGGAGGGCGGAAGCCTTTTGTCAAACTGGCTTGTCAGTATGCAGGTGGCAATTGATGCACAGATGCAGAAGCTTGGAACAAAGGTAGACCGTTCTGAATGGACTGTGACGCCGCAGACAATTAACGCGATGTATGATCCGCTAAACAATGAGATTATCTTTCCGGCAGCGATTCTGCAGGCGCCGTTTTACAACAGCAGAAATTCGGAAGGAGCAAATTTGGGCGGAATCGGATTTGTCATTGCCCATGAGGTGAGTCATGCGTTTGACTCAAGCGGTGCGTTGTATGATGAATACGGAAATTATAATGTATGGTGGACGGACGAGGAGCTTGCGGAGTATGACAGACTCTCACAGTCAATTGTGGAGTATTATAACAATTATGAGATGATGGGGGTTAAAGTAAACGGAGATCTCACACTTATGGAAAACATAGCGGATTTGGGCGCTATGACATGTATTACTTCTATTATAGGTGATGATGAGGAAGCGCTTGACGATGCGTTTGGACAGATGACTTATAACTGGGCAAGTGCGGATACGGCGAGCTTTATGATGTATCTGTTAAATACCGATACACACTCACCGAATAAGGTCAGAGTGAATGCGGTACTCAGCTCATGTGATGCGTTTTATGATATTTACGATATCAAAGAAACAGATGAGATGTACGTAGCGCCGGAGGACAGAGTCGGTATTTGGAGATAAAACAAGGGGAACTGGTATTGTATTAAGGGGGAAATGAATGATGAAGGAACTAAGGAAAAAAATTACAGGGCTGTTTGTAATGCTTGCAATGTTTGTGTCTGTCTGCGGTACGCTGCAGGTGCAGGCGGCGGAATTTAGCGTGACGGACAGCAAGGCAGTGCTTTACAGCAACGATAACACAAAGGTGTACCGCACGCCGGACGAAAATTCGGGTGTGGTTACAACAATTGCAAGCGGACTTCCGGTAGATGTGACAGGAATTACCTCAAACGGCTGGTTTCGGATTTCGTTAAACGGTGCTTACTATGTACCGGGGTATGGGCTGGAATCAAGAAATTCCGGAAATACAAATCCGGTGGTAAATAATACAGATGTTTCGATTTTGACAAAGGGCACTTTTTCCTTTTTCAAAAACCCGCAGCTTGGTGATTTTACCAAAACAGAAGTAGAAGATATGGATGAAAATACCTATATCAAGTATCTTGACTCTTATTTGATGGGATATGCTCTGATTGAAAACTGTATTTTACAGGATACCGGCGAGCGGCTCAAGACAGCGTATGAGAACGAGGCAAGGCTTGACAAAAATGTGGCAGGTATGACGATGCAGGCGTACCTGATTAATTACAGAAACAATTATTTAAGTGACAGCCTTGCGGGACCGTTTCGGTCGGAAAAGGATTTAAAGCTTGCAATGAACAGAGCGATTCGATATGAAATCAGTACGTTTGGAGCAGTTTATAAAAGCTCGAATATCGGTGACAGCGAGAGCAAAATGACAAAGCTTTTGGAAGGTGTTATTGACCAGATGAAGGCGGAACAAGGGGTCACCTTTACCTGCCGCATGGAGTATGGAGACTACAAGACGGGTGACGGCGATACGGGAAAAGGCTGGATTATTGAGTTTACAAGGAAAAAATAGGAGCAAATCTACCAATGTACAATGAGGAACATCTTGTAACAGCTGATAAAGAAGGAAATTTTTACTGCAGGGCAGTCGATGCTGTCCTAAACTGGCGTGAAAATCAGCAGGTATGCGGAGTAGGCTGCCCTTGCTTTGCTATGACGGATACCGTCGCAGGAAAGGACGGCTGCTTCGTGTGCCGGTATGAAGAGGTGCAGTCTGACAAAGACGCACCCCTCTTTCCGTCTGTGCAGGGGCTGGATAAAAGGCTTGAGAAGGCATACCGGTATGCGGCAAATGCACATCATGGACAATATCGGAAGGGTACAAAAATTCCTTATTTTACGCATATCATCACGACAGTCAATTACTGTATGGAGCTTACAGATGATGTGGAGGTTATTCAGGCCGCAATTCTGCATGATACGGTTGAGGATACGTCCGTGACACTGCAGGACCTGCAGCGTGAGTTCGGTGAGCGTGTGGCGCGGATTGTGGAGGCTGACACAGAGGACAAGCGTCGTGATAAGCCGGCATCTGAAACGTGGGAAATCAGAAAACGGGAAACGGTTTCGCATTTAGCGGATAAATCGTATGAGGCAAGGCTTGTGATGCTTGCGGATAAAACTGCAAACGCCGAGTCTCTTTTGAGAGAATGGGAACAGACTGGCGACGCGGTTTGGAATAAATTTAATATGCGCGACAAAAAAATGCAGGAGTGGTATTTTCGGTCTGTGGCAGGCTGTCTTGCAGAGTTTTCTGACACAAGTGTCATGAAAAAGCTGCTGGAGTACATAGACAGGCTTTTCGGAAAGAAGGCTGGACATGAATGATACGGTAGTAACGCTCAAAAAAGGTGAGGGAAGAAGCCTGAAAGCGGGCGGCTTGTGGATATATGACAATGAAATTGATGCCATAGAAGGTACATTTCAAAACGGTGATATTGTGGTAGTCCATGATTTTGACGGATATGTGATGGGGCGCGGCTTCATCAACCAAAATTCGAAAATCAGAGTGCGCATGATGACGCGGGATCCGAATCAAAAGGTGGATAACGATCTTTTGAGCAGGCGTGTGCAGGCGGCGTGGAATTACAGGAAAGACACTGTGGATACATCTTCATGCAGAGTGATTTTTGGAGAGGCAGATTTTCTTCCCGGAATTGTGGTTGACAAGTACGAAGACGTGCTTGTTGTAGAATCGCTTGCGCTTGGAATTGACCGTTGGAAAGAGCTGATTGTGGAGCTTTTGAAGAGTATGCTTTTGGCGGACGGCATAAAAATCCGCGGTGTGTATGAGAGAAGCGACGCAAGAGAACGTGACAAGGAGGGCATTCCGCGGATAAAGGGCTTTATCGGAGAGGCGTTTGACACAAATATTGAGATTATAGAAAACGGTGTGCGCTATTGCGTGGATGTGGCAAATGGCCAGAAAACAGGATTTTTTCTCGACCAAAAGTACAACCGGCTTGCCATTCAGAGACTGTGTAAGGAGAAGCGCGTTTTGGACTGCTTTACGCATATGGGCACATTTGCACTGAATGCGGGCTTTGCGGGGGCAAAGGAGGTTACAGGACTTGATATTTCCGAATTTGCAGTGCAGCAGGCGGTCAATAATGCAAAATTAAACGGGCTGCAGGATACGGTGCAGTTTCGTTGTGCAAATGTTTTGGACGAGCTGCCCCGGCTGGCTGCAACGGGAGCACAGTATGATGTCGTGATACTTGACCCTCCTGCATTTACCAAGTCAAGGGAGGCAACAAAAAACGCGATAAAGGGATACCGCGAGATTAACCGCAAGGGCTTGCAGCTTGTAAAAGACGGCGGCTATCTGGCGACCTGTTCCTGCTCGCATTTTATGACACAGGAATTGTTTGCAAAGACAATTAAGGAGGCGGCGAAGAGTGTGCACAAGCGTCTTAGGCAGGTGGAATTTCGCACACAGGCCCCTGATCATCCGATTTTATGGGCAGCGGACGAGAGCTATTATCTGAAATTTTACATCTTTCAGGTGGTAAGCGCGTATTTGTAAATATTTGCAAGGTGTTGTAGAAAAATGTTGACATACAACGCATTATTTGATATCATAAAGAAAAGTTTAACGCGCTGGACTTTATAAAAATTTAATAGAATTTATTTTTCTAAAATATATTATATTGCAAGCAGTATGTGAATATTTTAGATAAAAGATGATAAAGCGAGGAAGGAGAATAGCTTAAAAATGGATGAGAATACAAATGTAGTTGACAAAGGTGGTTTTTTGTGGGGTTTACTTGGATGCTGTATTCCAATTGTTGGTTTGATTTTGTTCCTTGTATGGAAGGATACAAAGCCAAAGACTGCTAAGGCAGCGGGAATTGGTGCCCTTGTGTGCGTTGTTTTAGCTGTAATTTACTACATCATTATGTTTGTTATTATAGGAGCAGCAGCACTTGGCTAAACGGATTGGCAGATTTTTGCAGATTTTTTTCGGATGTCATGCAAGACCGGATCGTTCTTTTTATTTTCGCGGCAGGCAGTTTCCAATCTGTGCGCGGTGTACGGGAGAATTGGTCGGTATGTTAACAGGCATTCTTGTTGCCATTTGCTATGGCTGTCCAAACTTTTGGATTGTATGTCTTATGATGATTCCATTGGTAGTGGACGGATTTACACAAAGGCTGACAGCATATGAAAGCAATAACATGCGAAGATTATGGACAGGAATTTTATTTGGGATTGCTTTTATATTTATGTTTGTTTATTTTCATCGCTTCTGTATATATGCTGCTGCGGCAATCTTAAAGTTGTTTTATGATCCGCAGAATGTAGAAAGAGTGATGGAACGGTTTTTATGAATAGGAAATGAGAGAAAATCGGGTTGAACTTATTTTATAGTTTATCCCGATTTTTAATTATGAAAAAGAGCGCAATATAAGTACTGCAGAAAAAAAGTACATTACATTTTTCGCAGGGACTGTTATAGAATCCTCTTTGGATACAGTCAGGAGTTGTATTCTTCTTGAGCAGGATAATCATATTTATAATATTGTACAGTCAGGCTGGAGGAGGTGCAAATGAATTATCCTGGCTGTAAGGATTTACAATAGAGATGTCCTTTAAACTCGTGGAAAAGACTTTCTTCTTTTTTGCTCATAAATATAGTCAGCTCGTCTTTTTGGAAAGCTAACTGAAACTGAACACAACCGACATACGCGTCAATAATATGTGCCTTTATGAATAAAGTACCGTCAAAAAGCCACGCGCCGCTTGCTGCATATTTTTGCTCATAAATGGGGAAAATGCCTGTCTGCATTGTTCCCATGCCAAAACGAATCTCATATGGCGTCTGCTGATAAGTAAAAGACAGCGTGCCGACATTTTTCTGAAACTGAACACAGAAGTTTTGGAATTTGGAACCTTCTGTTTGAACAGAGTATATCTTGTTATTTATTTCACAAACAGTTTCCGGTGCCGGAGCGCCCTCTAAAGGTTTTACGGTAAGAGAAGCACATGTATCATGAAGATGTTGTGCCGCATTTTGCTCGTAGGGAAGCGCGTCATTTTGTATATAGGGAAGAATTTCTTCATACAGCGCATCATAAATCTGCTGATTACCTCCCTGTACAGTTTGCGTATCCGCAGTGGTTACACAGATAAGCTCATAATCAGGCAGGAAAATAATGAGCTGCCCCCCCATTCCGTAGCACGTAAACCCGTTTCTTTCATTACGCCAAAACTGCAATCCATACCCCTGTGCCTCGCTTGGAAGAGGAGCTGTCACACAGGTTTCCGTCAAAGGAGATACTGCCAAATCAATATAAGAAGGCGATATAAGCTGCTTTCCCAAGACAAACCCCCTGTGCGCGATAAAATACCCAAATTTCATCATATCCAAAGGGAGCGCAACCAAACCGCTTCCTCCCATTGACACCCCAAAAGGGTCTTTGATCATATAAGAGTTTTCCGAAAATCCAAGAATATCCAGTTTCTTTTTGATATAGTCAAGCATATCGCCTCCGGTCAGTTTTTCGACCAGGGCGCAGAGCGTGTGTGGTGACGATGTATCATAATGGAACAGCGTTCCGGAAGGATGCGTGGGAGGTACCGTAAAAAAACTTTTTACCCAGTCAGATGACATGTCAACCTTGTACGTGGTAGAGGCATGGCATGTGCGCATCATCAGCATGTCCCTGATGGTCATTTGGGCAATCCAAGGGTGTACTTTATCAGGCAGCTTTTCCGGAAAATATTGAATAATCGGATCGTCCAAAGCAATTTTGCCCTCGTCAATCAGCAGACCGATTGCAATAGAAGTAAAGTTTTTGCTGATAGAAAACATTCGGTGCAGACTGTCCGCGCTGCAAGGGGCATAATATCCCTCAAAAATCAGCTTGTCATGGTGCATGAGAAGAAGGCTGTGCATGGGAATCTGCCGTTTTTGCAGCCTTTCTATGAATTGAATGATGCAGTTGCTTGGAATACCGGTTTCTTCCGGTGTGGCTTTTTCAAATGTAAGCATGTTGTTTTCCGCCTTTCAAAATGGGTAATTTATACAAAATATCCGTCCTTATCCGCATTGACAGTCTTGCGCTCTAAAGGCATAACTGTTCAATCGCGTTTAATGTCCGCTGCTGAAGTGTCATTTTATGCACGTCCTTTCATAAAATTACAGGAAGCCGGTAAGTCTGCCTTCTCAATAAAATCTTATCATGGATTGTTTTTTTAGGCAATGAAAACCGATAAGTTTTCTGATAAAGCGAATGACGTTCCGAATTTTTTATAGTATAATGTCACTAGACATTTATGTACCCGAATAGGAATGAATGTACGTTGATTGTGGAGTAATTGTCATATCATATTGACAAACTTATAACAAGGAGTTTCGTATTTATGCAAACAACAAACAACGATATCAAACAAAAAATTCTGCTGATTGAAGACGACACCGAAATCAGCGATATGCTAAAAAACTTTCTGATGACCGAAAACTTTGAAGTCATAACTGCCTATGACGGAGAGAGCGCCTGCGAACAGTTTTATGCAGATGCATACAGTCTGGTACTGCTCGACTTGATGATACCGAAAAAGAGCGGAATGGAAGTGATGAAAGTCATCAGACAAAACAGCACAGTGCCAATCATTATTCTATCCGCAAAAGATACCGATTCCGACAAGACATTGGGACTAAGTCTTGGGGCAGACGACTACGTCACAAAGCCCTTTTCTGTTACAGAAGTATTGGCTAGAATCAAGGCGAATATCCGAAGAAATACACAATATGCGGCAAGTGTGGAAAAAGAAGAATTCGTCATCACAAAAGGCGCGCTTACAATCAATTTCAATAATTATTCCATATGCAAAAACGGGAAGAATATCGAATTAACGGCAAAGGAATTTGAAATCTTAAAGCTGCTGATGAAAAATCCCAAAAAGGTCTATACCAAAGAGCAAATTTATGCGCTGGTATGGAATGATGTGTATGTCGGTGATGAAAATGCCGTCAATGTGCACATCAGCAGACTGCGCAACAAAATAGAGGACAATCCCCGCAATCCGCAGTATGTTGTCACTGTTTGGGGAATCGGCTATAAATTAGGAGATGTGGAATGAGTGGTCAATTAATGCTGTTTTTGGGGATAAGTATCATCATTTTACTGTTGGTAATTATTTGTTACCGGCAGTTTCTTTTTGTGAGAGGAATGCGGGCGAACCTGAAAAAAGTCAGTGAGAAACTGTCGACTATTTTGGAGCAGGACAGTGACGAAAAAGTGATGGTTTTTACGGACGATAAAGCATTACAGGACTTAATCGGACAGATTAACCGGATGCTTTTGAATCGTCAGAAAATAAAAGCGGATTACAGAAAGCAGGAGCTGTCTTCAAAGAAAATGCTTGCAAACATTTCACATGATGTCAAAACGCCGCTGACCGTTATTTTGGGATATTTGGAAATCCTGCGCATGGACAGGAAAGAGGACGAAGGACTGCAAAAGGTAGAGGTAAAAGCAAAACAGGTTGTGGAAATGATGAACCAGTTTTTTACGCTGGCAAAGCTTGAGGCAGGGGATACGTCTATTGAGATGACAAAAATTAACATCAGCGAATTGTGCAGAGAGAATGTGTTGGGATTTTATGAATTGCTGCTGCAAAAGGAGTTTACGGTCGATATTGCGATTCCGGAGCATAATATTTTTGTGCAGGGCGAAAAGGAATCCATAGACCGGATTTTAAGCAATCTGCTGTCAAATGCCATACGCTACGGCAGCGACGGAAAATACATCGGCATTTTTCTGCGGGAAGAACCGGACTTTGTTTCCATTGATGTGGTTGACAAGGGGAAAGGAATCGAAAAAGCATTTGCGGCAAGTGTCTTTGAACGGCTTTACACAATGGAGGATTCCCGCAACCGGCAGATACAGGGAAACGGCTTGGGACTGACGATTGTCAAAAACCTCGCGCAGCAGATGGGCGGAGATATTTTGCTGGAGAGTGAACCGTATGTAAAGACAGTGTTTACGGTGAAATTAAAACCATTTTTAAAGTTTCCTATAGAACCGACCACATAAGAAATGAACCTTTAAACGAAAAGAATGCCAAGTGTTCTTTTACAGATATAGAACCGACAACATAAAAAATGAACCGCGAAAGAAATTCGTAAGAATTTTGCAAGAGTTTTGCAAAACGAAACCGTTACAATAGTTTTTGTTAGTAGGAAATCGCGACAGTATAAATCATTTAGGGAGAACGCGATGGCAAATCGCAAGATTTGATATTGCGTTTTCTGAATGCGTCGCTGCCGGGCGACGCTATTTTTTAGAAAGGGGGCAGCAAAGTATGTCAAATATTATACAAACATATCAACTAACAAAAACCATTGACGGGAAAGAAATTGTCAAAGATGTCAATCTTCATGTCAAAAAAGGAGAAATTTACGGGTTTTTAGGGCCGAATGGTGCAGGCAAGACGACTGTGATGAAAATGATTACCAACCTTTGGAAACCGACCGCGGGAACGGTTGCGCTGTTCGGGGAGGAACTGACGCCGACATCGTATGAGGTCTTAAAGCGAATGGGAAGCGTCATTGAATTTCCCTGCTTCTATGACCATATGAGCGGGAAAGAAAACTTGCAGCTTCACTGTGAGTATATGGGGTATTATATGCCCGACAGTGTGGATAAAACGCTTGCGATGTTGGGATTATCGGAAGCAGCCAAAAAGAGCGTGAAAAAGTACTCATTGGGAATGAAGCAGCGTTTGGGAATTGCGCGCGCCATTCTATGCAGACCGGAGCTGCTAGTACTTGACGAGCCGACAAACGGTTTGGATCCGGCGGGAATGAAGCAGATTCGGGATTTGCTTCAAATGCTGTGCACAGAATATGGAATGACGATTCTCATTTCCAGCCATATCCTTTCTGAAGTCGAAAGTATCGCGGACACGATTGGCGTGATTCATCATGGAATGATGCGAAAAGAAATCTCCATGAAGGAAATTTCCGAGATGAATACGGAATATATTGCGCTTGACGTAGAGGATATAAAAAAGGCGGCTTATGTTTTAGCGGAGCAGATGAATCTGAACAATTTCAAGGTATTTGACGCGCACAATATCCGCATTTATGATGACAAAATTACCACAATGGAATTGTCGAAGGTATTGACCGAAAATGAGGTCGATATTTGTGCGATTGGCAGAAAATCGGAGCGTTTGGAGGATTATTTCTTAAAGCTGACTGAGGAGACAGTGTGAAGAGATTTTCAACTACGTTCTTCATTCATAAATGGAGGGAAATGAAATGTTAAAATTAATTCGTTTGGAATGGAAGAAAAATAATATCGGAAAGTATATCCGCAACACGCTGATTATGACGGTGATTCTTTCGCTTTTGCTTGTCGGCATGGCAGGAGAGCTGGAGGCGGTTGAAACGGTGCAGTCATATGGAACAAGTATGACGAATGCCGCTATAGACCTCTTTATGAATATGGCATATATCATTTTTACGGGTGTCATGTTATCGTCTTTTATTGTGGGCGCTTATGAAAAAAGAACAATGCATCTGATGTTTTCCTATCCAATTAACCGGAAGAAAATTTTGCTGTCAAAGATGGCTGCTGTGTGGATTTTTAACTTTGTGGCGATGGTAATCAGCAAGCTGTTTGTTTATATGCTGCTGATTTTGCTGAAACCGTTTCTTGGAATATCCGCGGCTGGAATTGCGTTCGGCGCATTGTCTTTTTGGCTGGATATTATTCTTGGCTCGGCGGTGATGGTGAGTATCAGCTATATTGCGCTTCCTGTTGGCTTGCTGATGAAGTCTTCCAAAGCAGCGATTGTGACTGCTGTGATTATCACTTTTTTGACGCAGGGCAATATCGGAACGGCAACTTTGGTAAACAATATACCGTTTTATGCCTTTTTGATTATTCTTGCGGCTTGGGCGGTGTTTTTGTCGATACATCGCGTGGAAGTGCGGGACTTGCCGTAATGCTGTAAGAGAAGTTTATTGATAGGTCATTTGTCGGAACAGAGGAGTTGAAGTGTCGACTTCTCTGTTTTTGGCATTTTATGTCGTAAAAGCGGCAAAATACAGCCGCGCATCTTGCAAGAGCAAAATGGTTTGATACAATGGAGCCTGTAAGGAGGTGAACGGATTGCGAATCGATATTGAGGTAGCAAAAAGAACAACTGTAATGCTGATTGCTGTGGTTGCGTTAATCGGTATATTTGTCTGGCTTTTTGGGTGGTTTCCGGTTGATGAACCGAGATATTGGTTCTGCTTTTTCGTTTGCTTTGGAATCAGCTTTGCAGCCAGTGTGACTGCGTCAGCGTGGAAGGAGAATATGGATAATCGGCGCTTGGAGGAAGGGTTAAGGCGTTTAAAGGAGGAACAGCGTTAGGCTTTTTTATTTCTGAGCTATTCCTAATCCGGCATGGTTTTGCTTTACAAGAAACTGTATTATCGGATATACTAAAGTTGAACAGCAGGTCGTGAAAAATGGAGGATTGAAATGGATTACAAACCGCTTCCGGTAGGAGTAGATAATTTTGAAAAGTTAGTGACGAGAGGATACTATTTTATTGATAAGACATGGTATATGAAAGAGCTGTTGGATCGGAAAGGTGATGTTAATTTATTCACCCGTCCGCGGCGTTTCGGTAAGACGCTCAATATGAGTATGTTACAGTATTTTTTTGAGGATATGCGTACAGACGACGGGGAGAAACAGGACAACGCCTACCTTTTTGAAAACATGAAAATTATGCAGGCAGGGGAGCAGTATCTTGCGCATATGGGAAAGTATCCTGTTATTAATTTAACATTAAAAGATGCGAAGCAGCCGAATTTTGAATTGGCGTATGAGGCGATTAAGTGGCAGATTGCGGACGAGTATGCGAGGCATGCTTATATTTTGAACGATGAAAAATTTTCTGATGAAAAAGAGGCATATTTGAAGATTAAGAGAAGGACAGCCGACCGCAGTGCATATAATAATTCCATTAAGTTCTTGTCGCAGTGTCTTGAGAAGTACTATGGCAGAAAAGTAATTATTTTGATTGACGAATATGACGTACCGCTGGAAAATGCTTTTACGGAAAAATTTTATGAAGAAATGATAGGATTTATCCGTTCTTTATTTGAAGCTGCCTTTAAAACAAACGGCAGCCTTGAGTTTGCTGTGATAACAGGCTGCTTGCGGATTTCAAAAGAAAGTATCTTCACAGGATTAAACAATCTTGAAGTAATATCCATACTTGACTGGAATTATGGGAAATATTTCGGCTTTACGGAGGAAGAAGTAAAAAAACTCTGTACAGACTGCGGCTTAGAACATAAATATGACCTTATCAAGGAATGGTACAACGGATATATTTTCGGAAATACCAATGTATATAACCCTTGGAGTGTTATCCGCTATGTGAAAGCATTAACAAGCCATGAGGAAGAATTTCCGCATTCCTATTGGGCAAACACGTCCTCCAATGTTGTTGTGCGCAAATTAATTGAAATGGCAGATGACAGCGTAAAGGGAGAACTGGAAAATCTGATTGACGGCGGAACAATCGAAAAGCCAATCCACGAGGATATCACATACGGAGAAGTGTATGAGAACATGGACAACCTGTGGAATTTTATGTTTTTCACGGGATATTTCAGAAAAGTGAGTGAACGAATGGGAGAGGATGATACACGCTATCTGACACTAATGATACCCAATCGGGAGGTCCGATATATTTTCCGCGAGAAAATAATGGCATGGTTTGAACGGAAAATGAAGGAGCGGGATTTGACACGACTCCATACGGCTTTTGTAAACAAAGATACAAAGACACTCGAGGAAGAATTAACAGACATTTTATACGAAACAATCAGCTCCTTTGACGAGAGCGAAAACTATTATCATGGTCTTGTTGCAGGGCTGCTGTCCGGCATGAAAGGCTACCGTACAAAGTCCAACCGCGAATCGGGAAAAGGAAGATGTGATTTGTTTGTGAAACCTGTGTCAAGAAGAAAGGAAGCCTTTATCGTGGAGTTTAAGACTACAAAAAAGATGAAGGCGCTTGACGCAAAGGCTGAGGAGGCATTGGAGCAGATTAAAGACAAAAAGTATGCGCTGGAGCTGGAAGAGGACGGTTACGATTATTATAACAGCTACGGGATTTCCTTTTGCGGAAAAGACTGCTGCGTCAAGCTGCGGGAGGAGATAACACAGTGATTTTAAGTGCCAGCCGCAGAACCGATATTCCGAACTATTATTCGGAGTGGTTTTTCAACAGAATTAAAGAGGAATACCTATATGTCCGAAATCCCATGAATCCGCACCAAATTAGTAAAATCAATCTGTCCCCTGATGTTGTAGACTGTATCGTATTTTGGACAAAAAATCCAAAACCAATGCTTCCAAGATTAGAGGAATTGAACGCATATCCGTTTTACTTTCAGTTTACACTGACAGGATACGGCACGGACATCGAATGTAATGTTCCGCATAAAAAGAGTGACGTCATTTTGACCTTCCAAAACCTGTCGCGCAAAATCGGGGCACAGAAAGTAATTTGGCGGTATGATCCGATTCTGTTTACAGACAAGTATACACCGGAGTATCATTTAAAAGCGTTTGCGGAAATTGCGCACAAACTGCGCGGTTACACAACAAAATGTGTGATTAGCTTTGTTGATACGTATGCAAAGAACCAAAAGAGCATGAAGGCGCTTCACACTTGCTTTCTGACGGAAAGCGAAGTCGTTGCGTTTGCAAAGAAAATCGCGCAGATAGCAAGTGATAATAACATGGCAGTTGCAAGCTGTGCAGAAAAAATAGATTTATCTATATGCGGAATAGAGCATAATTGCTGCATTGACAGAGCATTGATTGAACAAATTATCGGTTGTAAAATAGACGCAGGGCAGGATAAAAACCAAAGAGAAGCGTGCGGCTGCATTGAAAGCATTGATGTGGGAACATACAATACATGCAAAAACGGATGCCGATACTGCTATGCAAACCACAGTCCCGAAAGCGTTGCGAAGAACTGCCAATTATATGACGCGAATGCGCCGATTTTGTGCGGACAAATCACAGAGGACGATAAAATCACCGAACGGAAAGTAAAATCTCATAAAGAAAAACAACTGACGGTTTGGGATTTATAGGGTTCTTACTTAAGAAAATTAGAATCAGAAGGAGTATGACAGGATAATGCCTAAACTTATTATAGTGAGAGGAAATTCAGGAAGTGGAAAAACATCATTGGCAAAAGCACTTCAAAAAAAGTTTGGACGCAATACCATGTTGATTTCACAAGATATGGTACGGATTCAAATGCTGAATGCTAAAGATGTGCAAGCGCTGCCGTTATTAATAAAACTACTGCAATATGGCAGGCAAAATTCGGAGATTACCATCTTAGAGGGAATCTTGGATTCGGAGTATTATACGCCATTATTTCAAACGGCTCTTGAAGAATACGGTTCCAATATTTTTGCATTTTATTACGACCTTCCATTTGAAGAAACGCTGCTGCGTCATAATACAAAACCCAATAAGGCGGAATTTGGGGAACAGGATATGCGCAGATGGTGGAAAGAAAAGGATTATATCGGTATCATACCCGAGAAAATCATTACAAAGGATATGAGCTTGGAAGATACGGTTGAGCTGTTAGAAAAGACAACACAAACAGGGGGAATAAGCCAAGATGTATCAATTTGAAAAACTGGATAAAAAACTTCTGGGAGAGCAGATTGAAGATGAGTTGATGAATTACATTTTGCAGGAGCCGGTAGAGATTGGTCAGCGGATTCCGAATGAATTTGAACTCGCTGAAAAATTCGGCGTTGGAAGAAGCACTATTCGGGAGGCAGTCAAGGGGCTGGTATCCAAAGGAATACTGGAGGTCAAAAGAGGCTCAGGCACTTACGTAATCAGCACCCGCTCTATGGACGACGATCCGCTTGGATTGTCCAAGCTACAGGATAAATACAAGCTTGCGCTCGAGCTGTTTGACGTGCGCCTGATGCTGGAGCCGGAGATTGCGGCTTTGGCGGCAGAGTACGCGACAGAAGAAGAACTAAAGCAGTTGGAGCAGCTTTGTGATGAAACAGAGCAGATGTACCTTACCGGAAAAAACCATATTCCAAAGGATATCGCGTTTCACACCTGTATTGCCAAATGCAGTAAAAATCGTGTCGTGGAAACACTGCTCCCGCTGATTAATACGGCAGTCATGACATTTGCCAACCTGACACACAGAACCCTGATGCAGGAAACGATTGAAACACACCGCGCCGTCGTCAATGCAATTATTGACCGCGATCCCGTAGGCGCGCGCTGCGCGATGGTAATGCACCTGACCTATAACCGACAGGCGCTGGTTAAGAAGAATAAGGAACATCAGGAAAAAAGCTTTATGAAAAAAGTGTCGGAGAAACATAAGAAATAAAAGTTGGAGGACAATACAATATACAGGCTATGAAGTACCGTAACGGCAAAGAAATTATGGTATAAGTGCACAAATGAAGGTGGTTTTCATTAGAAAATCCCTTCTTTTTTTGTGCAGTTCCATGAAATGAAACTCAAATACATCAGATGTATTGACAAAAATTACCAAATAAAGTATTGTTTTTATTACAAAACATAATACGTCATACAAATATGCAAGAAAGTGAGGTGAAACTGCAAAATACATCACACGTATTAAAATGTATAATTGTGCGGAACGTGAAGGAAAATAAGGAAAGAGAGAAGAAAGGAGTTTGGTTAGTTATGACAACAGAAACAGTTGCTTTAAATCCAACAAGACTTGTAATCGCGGCAATAATCGGTTTAATCATATTACTGGTTTTGATTATCAAATTTAAAATTCAGGCAATGATTTCTATTTTAATCGGTGCAATTTCGATTGGACTGATTGCAGGAATGCCAGCGGCGGATATCGTAACGGCAGTCAATGACGGTATCGGAAATACACTCAAAGGCATCGCGCTATTGGTGGGCTTAGGCTCCATGTTTGGCGCCATTTTGGAAATATCGGGCGGCGCACAAACATTGGCAGTCACACTGGTAAAATGGTTTGGTGACAAAAAGGCGGCATGGGCGCTTGGAATCACAGGCTTGGTAATTGCGATGCCTGTGTTCTTCGATGCCGGATTGATAATCCTGATACCGCTTGCCTTTTCACTCGCCAAAAGAACAAAACGCTCGTCCCTGTTTTACGCAATACCGCTGTTGGCAGGTCTTGCCGTAGGGCATGCGTTTATCCCGCCGACACCGGGGCCGATTCTCGTGGCAACCATGCTGAACGTGGACTTAGGCTGGGTCATTTTGGTTGGTATCCTCTGCGGAACGTGTGCCATGATTGTCGCAGGACCGGTTTGGGGTTCGATCTGCGGAAAGAAATTCAATGTTCCTGTGCCGGAGCATATCGCAAATCAGGAAGATTTTGACGAATCAAAGCTGCCGAATTTTTGGGCGATTGTCGGAATTATTCTGATACCGCTTGTATTGATTATCTTGGATTCTGTGACAGGCGTTGTTCCGGCGCTAAGCGGGTTGCAGCCGGTTTTCGGATTTTTGGGTGAGCCGTTCGTGGCGCTCTTGATTGCAACGGTAGCAGCGATGTTTATTCTTGGAATCGGTCATGGATATAGTACGCAGGAGCTGGAAAAGGTGATGACAAAATCGCTGGAGCCGACGGGATTGATTTTACTGGTTACCGCATGCGGCGGTGTGCTGCGCTATGTGCTCCAGTATTCCGGACTGGGTGATGTGATCGGAAACGCGGTTTCTTCGATGTCTTTGCCGATTGTAGTGCTGGCGTTTATTGTCGCGGCGCTTGTGCGAATCTGCGTGGGCTCTTCGACGGTAGCGATGACGATGGCAGCAGGAATTATTGCGGCAATTCCGGGAATTGTGGAATTATCGCCATTGTATCTTGCGTGTACAACAGCCGCAGTAGCAGGCGGTGCGACAGTATGCTCTCACTTTAACGATTCGGGATTCTGGCTGGTAAAATCGCTGGTTGGCATGGACGAAAAAATGACGTTGAAAACATGGACGGTTATGGAAACGCTTGTCGGCGGAACCGGATTTATCGTTGCGTTGATTATTTCGTTTTTTGCATAAAAACAGCGTATGGATACGTTGCACAGCATGCATGATTTAATTTCATATAAAAAATGTAGGATCGGCAGCCTGCATGGCATGATTCAGGCTGTCGCATTTTCCATATATTATTCGATTGAGATAGAAAGGAAGGAACAACGCTATGAAGAGTTTAAAAAGTCAGGAAATGCGCAAAATCGCGCCGGAGCTGGACCCGCTGCGGATTGGAACGGGGTGGAAGCCGGAGGATTTATCAAAGCCGCAGGTCATCATCGAAAGTACCTATGGCGACAGTCATCCGGGCAGCGGTCATTTGAATATTTTGGTGGAAGAGGTCAAAAAAGGAATTGCCGAGGCGGGCGGTTTTGGTGCGCGGTATTTCTGTACCGATATTTGTGACGGGGAAAGTCAGGGAACGGACGGCATTAATTTCAGCCTTGTGAGCCGCGAGATGATAGCCAACATGATTGAAATTCACGCGAACGCGACGCCGTTTGATGCAGGGGTATATCTCTCAAGCTGTGATAAGGGACTTCCCGCAAACCTGATGGGACTTGCGCGTGTGAACATTCCGGCGATTGTCGTTGCGGGCGGCACCATGAATGCGGGGCCGGATATGCTGACGCTCGAGCAGCTTGGCATGTATAGCGCCAAATACCAAAGAGGCGAGATTGACGAGGATAAACTAAACTGGGCAAAGCACAATGCCTGCCCAAGCTGCGGCGCCTGCTCGTTTATCGGAACGGCTTCTACAATGCAGATTATGGCGGAGGCGCTTGGACTTGCGCTTCCGGGAAGTGCGCTGATGCCTGCGACCAGTCCCGACCTTTTAACCTTTGCAAGAGAAGCAGGAAAAAGGGCAGTGGAAATGGCGCACGAAGAAAACATGTGTCCGAGCGATATTGTCACAATGGACAGCTTTGAAAATGCAATCCTGGTTCACGCTGCCGTTTCGGGAAGTACGAACTGTCTTCTTCATATCCCCGCGATTGCGCACGAGCTGGGGATTGAGATTACAGGCGATACGTTTGACCGCCTGCACAAAAATGCAAAGTATATCTTAGACGTGCGTCCGGCGGGACGCTGGCCGGCAGAATGCTTCTACTATGCGGGAGGCGTGCCTGCGGTCATGGAAGAAATCAAGGATTCGCTGCATTTAGATGTTATGACGGTAACCGGAAAGACGCTGGGGGAAAATCTCGAGGAATTAAAACGCAACGGATTTTATGAGCGCTGTGATAAATGGCTGCAGGAATTTAATCAGCGGTATGGCTGTTCCGTTACGAAGGAGGATATTATCCGTCCGAAGGAGCGTGCGATTGGAACAGACGGAAGTATTGCGATTTTGCGCGGAAATCTGGCGCCTGAGGGTGCGGTTATCAAGCATACGGCATGCCCCAAGGAGATGTTTCGCGCGGTGCTGCGTGCAAGACCGTTCGACAGCGAGGAGGAATGTCTTGACGCGGTGCTGAAGCATAAGGTTGAGAAAGGCGACGCGGTGTTTATCCGCTATGAAGGCCCCAAAGGCAGCGGAATGCCGGAAATGTTTTACACATCGGAGGCGATTAGCAGTGACAAGGAGCTTGGCAGAAGTATTGCATTGATTACGGATGGACGCTTTTCGGGGGCATCCACAGGTCCGGTGATTGGGCATTGTAGCCCCGAAGCTGCCGACGGCGGACCGATTGCGTTGGTTGAGGAAGGCGATTTAATTGAGATTGATGTGATGGAGCGGAAGCTGAATATTATCGGTGTGCAGGGAGAACGGAAGTCACCGGAGGAGATTGATAAGATTTTAACACAACGGAAGGAAAACTGGAAGCCGCGGGAGATTCGTTACAAGAGAGGTGCGTTGCGTCTGTTTAGTGAACACGCAGTCAGTCCGATGAAGGGTGCGTATTTGGCGTATGAAGATTGATGTTTTCTTATGTATTTAGGGGAAATACCCTTAAACCATTGTCCTTTCCCTTAAAGCGTGATAACATTTAAGGGAAAACAGCATTGTAAAGATTAAACATCTGTTCAGAAATGAAGAGGTGTTTTTCTTATGGCGTTATTGCCTGTATCATGGTACTAGACAAGGTGATTTGTTGCAGGAATGATGTATCTGAATGGGGTATCAAACGAGGAACATTGTATAAGGAACTGGCATCACAGGAGAACTTTAACAGAATTTGATGGAAAACTCATGGTTGATATTGTATAGTATTTTATATGAGTTATGTGTATGTTCCAATCAAAATATGGTAGATTTAGGATGTGCCGGTTGAAAATTAAAATATTCAACCGGCATGCCTGTGCTTGGGAGCCTGCTTCGGTCAATTTAATTCCTTTCCGAAAACATATACAGTTACCGCATATACGCATCTATTTAAAAATTATTTTAAATAGATATGGACGATTTGCTCATTATTCGGTATACTCTATTTAAAGATTTGTTGAAATGCTATTGGAGGTGGTGCGTTGGCGATACATAATATATTGACAGCGTTGGCAGATGAAAATCGAAGAAAAATTTTGGAGAAACTAAAGCAGGGAAAAATAAACTCCGGTGATTTAGCAAATTCTTTGAATATGACGCCCCAAGCATTGTCATATCACCTTTCGAAGTTAAGGAAGGCGGATTTAATTTACGAAACAAAATTTAAAAATTTTATTTATTATGAATTAAACTTATCTGTACTTGATGAAGCTGTTATGTGGATGAACACATTACGAGGAGGTCAGGAATGAAAATAAAGAAAACAGTATATTTTATATTAATGTTTCTTCCTTTCGTGGCTGCTTTGACTGTACTGCAATATCTTCCGGACAAAATTCCGGCACATTATGGATTTGATAATCAGGTCACCCGTTGGGGAAGCAAATATGAGGCGTTGTTATATCCTATAGTAACTGTCTTAATGGGAATTTTTCTGCTTGCGATGGCAAAGCTGGCGGCGAAGCAGGAGGAGCATGGGGAAAGTAATAAAAATGTTGTTATCGTTGCAGGTATTTTTGTGCTGGTTCTGTTTAATATCTTGAACGGTTATTCTCTTTACACAGCTTTTCACAAGGTTGAAAATCTATCAGCGGTTCCTCTCGATATCAATCGGCTTATTTTCGGCATTGTTGGTGTGCTGATGATTGCTGTAGGAAATATCATGCCTAAATTACGAAGGAACTCTATTGTGGGATTGCGAACATATTGGAGTTCGAAAAATGAAGAAACATGGAAAAAATGCCAGCGACTGGGAGGAATTTCTTTTATTATCGGCGGAATTATGATAATAGGAGTTTGCATCACGACAAAAGGGATACCATGTTTATGCTCTGTTTTAGGAATATGGGTGACTTTGATTGTCATTGATGTTTTTTACACATATAAAATAGCTGGCAGAGTGAAACGCAGGGAGGAGTGAAGTACCACCCTCCCTGATTACTTGCCTACAGAGATTAAAATCCGGCGCAAATGGACAGTAAGTGTTATTTTTTCGGTACATGATATTCAAACGCGATATCTCCCCGTACATATTCGTAATCATTCAGCTTCACTTCATGGAAACCATATTTTTCGTAGATGTGCAGCGCCGGTTTCAGACTGCTGTTTGATATGATAAACAATTTCTGTGCATCATGTTTAAGCGCCCAGTTCATAGCGGCTTCAAAGACAGCGCTTCCTGCGCCCTTGTGCGGGAGATGTTTGTTGGAGCCAAGCTTGCATAATTCCCAAGTTCCGTTTTCGTCTAACGGCTTTGACATACACGTTGCCAAAACATTTTCTTCTTCGACAGCAAAATAAATCATCGCTCCGTTTTTAAGGCTTTCCTCGATATGTAGAAAGGCATTCTTATCCTCTTCCTCCAAAAAACCAAAATTGTCAACAATCCAATCGGTGTTAAATTGAACAAAATAATCTTTATATTTTTCCTGATATTCGATAATCTCCATTTTACGACGCTCCTCCTAAGAATTTGTTTTTACAAGCTAAGTATATATTACTTTGCAAGATAAGTAAAACAGAAATATTTAATATTAATATAAGAATATCTAATGTTAAGGAAAATCAAATTCCTTTTGAAAATCTGACATACAATACCAAGCATCCGCAGCGAATCGTTTTTTTCTCTGCCTGCTTCTTTGCAAGCTGTTCTCTTAACTGCTTTCTCTTTTCATAAGTATCGTGTTTTATCAAAAATAATAGTATAAACGACAATAGTGTCGTTTTTATTCTTGCCGTTGGGAATAAAATATGCTATTATAAAAACGATAACATAGTCGTTTTTTTGATGAATTGGAAAAAGGAGATGAATGTTATGCCAAAAGTGAAAAATGAATATTTAGAAAACAAAAGAAATGAGATTTTAGATGCTGCATTTGCAGTATGTAAGCGAAAACCGGCCTATGATATTACAATGACAGACATTGTATCAGAAACAGGTATGAGTCAGGGGGGCGTCTATAAATATTTTAATAATATTGATTTCGTGCTCGCTGCGCTCATTGATAAGTCAAACTTGCAGGGAAATTACATGGAACAAATAGATGAAATTATGGAGTCCGGCAACGCACCGGATATTACTTTACACAAGCTGTTTTTAGTTTCCGAACAGTATTTTTCCGATATGCTGATAAGCTATAATAAAATACTTTTTGAACTTAGCACATTTTTTGCGTATCATCCGGAGCGTTATGAACGAATCAACAAAAATGTGACAACTTCATCAACTTTTGGACATTTAACACAATGTGCATCGAGAATTATGATAACAGGAGTGGAGAGTGGATATTTTGTGCCTGTTATGCCGGTAAATGATATTATGGCATTTATCATAGCTTCTTTTGATGGCATTATACGGGATATAACGCTTTCCAAATGCTATTCCGGAAAAAGTGTACCACAATCAGGTGTCGCTTTTCATGAGAAAAATCTGATTCAATGTTTATACATCAGCACGATGTCTTTGTTAGGAAAAAATCAAAATGAGAGGTAGCTTATGAAAAAAATAGTGTCAGCGTTGCTGATAATCGTATGCGGACTATTGCCGGGTAGTATGGTTCATGGCTCACAGGAAACAGAACGGATGGCAAACAGCTATGATATCAATGGATATTCGATTGCCTACTATGAAAACAATAAAATTGTATTTGAGAATTATGGAGCTGGAATCAATGAAAAGTCTGTATTTGAACTTGCTTCCAATGGCAAGGTGATTAGTGCCTATATCGCTTTGCAGTTAGTCGATGAGGGAAAACTGAATCTTGAAGACAAAATTGCCCCTTTTTTAGATGACAGCCTGCTCACTGATGATGAAAGAATATATGATATAACTTTAAAACAATTGTTATGCCATACGGCAGGTTTTTCTGCGTCTTTTGAATTAGGCATTGATAAAAAAATATATTCGAATCCCGGTGATGAATTTCGTTATTCGGGAGTTGGATATATTTATTTACAAAATGTAATTGAAAATGTCAGCGGCATGACGATAGAACAGGCTGCGAATTGTTATGTTTTTGAGCCTTTGGGAATGAAAAACAGCACTTTTAAACATACCAAAACAGTTACACCTTATATGAGGTTGTCCTCAGTTGTAATATATATCTTTACGGTGTTCATTATCGTATTGATTGTGTTTCTGTTGATTGCTTTTGTTATGGGGAAGATAACGAAATTCCGATTTTTTTCTTTTCGAAGTAGTCTGCCTGTTTGCTTTATTATAGCCGGTATTGTGAACACATTGTTTCTTCTGTTTGTTGTATCAAAAGTAGTGGTGATTTTTTGGTTATGTTTTGCATTTATGGGATTATTTTTACTTCTTGTCCGAAAAAACATTAAAGTTTTTTATGCCGGTATACCAATCGTGATTATTTTTGTTTTCATGATAGGCTTTACAGTTCCGGTCAGCATACCGGTTACAAATGATATAGTGGCAAAAACCCCAAATTGCGCATATACCTTAAAATCTACGAGTGAAGATATGGCGATGTTTTGTCAGGAGCTGATGAAACAATATCATAATCGTGATGGAGCTGTGAAAGATATGTTCTCTGCTGCTGTGAATATTGATACTGTTCATAGCTGGGGGATGGGTATTGCGATAGCGTCTGAAAACCAAGGAGAAACTTATTGGCATTCCGGCATTAATCCCGGTTTCCAGAGCCTTTTTGTCTTATATCCTTTGCAGGATAAATATGTAATTATTCTTACAAATAGCGACAATGGATTGGAGTTTTCTAAAGAAGTAGCAAAAGACTTTTTAGAAATCGAAGGGCATTGGGATATTAAGAGGTAAAAATTGTATGTGTAAATGAAGTTATATCATACAAAAGTAATAAATCAAAATTTCGGAATATATACTTGACAACGTTGCATAGATAAAATGTCGTCAGACATTATACTTGCCCAAAAGGGTATGACTTTACCGTAGTGTGTAGTAATTATGGTGTAATGCCGTCAGAGATTATACATGTCCCAATGGCATAAATCTACCATAATTGCACAGCAATTTTAACGGACGGGTTAAACATATAATCACAGTAAAAAACAGAATTTATTGAGGAAAAAATGGATAAGAAAAAGCAAAGGGGACAAAGGCGTAAAATAAAAGCACTATGCGATAAAATTGATAAATGGGTACCGTTTCAAGAACAAGCTCAGGAATGCGAATATTTTCATGCTCCATGCTCACCTTGGATCGAATCGCCCAAAACCTCGCGTAAAATAAAGACGAAGTTTATGAAAAAATGGCTGGATAAAACTGCTGAAATTATGAAAAACAAACCGCAAGAATTGCCATTTTGCAAGGTCGTAGCAGTTGTTGACTGCCCAAACCTGTGGAGCTCACAGATAATAATTTTTTATAGCGAAGATTATTACAAGACATTTTGGGACAGAAAAGGGCAATATCAGAGCTGGGATTATATTGATAACAAAGAATGGTCATTACTGAAAAGCAGGAATATAGAGAGTATGCTCACCGAAAAAGGATATGATGAAACAATTATTGATGAAGGTGCAACGATAAAATCAGTGCTGTGGTTTTATGGAGAATTATAAAACAACGCCGGTTCTCTTAGCATTTTAACAAAAAGCTTGGAAAACCATTTCATGCAACATGAAAATTCAATTGAATTGTGTGTGTTTGCGGCAACATAATGACGCTGAATTTATAAAAATGCGATAGAAAAAAGTATGTGACCGTGGTAAGATTTTTTTGAATAAATATATGGAGAAAACAAAAAATGAGTGACAATACTTCTGCTTTTCATGTTTTAGTATATGATGAGAAAATCAAAAAGACACTGCCCTATTATGAAGAGTTTTACAAACAGGTTGTAGATATTGTGAAAATCCGGTTCGATAAATCATTGACGTGGCTTGACATTCAGTGTGAATTTTATTGTAAACGTAGGTGTTTTTTTGTATAATTGAGATGTGGCAAGAGTAATATTTCTGATACCTTGTCATGAGCGAGGTGGTAAAATGGCGGAAAGTACGCCAAAGCGAAAGATAAAGGACAGCGTATTCAAAAATTTATTTCAAGAAAAAAAGTATCTGCTTCAATTATATAAGGCACTCCACCCGGAGGATTGTAATGTGACGGAAGATGAAATTGCAGATGTCACAATTAAGCATGTGCTGATTGATGCGGATTATAATGATTTGGGTTTTTCGGTTGGCAATCGGTTAATGGTATTGGTGGAAAGCCAGTCTACATGGACATTCAATATCATTATTTGTGCATTGATGTATCTGATACAGACTTATCACGATTATTTCAAGCGTACCAATCAAAACCTGTACGGAAGAAGAAAAGTGAATATACCGAAACCCGAACTGTATGTGATTTATACAGGAGATAAAAAAGATATTCCCAATACCATATCACTTTCCGAAGAATTTTTTGACGGGGAAAAGATCGCCATTGATGCAGAAGTGAAAGTTTTATATCAGGAAAACGAAAAAGATATTATTGGGCAGTATATAATTTTTTGCAAAGTATATAATGAACAGAGAAAACTATATGGAAATACAAAGAAAGCAGTAACAGAAACAATCCGTATCTGTAAAAACAGAAATGTGCTGAAGGAATATCTTGAAAGCAAGGAGCAGGAGGTGAAAGCTTTGCAAGCAAAGCTTAGATATTATGATGACATTATTTGATGACGAGCAGATTTTGAAGGCTTATGCAAAGGATATTGATGATAATGCTACTCACAGAGAAGCAAAAAAAACGGCAGAAAAGTTGATTAGGAAAGGTAAAATGTCACTTGACGAAATTGCGGACTGCGTTCCGGCATTGACATTTGATGAATTAAAGAAACTTGAATCCGAGGTTATGCAGTTAGCATAACCAGCAAACAACTAAATATTAAACAACCAGTAAGACACATGGAACAATAAATTGTAAACCATGTGTCTTTTTTGCATTAAAACGAAGATGTTTCATACACAAAGCGATGCTATGCAACCGGATTTGATTGCCTCAATATTTTGGGCGATTTTGTCCTCGTCCCAATCCCACCATCTTATTTCCAAAAGCGCTTTTATTGTCTGCGCATCAAAGCGCTTCCTGATTGGTTTCGCCGGAACGCCGCCGACAATAGTATAGGGCGCGACATCTTTGGTGACAACCGCGCGCGCACCGACAATTGCTCCGTCGCCAATCGTAACACCTGCGAGAATAACCGCTTCAAACCCAATCCATACATCGTTGCCAATAATAATGTCCCCCTTGTTATCCCAGCTTTCAGCGACATTCTTTGGCTTAAGTCCCCATTCTTCAGAAAAAAGTGGAAACGGATACGTGCTGAGTGAATCCAAGGCATGATTTGCACTATTGAAAAGAAATTTCGTGCCGCAGGCAATCGAGCAGAACTTCCCGATTATGAGCCTGTCATGATTGACAGGATAATGGTAGAGGACATTATTCTGCTCAAATTTTATGGGATCTTTTACAAAATCGTTGTACATTGTATAGTCACCAACTTCAATGTTGGCGTTGGTAATCACATTTTTCAGATAAATCGTTTGAGTATCTCCTGTTCGTGGATATACTTTTGCTGTGTCAGCCATGTTAAAATCCTCCTTGCCAAGCTTGTCTTAAAGTATGAACCTATACTTATATTATCCATTGAAAAAGCTGTTTTCAATATACCAAATGGTACAGAAATATTGCGTAGAAAAAGAGAGCTGCCTTCAATGAAAAGCAGCCCTCCGCAGTTATTTCTGATAAATAATTTTTCTAATGGCATATATCGAAAGGTGATAACGCTTGGCAAGCGCCTCAACAGACACCCCTTGCCGATATTCCGCAACGATTGCTTCGTTACGTTTTTCCAGTTCGTTCCGATAACCGGACAATTCGCCCCACAATTTATGCTGTCCATTTTTGGCAGGAACATAGAGATATCCTGCCTGCACATACTTTTGCAGCTCCTCGACCAGCGTATCAGGCAGAATTGCAGTTGCATTGATATATTTCATATGCGGGCTTCCTCCTTGATTGATTGATTCATTCAAGCAGCAAAGTCAGCATTATTAAATCAGCGACAAATCAAACCGTTACTCCATGCAAGTGCCGCCCACTGACTTTGCATGGAGCCATGCTTTATTTTTCCTTTTCTTGTTTTTACACATCAATCTCACCACCAATCAATTCAACATTGAAAAGTATAACTCCCCTCATCAGGTGTACGCTCCAAAAACGCCTGACTGACACGTTCCGAATTAAGCAGCTTAGCCGAATAATCTTCAATTTCATAGGTTCTCTCTTCATCTGACATAGAGATAAAACAGGTAATTTCATCAGCGTTGTTTCCGAACGTTTTTGCCGCAATCAGATTTTTCAATGTGGAAGTGACCGCTTCAAAAAAGAGTGCGGAATGTTTTTCATATTCCTCTGAATTTTCTTCTTCTTTGTCATATAACAGCTTACTAATTTCGGCTAACTGACTGTTTTTCCCGTTGGAATATCCCCATTCATCAGGCGACCATTTCGTAAGGCTGGCGGTGCCTTCTTTCACACTTTTGATATCCTTGTCAGATAAATCACCATGCAGCAGTTCTAAGTATTCCATATCTTTTTTTCGCATATATTCGTAAGTATTTAACGCCAAAAATAAGGTAATACAGTCGCTGTCTGTCACAAGCGCAACCGCATATAGCTTTTCATCACTGATTTCTTCCCGAATTTGCTCCATATCCGTTTTCACTGCCTGCTCGATTTTCTCAGCCAGCTCGTTAAAAAATGATTTCATTTGATTTCTCTATTTGAGTTTGATTTCAAATCCTATGAATACTATAGCATATCCGACACAATAAGTCATGCGGAAACTTGAAACGCTTGTTGCCGATTTTCCCGACACATACAAACGGACAGAGCAGAACGAGGTATCTAAGACCTAATCCTTTCCGAAGTCATACGTCAGCTACAAAAAAAGCAGGGATTCTCCCGAATCTCTGCTCTTATGTATCTTCCTAAGTTTTTAGATGTATAACTCGTTCTCTTTTCTTGTGGAACAGGCTTTTTTCATCGCGAATGCGGCAGCCGAAACCATAGCGCTGTTTACGTTACGGGCAGATTGGGGACACCTTACGACGCAGCGCATACACGAAATGCATTTTTTCTTGTCTGTAGCTTTTAAATTTTCCTTAAGGATTGCCTGTGCCGGACACTTTTCGGCACAAAGTCCGCAATTTGTGCAGTTATTGTCAGCCTTTGGCACTAAACCTGCTCCGCCTGCCTTCTTATACGGGTAGCTCCCCGGAATTTGCAGTGTAGAAGGCTCTATGAATACGGAGAAACGAAAAAAGTGACCAGTGAGCTTCTATCATTATCTAGCGGAAGCAATCCTGTTACAATCCGCAATATTTTGAGCGCATTGAAAAAAGACGGCGTCATATCCGTCAAATTTGGAACAGGTGGTGCAACGCTTAACTGTCCATTGGAAGAAATAACAATACATCGCATATGCAAAGCGATTGAGCCGGACTTCATTTCAAAATTGTTCGGTGTCCATTCGTTCCCTTCACCACTTTGTCCGGTAGGGAAAAATATACATAATGTATTAAATTGTTCTTACCCAAAAATTCAAAATGATTTATGCGATAGCTTAGAACGCATTACACTGAAAGACCTTGTGACGGATTACCATTATTTTAGGAAAGATGCTGAGGCTTGAGTGCGTCCGGCTGCTGTCCGTCATGTGCTTTCCATTGGCAATCCATTACCTGCATATTTGAGAATACCGCTTTAAAAGAAGAATTTTCAGGAGAACAGGCATAAATGCCAAACTGTATTTTGCCGTTTCCTTTGTGCATATGGCAAATACGCATCTGATGAAACGTTATTCCGTCTGTCGAACATTCAATACAATAATCGTCTTCCCTGCGGCTGAGCCGATACCACATGGATTTTACCGAAGCATCAATCACTGTAGTTGCCCAATCCGAAAAACCGTTATTTGTCACGACGCTCCCTAAATGCTGATAGGCTTCGTTTTCATATTCCACAGAGCCTTTCAACCAGTTTTCACTGTCCAAATACATTACAATGCCGCATTGGTCAAACCTGTGATGACTTTCCGCAAATTCTGTCTGAACAACAAAACTAAAATATTTTTCTTCTGTTTCCATTTGCAGGACAGGTGCATTGTCATTTTGAAAATGGTAATATGTTCTCTGCCACAAATCTGTGTATGGCTTGGTGATGATTTCGATTCTGTCATTTTCGATTTTGTAATTTTGCGGCTCCCTTGTCCATTTCAGCTTTTTCATATCTATAAATAATTTCCTCCCGAATCGGTTTGATTTACTTTATTCCCTTATAAATGTCTTATCTG
Organism: uncultured Lachnospiraceae bacterium; assembly: GCA_910577115.1. Taxonomy (GTDB): domain Bacteria; phylum Bacillota; class Clostridia; order Lachnospirales; family Lachnospiraceae; genus COE1. The sequence continues at coordinate 67,787 of CAJTMC010000010.1, forward strand.
CATCAGGGATTTTTGTTTCATCAGACACATACCGTTCTACTTTCATATGCAAATCATATTTTTCCCGCAGCTGCGTAATTTTTGCCATCATAGGTGAAGCATGGTGTACATTAATGGAATGCTGGTCTTTCCAGCTGTCAATTAAAAGCACTGTTTCCTGATTCTCTAGCGGAAAAAAGTATTCATATCTAAGATTTCCTTCTTCTGCACGAATATCATTAACAACTCCACTTGAAACCATTTCTTCCGCAAATTTTTTGGCATTTCCATTTACACCGGTATAATAGATATTCACTGTAATAGCCATTTCATCTATCTCCATTAACTCCCGAATTTACGCTTTGCTCCGTTCATGGACAAACTGCTCACTTGTCATAATGAAATTTTCACAATCCCGTTCCAGGCGAATAGTCCGCCTCTTTCTCTTTGAGTAATTATATACAATAAAGTGAAGAAAATCAAACAGAATTGTTTGTAAGGAACAAAGAATAGAGAGTATTTAAAAATAACTCTTTGAATGTTGCTTGTGTGTGCTATAATAAATGTATAAAAATAATGAGCATTTATCGTATAAACAAATGCATATGTTCCATATATTTTAATTATGGAATTTGATGTTCCTTTTGAGGGTAACATTATTTCGTTTAAGTCAGCTCAACAAAGAGATGAGGTTAGCGCTAAATGAATTTTAGGATGATAACAATTATTTCAATAGCTATTATAAGTGTATTTTTATTTGCCTGTGCAAGTGAAAATAAAGCTGATTTTGAACAAGGTTTTTTAATTTTTAATGGCGAGAAATATATTGAAACAGATGGAATATATGTTGAATCAAACCATAAACTATGCAAAGTTGATGAATACACAATTTATAGTATTGATGGAGATGAAAATTATAATTATGTAGTTGTAAGAAGCTTTTTGGATAATTATCTTTATGTTAAGGAAGATTTTTTATCAGAAGAGTCAAAAATTGTCAGTGTTTGCATCGGTTATAATTCTAACGCATATTCTGATGATGAAATGCTTATTAAAACTATAACTGGAATCCTTGCAAAAGAACAAAATTTGTTAGAGGACGACAATACTATGGAACAATGCAGGAAAGAAGGAATAAGCGTTTCGGTGAAATACGATAATGATGTAGTAGGACATATAATAGGATATTTATTGACATATAATGGTCAGAATATGTTCTATAATTATTCCCAAAAAACTATTTGTGCGATTTCAGATGAAGAAATGAAAATGCTTAACATAAAATAGTTACTTAATGTATAAAGTTTTAAACATTCTAAAATTAGTGTAAGGAGCACATTAGAGCCGATGGGCAGATATAGGATATTCTCCGCTTCGGCGACTTCCTCTTTCAGCTTGCGTACTTCAAGGTAAAGGCGGTCTTTCTGTGCTGTGAGGTCGGCAACCTCGGCTTTCCATGATTATAGTCATACTGATTATATCAATCAATCAATCAATCAATCAATCTATTCTTCTTTGTATTCTCCCGTACAGGTCACAAATATTTTCCCTTTTCTTCCACGTAAATGCGATAATACAGATATCTTCGCTCCTTCATTGAATGATATGGTTCAAAAGCTTGCGCTATAGGTACGCGTTCTAATATTGCAGATTCAACTTCATCAAGCAACTCATTTGCGGCTTGTGGATTACATAACTTTTCAGCAATATAAAGAACAACTTGCTCTAAATCGACATAAAAGAGCGGCAAATAGCGCAGCATATATTTTGTATCAGCCATTTATCCGCCCTCGAAGATTTCGAAACACTTCATCGTGTGTATATCGTTTACCGTCCTCAAAAGCTGCATGGTCTGCTTGATCCAGCGCTGATTCTGCTGCGTCGGTAAGTTTAGAATAGGCTTCCAAACTTAAGACTACCATAGTCCCATAGCCGTTTTTGTCAAATATACCGGTTCGCCGTTACTCACAGCTTTTTCTATATCCGGAAATTTATTTCTCAAATCCGAAACAGGTCGTATTTGTATCATAAACGCCTCCTTATCGAAATTTTATCATAATTTTATCTACATTTTATTATATCCCAATAGATGAGTTTTTCAATTCTGAATTTGCAACGAATAGTTACAATATAGATAGGAGTATCTAAATTTACAAACGGAAAGACGCATGGCGATTCAATGATTTCTCATGCCTGAAACGACTTATTACTGTTCGGACAGGTCTTATCATTTATGGCAAATTATGGCTCACAAGCTGCATGAGAACAATCCTGTATGGTAAAGAAGCAAAAAACAATACCGCACAAATGTGCATAACAGGCGACTCCCACAATACCGACTGCTACGGAACGCTTCCGCATCTATAAATACTTATCCTTCTGATTGATAATAATGCTGATACAATTCACTTATTTTATGCTTCATTAACTGTATCAACTCCACAGGTTCTAACACAGTTGCATTGTTCCCAAGCGGTAAAAAGTAATCGGCAACCCATTCTAAGGTTGCATGGCGTATTTTCATGTCGATTATCCCGCCGCCTGTTGAAAACGTTTTTAATCCCCTTGCCAGCAAACATTCCGTTTCGCAGCGTTTCACACCGACATCGGTCAGTTTAATTTTTAGGTGGCAATCGTTCCCGACTTCCAAATTTTCCAGATATTCCTGAATGGACGCAGGAATCGGATATTTTCCTTTCGGATAAGGCTTTTTGGCTACAATTTCTTTAATACGGTCAACGCGGAACTCTCTAATTTCATTTGCTGCCGTACAATATGCAGGGCAATACCAAAGCCCGTTCATCGCATATAATCCGATTGGTATAATGGTGCGTATGCTTTCCGAATGCATAGATGCGTATCGTATGGTTGCGGCATGACGGCTTACAACAATATGAAACATTGATTTCAGTAACGGTGCGTCACAATGCCTGTCCGGAATCCAAAACACCACCTGATTTTGAATCTGCGTGATACTGCTTTGTATATCTAACGGCAGGCAGTTCAAAAACTTTTTCAAAACAGAAATTGTTTCCTGCTCAAAAGGTAGATTACGGTAGAACTGCAAAGCCTGACATGCAAAAAATATGGCTTTCGCTTCACTTTCTGAAAACGTGACCGGCGGCAGAATGCGTTCTTTCAGAATATGATACCCGCCCGCAGCGCCGACTTCCGAATACAGGGGGAATCCGGCTTGTTCTAACTCCTGCAAATCGCGGAGTATCGTACGCCTTGATACGGAAAACTCCTTTGCTAATTCGCCCGCTGTAAAATCCTTTTTTGCGTTTATCGTAATCATCATTTCAATCAGCCGTTCTGCTTTTGACATTTTTTCAAACTCCTTTCCAAATAGTGACATGATTTGTCACTATATTATGATAAACTATGGATGTACCCAATGCAATAGGACAATAAAACGAAAGGGACTATGCTATGAACAAAGAGGTTTCACATGGCGAAAAAAGCATGACACCCAATGATATTCTTTCCTACTGCCAAATGAACCTAAAGGATGTTGTACTGGTAGAGAGTTGGGGAGAAAGCGGTATTTTTTATAACCCAAACGGAGTTTTGAATCGGGGTGTATATGTTTTAACGGTTAAAGAAAAGGACGGTGATCATGATAAGGGTTCTATGCTGAATCGCGATAAGATATATCGTGTCAATGTCGGTTTAAGAAAACAGACGTTTATCAAACAATTTGGGGATATTCCGAAACGCCCGCCTGCCGGAACGATTGTAAAAATGGATTTTGATTTTACCGCCTTAGATATGATTATCCCGCACCCTGTTTATGCATGGATGGGCTGGGTATGCGTCCTGAATCCTTCTGAAAAGACTTTTGAGGACTTCAAGGTGATGATACAAGAATCCTATGAATTTGCCATAGAAAAATTTAATAAGAGAATAAAACAGAGCCGGAAAAAACGATAAAATGGAAGGGAGAATATGGTATGGAACAGTTGATGTACATGATGATGATTCAGAAAAGCAAGACCTATAATAAGATGACAAAGCAGGTAGTTATGGAACACGTTGAGAACATAAGAAGGCTGGACGATAGCGGCAAGCTGGAAATCTGCGGTGTCTTTCAGGGCTATCCGGGAATGGCGGGTATGTATATCCTGAAAACAGAAAGTCGTGAAGAAGCAGAAGAAATCTGCAATACAGAGCCGCTGGTTGTAGGAGGATATGCAACCTATCAATTAGTCGGCTTGCAGATTGCAAATCGGGAAAATAATTACCTGTTATAATTGCCGCAAAGGATAATAACGGGACAATCAAATTCCGCTGGGTTATATAGGGAGCAGGGGAAGCCGCATAAAAAGCGGACTTTCCCATGTGTCCCTTCTCCGCCAAAAGGCATGAATCCTTTCGTCATCAATCCATTTTGATAAATATTCGTAATCTTTGTTTGGTATATACGGTCGGATTCGCATAAATAGAATGTCCTTTCCCTGATTTACAGGCTGTTCATCATAATGTATTCTTCTTCATTTTCCCTTATAATTTCAAAACCAACCTTTAGATACAGCTTTGCCGCATAATTGGCTTTTTGAACGGAAAGAGAAACTCGTTTATACCCATGTGATTTAAGCAAGGCAAGAATTTCTTTCATCATAGCCGTTCCAATGCCAAAGCCCCGATATTCTTTATAAAGGGAGATTGCCAAAGAGGGCGTTTCATCATCTATATGCCTGTAATCGTGCATAATGCGAACCCAAACAGCACCGACAATCTTACCGTCAACCTCTGCCACTAATCCCCAATCATCTTTTAATTCTCCGAAATGCGCAACATAAACCTGTAATTCGGGAGCTGTGATAATCGTTTTGGGTGGAGGTTCAATCCCTGTTGGAATAAAAATTGCTTCATATAGAAAATTATCCAATAACGGATATTCCTGTTTTTGTATTTCCCGTATCGTATAGTCCATAGATGCTCTCCCAATCCAGCTTTTCTGTGTCTTTCCTATATTTTAGTATAATTCAGATTATGCAGCAACAAAAACTTATCAAAAATGCTGAATGTAGCTGCTGAATGTAGTAAAAAAGATAAGTTTAACAAATAAGCTGCTGTAAATAGCAGAAATGTTATGTATACTACGAATGCAAAGCTTAATAAAAATGCTAAATGAAGAAGGAACTATTTGTAACTGCCGATAGCTGCGGAGTGGGAATATCACTTTCGTGTGAAGGAACTCTGCAAAGAGCGGAACAATCTGTATGAAAAGCAGAATGTTTGGAATGGGCAGAAAAAAATAGAGAAATCGTTGAAACGATAGGAAATATAGGGTGTAGCGGTTTCTGTGCCTGGTATTTTATAGTGGCAGATACAGGGAGAAAGTGATACAATTGAAAGTATGATTTCAGATATGGGAGATGAAAAGGCATGGAAATAAATGTTAAGGATCACTTTGCATTGTTATTTGATAAAGATAACAATATCGCATATAAAGCATTACAGGAATTGCAAAAGGAAAGTGAGGAATCGGACAAGGTATATTGCTATATGGATCAGTTAGCCGATATGATGAATAGTGATAATTCCTATATTCGGACAAGAGGGCTTACGCTGATTGCTTATAACGCCAAATGGGATAAAGATTATAAAATTGATGAAATCATAGACGAATATCTGAAACACATAGAAGATGTCAAGCCAATAACGGCAAGACAATGTATAAAATTGTTGCCTATGGTAGCAAAAAACAAGCCGGAGTTAAAGGACGATATTGTTTGTGCACTGCAAAAAGCGGATATATCAATTTATGCAGACAGTATGCAGTCCTTAGTTTATAAAGATATTCAAAATTCTTTGGCAGAGATAGAAAAGCTATAAATATATTGTAGGAGGAGAGCAAGGGAATGGATAACTGGTTTACAATAGATGAAGTTGACACAAATACATATATTATCAGTGAATATCGACATTGGGAGGAAACGCATTGTTATCTGCTAAACGGTAATACGAAAAGCCTGCTGATTGATACAGGACTTGGTATTTCAAATATATATGAGGAAGTCTTGAAGCTTACGAATAAACCGATTACGGCGGTTGCCACGCACGTTCACTGGGATCATATTGGCGGGCATAAGTATTTTCCGGATTTTTATGCTCACGCCGATGAATTGGAGTGGCTGAATGGTAAATTCCCTTTATCGATCGAAACGATTAAAGAAATGGTCGTAGACCGCTGTGATTTGCCTGACAGCTTTTGCGTGAATGATTATGAATTTTTTCAGGGTATGCCGACAAAAGTGCTGACAGATCATGACATGATTGATATCGGCGGTCGGGAAATCGAAGTGCTCCATACACCCGGTCATTCTCCGGGGCATCTGTGTTTTTGGGAAAAAAGCAGGGGATATTTGTTTACAGGTGATTTGGTATATAAAGATATTTTATTTGCTTATTATCCGTCTACGGATCCGGAGGCATACCTTGATTCATTGGAGAAGGTTTCGGCTTTGCCTGTGAAAAATGTTTTTCCGGCACACCATTCATTGGATATACAGCCGGAAATTTTGATTCGTATGCGAGAAGCATTTAGAAGTCTAAAGGCAGACGGAAAACTGCATCATGGAAGCGGAACCTTTCACTATGGGGATTGGGGAGTATGGTTATAAATCAGAAACGGGAGAGGTGTTATTTTGAAAAAGGTAATTTTATATATTCATGGAAAAGGCGGAAGTTATTTAGAAGCCGAACAGTATAAGAAAAATTGTATTGGTTTTGACATGATCGGGATAGACTTCAATGAATATCTTCCCTGGATTGTACAAAATCAAATTCAAGCGGTCTATGCTGAAGCGCGTGAAAAATATGCTTCTATTTATGTGATTGCAAACAGCATAGGGGCTTATTTTACAATGCACACATTACAGACTTGTGATATTGAAAAGGCTTTGTTTATATCGCCTGTACTTGACATGGAACGTCTTATACTGGATATGATGAGCATGGCAAATGTATCGGAAAAAGATTTGTGTGAAAAAGGGGAAATCCCTACGGAATTTGGGGAAACACTGTCATGGAAATATTTATGCTTTGTCAGGGAAAACCCGATAACATGGAAGGTTCCCACAGAAATCCTGTATGCAGGGAATGATACGCTCGTATCCCGGGAAACAGTAAACAGATTTATCAGTAATCATAATGCACAGCTTACTGTAATGGAAAATGGAGAGCATTGGTTTCATACAGAGGAACAACTTGCTTTTTTAGATGGTTGGATGAAAAAGGCAATTGGTTCAATTTGATTTCGTGAAAAATGGTGCTTTTACGAGGTAAGAGATATGACATTGATTTTTTGGAAGGACAGGTGGATACCAAAGATAATAAGATAAAAAATACGAAAGGGAACAGAAAGGATTCTCGGGCAGGTGCAAATGGTGAAAACGTTTTTAAATAATATTTTTAATAGTATGTTAATTATCGGTTTCTGCGTTATTATCATATGCCTGACAAGGTTCTGTATATATAAAACAGTAAATAGTCAGGCGGAAATAGACAATTCAGAAAAAACAGAACTGCCGCCGGATCTGGCGGATACAGACGAGACAGAAGATGAGGCAGCAAAGAGGAGACTTGAACAATTGATATATGATGTCCAGAAAGCATATATCCGAAAGGACTATCCAGGAGGGGGCGGTGTAGCAGATTTTACGTTTTCTGATGGAAATAAGACGGTTAGTTTACGGGAGGAAGATCTGAAAGAACTTACCTTTTATGTGCATGAAAAAGATGAAGTCCGGAACGATATTTATTTTGTGCCAACAGGGCAGGAGTTAAACAGTTTACTGAACCATAGCAGTATTATGTTTCGGTTTCACATGGAAGAAGTCATACCATGCAGGGATATTCAGCCATGTCCTGTGACCACGATTTATTCTGTCTATGCAAGGGATGTAACAGAAATTAGGGATGAACTGAAAGAATTGGGGACAGTCAGGAATGCATTTCCCAGTGAAGAAACCATAGGAAGCGAAAGCTGGCAGATAGAGAAAAAGCTAAAGGAAAACGAATATACACAGGCAGTAGCGGATATGATCTGTGGAACCCTCAAAGGCGGCGGGCTGTATGGAGAATATGAGATTTACATTGACGCATATTGTATGACAGACAAGACAGAGTATTTTGAGTATATGGGTTTTGAAGGAAATGGGATAGCGATTGGGGCAAACGTGGTATGCAGGGAAAACGGATATGGACAATGTTGTGACTTTATCGCATCCGAACAGTTAAAGGATGGTAAAGTGGAAATCTATTACTTCGCTCCGCCTGCGCCGAGCCAATGGAAGGAGATTGTGAATAGCGCCATAAATGAGAACTTACTTATGATTCCGGTAACTGTGAGTGCTGAGGATGAAATAGAAATTCAGGAAAACCCATATGGTCTTGTGCTGCTTCCGGTGCTGGACAATGCACAAGGCATCGGAATCTTTCCGGAAGATGCCGATATAGGAGAAGGTATAGTGGTTTGGAATGGGACAATGTTTTATACTTATACTATGGAGGAAGAATAAGGAGCTGATAAAAGTTACGTTTATGAAGCAAGTGGGCATCCCGTAAAGGCAGTGGACTTTGATGGCAGTGTTATGTCGATGGAATATTACGTGATGGGAAAGCCGCAAAAGTTTATCGATAAGGAAGATAGGAACACTTTGAACCACAACAATCGCATAAATACATTGGTATATTTACCTACCTAAACCGCCTATATAATTTGAATCAAAATCTTTATCTCATGCGGTTTTAGATGTTTATCAACCTAAAAAGCCCTGAAGGTGTACTTTACAGCTTTTCATGGTTCTTATAGAAAATGGATAATATTATCATAATTTTGATTTTACGGATGAAATATTGGAAGAATTAAGACGTGCACTGTTTGGCAGGATCTGTTTCATCATATTGCCGGTAGGGAAGAAAAAGTTGTGAAAAACAAGTGAGAAGGATAAGCAGATGGGAGAAAAGAATGACAAGTTAAATAATGTTTTAAATAGTATGGCAATAATTGGTTTCTGCGTTATTATCATATGCCTGACAAGGTTCTGTATAGATAAAACAGTAAATGGTCAGGCAGAAACAGACAATTTAGAAAAAACAGAATTGTCGATGGATCTGGTGGATACAGACGAGACAGCAGAAAAAAATACCATAGAAGAAGTGGATAAAGCAGAACCGTATGTTTTTCATGTAAGGGATTTGGAAAATGTCAGGCCGGATGGCACCTGCAGCAGTGATTTTTACATTACAAGTGCGGCAACCGGCGACTGCCTTTATTATATGGATGCAGAAGGGGTATTATATGGAACCCGTAACAGTGGCTCACAGTATAGCCGTTTTCTGAGGGAGGATGAGGAAGCGACGGTAACAAAGATTGCTGAAAATGTCATCCATGTGGATTGCTGCGAACTTGATGTGGCAGCCTGGATTACAGCTGGCGGACAACTGTACGTGGCAGGAAGCGATTTGGAATATTTTTGGCAAAATGCAGGGACTGAATACGCTTCCCCTTACCTGCTGATGGAAGGGGTGCGTTATGTCCGGTGCGGCCGCGCGGATATTGTGATAATGAAAGAGGATGGGACGGTATGGGTATGGGGGACTGTCAGTGACGGGCAGTTCCAGGGCAGCAGTGAGAGGCTGGCAGAGCCGTTAAAGTTATTGGAGAATGCAGTCATGATAACCGGAACGCAGTACAGCCATGCGGCACTCTTGAAGGATGGGACGGTATGGACATGGGGCGGTAACGTCTGTGGCGAATGCGGAATTCCCGTCGGACGGGTTCCAATGTTTTCAGTGGTGTGTGCCGCGCAGGATGTACAGGCGGTATGGATGGGAGAGCTGCAGTATAACCTTGGATGTACGCAGTGGGAAAGATATACCCAGTACCCAAGAGAGGACGGATATAATAATCTCATTATAAAAAAGAGGGATGGGAATTTTATGGTGTGTGGGGAAGGCATCAGCGAAAACGGTGAATTTATGCCGTGTGAAATTGTGCAGGATCCGGATATTGTTTATGACGGGATCAATACTTACCACGATATTCTGGCAAAATATGAAATGGCATGGAAAAGCGATTATTATACGGTTGACGAGGATAAGGAGATAGCGAGGACGATCCTTATGAAGAAAGGGACTCGGTATTCCCTGTGCTACAGCCTAAAAGATCTGACTGGCGACCAGACGGACGAGCTGGTTATCGGGTACCGGAATGAAGAGGAGCAGAAGTATTATCCGTGTATTATTTATTCTTATGATGTGGAGGAAAGTGTCATTGTCCGTTCATGGGATTGGGAGGAACCAATCACCCTTTATGAAGATGGAAGCTTTGAAAGTGTGAGGAAAGGCGGGGTTTCTTATTACCAGCTGCAAAAAGATTCTGCCATCGTGAAAATAAAAGCGGAGCTAACATATAAACTTGCAAAAGGTGAGGATCTGTATTATCTGGGTGATATCCATAGCGATGAGGTGGAAAGGGAACTGACAGAGGAGGAATATTGGGAGATTATCGCCCAGTATGAAAGAAAACCACAGGCTGAACTGGAATGGAAATTATTGGATGGCTTTTGGGTGCCATGAGAGGAATGTAAAATAGACGGATTTGCCAAACTACAGGAATCGGCTATTTCCATACCGGCTGGAAATGTTGAAGCAACAGACGTAGAATTTCATGGAAATGAATAGAAAAAAGAACTATACAAATTACAAATTATCTGCTAAAATAAAAAACATACTATACAAGTAGGAAATATATGAAATAACCCATACGCGGAGGTACAAAACATGGCAAGAGGAATTGCAACGAAATGCATCCATTTAGAAGAAACAGAAGGGCAAAGCGACAACTACGGTGCAATCAGTTACCCGATTTATCAGACAGCAACCTATGCCCATCTCGGTGTAGGAAAAAGCACAGGCTACGACTACAGCAGACTGCAAAACCCGACAAGGGAACAGCTCGAAAAAGTTGTTGCATCACTCGAAAACGGAATAGACGCAGTCGCGTTATCCAGCGGCATGGCAGCCATATCCCTTATGATGGAGCTGTTTGCACCAAACGACCACCTGATTGTAGACGCCGACCTATACGGCGGCAGTATCCGTCTGTTTGAACATGTATCAAAGAAAAACGGCATACAATTCTCCCCCATTGACTGCTGTCGGGAAGATGTAGAAAGCCACATCAGGGAAAACACAAAGGCAGTTTACATCGAAACGCCAACCAATCCGATGATGAACGTGACAGACATCGCGGCGCTTGCAAAAATCGCAAAAAAGCACAACCTCCTGCTCATTGTGGACAATACATTCTTATCGCCGTATTTTCAAAATCCGCTGGACTTAGGCGCAGACATCGTCGTCCACAGCGGAACCAAATATTTAGGCGGACATAACGACACACTGGCAGGTTTTCTGGTCACAAACAAGGAAGACATCCGCGAGCGTTTTCGCTTTTTAATCAAAACGACGGGAGCAGGACTTGCGCCCCTTGACAGCTGGCTAATCCTTCGCGGAATTAAAACGTTGGCATTAAGAATGGAAAAAGCACAGGCAAATGCCTTGGAAATTGCCGATTGGCTCAAAAAACAAAAAGAAGTCACCGATGTCATATACCCCGGATTGCCGGAACACCCGGGATATGATATTATGAAAAAACAGGCGCGGGGCTTCGGTGCGATGCTGACTTTCCGGCTGGAGAGCAAAGCGTTTGCACTGTCTATATTGGAAAAAGTGCGAATGATAAAATATGCGGAAAGTCTTGGCGGCGTGGAAACACTGATTACATACCCGACTACACAGACACACGCAGACGTCCCAAAAGAAATTCGGGAGCGAAACGGCATCACAGAAAGCACATTACGGCTGTCTGTGGGAATTGAAGACGTGAAGGATTTGCTGGCAGAGCTGGAGAAGGTATGGAGGGAAACGAAACCATTGTGCTGACGCCCAAATTTACAAGTTGCCAAAAAATGGAGGTACAAATAAATGGCAGAGAGAAATCTTGATTTTGACAAAGTAGTGGAACGAAGAAATACGGACTGTATAAAATATGATTTTGCAATACAGCGCGGAATGCCGGAGGACGTCCTTCCCTTTTGGGTAGCAGATATGGACTTTAAGGTATCTTCTTATATCGAAGATGCCCTGACCAAGCGCGCGCAGCATGGAATCTTTGGATACAGTGATGTGCATATTTCTTACTTTGAAGCTGTGCGGGACTGGATGAAAAACCGCCATAGCTGGGAGCCGCAGGAAAATTGGCTGATAAAAACGCCGGGAATTGTCTTTGCACTTGCGATGGCGGTAAAGGCATATACGGAGCAGGGCGACGGCGTATTGATACAACGACCGGTATACTATCCGTTTTCGCAGGTGATCGAGATGAACGACAGAAGAGTTGTCAGCAACACGCTGATTCTTGGGGAGGACAACCGCTATCGCATTGATTTTGAGGATTTTGAGAAAAAAATCATAGAAGAAAAAATCAAACTGTTTTTCCTGTGCAGCCCGCACAATCCCGTAGGGCGCGTATGGACAAAGGAGGAGCTGACAAGGCTTGGCGATATTTGTGTGAAGCATAATGTCACCGTCGTGAGTGATGAAATCCACCATGACTTTATATGGAAGGGAGAGCATGAGGTATTTGCAAACATCAAAAAGGAGTACGAAGAAATCAGCGTTACATGTACCTCTCCAAGTAAAACCTTTAATATTGCAGGCATGCAGATCTCAAACATTTTTATCCCAAACAGCGCCTTAAGACACAGGTTCCAACAGGAGATATACGCGACAGGGACAAGCCAGTTAGGGGTTATGGGACTGGTAGCCTGTCAGGCCGCATATGAAAAAGGCGGGGAATGGTATCAGGCGATGTGCGCCTATGTAAAGGACAACATCGCATTTGTAAAACAATATGTGGCGGAACACTTTACAGGGGTAACAATGATTGAACCGGAAGGGACGTATTTGGTGTGGCTGGACTTTAGAGGAACCGGACTTTCCGCAGACGAAGTGGATCGCCGTATTATCCATGAAGCAAAGCTGTGGCTGGACAGCGGCAAAATTTTCGGAGAAAGCGGCAAAGGCTTCCAAAGAATCAACGTGGCATGTCCAAGAAGTGTGCTGAACGAGGGACTTGAGCGGCTGCGGGGGGTGATACAATAAATTTCCAAAAACCCCTTGACAGATGAAAGAATGTCACGTATAATCAAGGACATAAAGCAAAACCTATAAAACATATCAGATAACTAGGAATTAAAATCCGGTTATCGGAAAGGAGCAAGTGCTATGAACAGAAATCATGTTGTAACAGTAAAAACAGACAGAAATGAAATGATGTGCTGCTGTCAGACTGTAGGTATGGCGATATTCGCTATGAATATGGTTTTCTTTTCATATGCATAATGCACCGGATAGTCAGTATGTTTTTGCGGCGGTTGTCATATGCATAGGACAGCCGCTTTTTTGTGCACACAGGCACCTAAAGGAAAAAATTCTCAGTAAAGCTGACAGGTGCCGGCACGCGGGTAAAAAAATAAAGAAAAAATTGGAGGTAATTATTATGAGTCAGATTAAAGAAAGTGCACTGGAGTTAATTGGAGGAACACCGATTTTGAAGCTGAATGGATACGCAAAGAAGGCAGGCGTTACAAATGCGACAATTCTTGCAAAGCTGGAATACTTAAATCCGGCAGGCTCCGTAAAGGATCGTATCGCATTGGCGATGATTGAAGACGCCGAGAAAAAAGGCATTTTAAAGGAAGGTGCAACAATCATCGAGCCGACAAGCGGCAACACCGGAATCGGTTTGGCAGCAGTTGCGGCGGCAAAAGGATACCGCGCAATTCTCACACTTCCCGAAACCATGAGTGTAGAGCGCAGAAATCTCTTAAAGGCATACGGCGCAGAGCTGGTGCTTACGGAGGGCGCAAAGGGCATGAAGGGTGCGATTGCCAAAGCGGAGGAGCTGAAGAATGAAATTGACGGCGCCGTAATCTTAGGGCAGTTTGTAAATCCGGCAAATCCGGCAGTGCATAAGGCGACGACAGGACCGGAAATCTGGGAGCAGACGGACGGCAAGGTTGACATTTTCGTGGCGGGCGTCGGCACAGGCGGCACAATCACAGGTGTTGGCACATATTTAAAGGAAAAGAATCCAAACGTTAAGATAGTTGCAGTAGAGCCGTCCGGCAGTCCGGTTCTCTCAAAAGGAACTGCCGGTGCGCACAAAATTCAGGGAATCGGCGCAGGCTTTGTTCCCGAGGTGCTTAATACAACCATATATGACGAAATCATTCCCATTGAAAACGAAGATGCATTTACGGAAGGAAAAGCGTTTGCAGTGAGCGAGGGTATTTTGGTCGGCATTTCTTCGGGAGCAGCATTAAAGGCAGCGTCAATTCTTGCACAAAGACCGGAAAATGAGGGCAAAACGATTGTGGTGTTATTGCCGGATTCAGGCGACAGATATTTGTCTACACCGCTGTTTGCCGATTAATGACAGGGCGGAATTGAGGTAGGTGAGTGCATATGAATCAGACAGAAAATGGAGCAAAATATAAAAATGCCCATTTAAAAACAGTGGACGAAATGATACAAAATATACAGTATGGCAGCGTTACCATTATTGTACAGGACGGCAAGGTGGTACAGATAGAAAAATTGGAAAAACATCGTATCAAAAACTGACCGGTCAACCGGAGGTTTTGCACAGCATGAGCGCAACATGCGGCAAAATCTCCGGTTTTGTTTTGAGCAGGGGCACATAGGGAAATTGATTGGAAAGCTTTTCTAAAGAAAAAGGAAATGAAAAACGAGGAGGAAATGAAAAAATGTCAAATAGTGAATGGAAAGAAACACAGGAAAATGCCGAGGAGCTGTTAAACACCTATACGGATCAGGAGGCAGAGGAACATGCAAAGGAGGTCGGCGTCGACCCAAGACCGAACGAAACAATCAGCGAGATTGACGACAGAGGCGCGTTTATCCGTCAGCCAAATGCGTTTATTCAGCCGTTTGGCGACAAAGAAGGCGATTTGAAGGCAGAAGCAAACAGATATTCTATCTACTGGGCAGTAGGGTGCAACTGGTCAAACAGACCGGTTATCGTAAGAGATCTGCTCGGACTGCAAAATGTGATCAAAGACCAGTTGACAACACATTCCGGTGAAACCAACAAATACGGACATGGCTTTGGCGACCAGCCGGGACACAAGGACGCGGCAACGGGGGCATATTTCTTAAGCGAATTTTACAAAAGAGCAAATCCCGATTTTGCGGGAAGGGCAACAACACCGACCTTTGTTGACATTATTGAGAAAAAGGCAGTAAACAATGACTATCACAGATTAACAAATTATTTAGAGGTACAGTTCCGCCCGTTCCAGCCAAAGGACGCGCCAGACTTGTATCCGAAAAAATTCCGGAAAGAGATTGACGAATTTAACGACTGGCTGTTCCCGCATGTAAACAACGGACATTATCGCATGGCATTCTGCCAGTCGCCGGAGGCGTATGATGAGGCGTATGAGGACTTTTACGAATCGCTTGATAAGCTGGAAAAGCGTTTGGAAACAAACCGGTTTCTGTTTGGCGATTACATTACGGACAGCGACGTGCGCGCTTACGTGACGCTGGTTCGCTGGGACGTGAGCTACTACCATAATATCGGTCCCGTAAAAAAGCCCATTAAGGATTATAAAAACATTTGGGGTTATTTACGGGAACTCAATGCCATTCCCGCATTTCACAACAACAGTAATGCCAAAACGCTTGCGCTTGACGGCATTCGGAAATCAAAAAAGCTGTTTCGCGGCTACAATGAGCGCATTTTGACAAAGGTGGACTTCGATGCGCTTTGGGCAGACGACGGGGAACGCAGAAAACTGAGCAAAACGCCCGATGAGGTATTTCTGCGCCACCCCGAAAACGAAACCTATGAGGATTATGCTGGAGAAATTTCCAAGTCCATTTGGAACAGCCCGAATTGGGAGGACAGAAATCCCAAGAACGGCGTGTTATCCGTAGATGCGTCAATTAACCCGTTGAAGGGATTGTTATAAAAAATTGATTTGTTGCTATGAAGATACAAAGAAATTAAGAACGGAGGATACTAGAGCAAATTTGTGCTTGCGCCCAAATTCGCACGTTCATCAAGTATGGAGGATTATTATGAAAAAATTAGTGTGGAGAAAAAAACTTTTTGCAATTTTGGCTACAGCGGTGTTAGGAGCAGCATTGACAGGATGCGGCAGCCAGTCCGCCAATGCTGCTTCCGTAGGAAATACAGGAAATACAGATAATGCAGACGGTGACACGACAGCATCAGATACAAACGCAGATAATCAAACACAAGTTCGTGTTATTAAAGGCGTTACAGGCGGTTCGCTTGCACCGTATATGTACATAGATGAAAATAACGCGCTTACCGGAGTCGATATTGAGATTGCCAAAGAGGTATTCAACAGGATTCCCGAATACGACTTGGAGATTGAGGTTGCAGACGCGCTTCAGGGCGTTTTGAGCGGACAATATGATATCGCAATCAATAATTACGGCTACACAGACGCGAGAGCGGAATCCTACTATTTCTCATATCCCTATAAGACAACATACAATGTCTATATCCAAAGACCGGACGATACGCCGCTGACATCATTACAGGATATTGCGGACAGAGGCTACAAGATTGAGCTGGGTGCGGGAAGCCTGACAGCAAATGCGCTCGAACAGTGGAACGCGGACAATCCGGAGCATCAGATTAATATTATCTATACAGAAACCAATTTTCAGGTAAAGTTTGAGCACTTGCTTGACAAAACGGCAGACGTTGCAATTGATGACGGCCCCATTTTGGACACCTTGCTTGGAAAATTCGGACTGGAAGGACAGCTTGTCGGAAACGAGATTGATCCCGAAACAGAGGACTTCCTATTCCCGCAGAATAACACGTATTTCCTCTTTGGAAAAAATGACGACGGATATGAAATTCGGGAGAAAGTGGACGTGGTACTAAAAGAAATGAAAGAGGACGGCACTTTGGCGGAGATTACAAGCAAATATTTTAACAAGGATACAAGCCCGAAAGCAGAATATTTTGAGAGCACAAAGAATTGAGAAAACAGGCAAGGAGGAGTATTATGGAAATTTATCGTGTAAAGCAGGGTTCGCCGGATTGGCTTTACAAGGCGTACGATTATGTGCGGACAGACGCCTTTTGCTTTGGACAAAATATACCGATTGAAACAGAGTTTTCCCATGACGAACCGCTAGAGGAGCTTCTTGCCATCGTGCTTGTGGAGGATCACAAGCCGGTGGGAGGCTGCCGCATTACCTACCCAAGGGCAGGTGTCGGAAAAATTGAACGCGTGTGTGTCATTCGGGAAAAGCAGAAGTCGGGCTATGGAAGCATTTTAATCAAAGAGGCGGAAAAATGGCTGACAGAAAGCGGTATCAGGCACATTGTAATCAGCAGTCAGGACAGAGCTGCGGGCTTTTACAATAAGCTTGGCTATGTCACGAATTTAGAGGTCAACCCAGGCATTTATGAAAAACCAAGAGCGGGAGTACCGCTGGTAGATGTGGTGCAGAAGGAAATCCATAGAAAGAACTTAGGATTTACCTGTGTTTTGGTAGAAAAATACATGAGTGAATGAATATAGAAAGGGAACGCACAAATGGGAAAATTATTTGACTTAAAGCTTGTATTCACTTCCATTCCGGAGCTGTTGGAAAAGCTGCCAATCACACTGGAGCTGGCAGGCTTGGCGATGGTGCTTGGGCTGCTGCTTGGACTCTTGATGGCAATTATAAAAATCAAAAAAATAAAAGTGTTGACACAGGTTATCAATTTTATCATTTCCGCAATTCGGGGAACGCCTGTCATTGTGCAGCTCTATATTGCCTTTTTTGGCATTCCGATGTTTTTTAAATATCTCAATCAAAGGTTTGGTACAAATCTTGCGGTTGCGGATATACCGGGCTTTGTGTATGCGGTGGCAGCGCTTGGATTAAACCAGTCCGCCTTTTGTGCAGAGATTATTCGTTCAGCGTTGTTAGCAGTAAACGAAGGTCAGATAGAAGCTGCGCAAGCGTTGGGAATGACTTACTTGCAGACGTTGCGTAGAATTATACTGCCGCAGGCATTTGAGGTTGCACTGCCGACTTTGGGAAACTCGCTGATTAGTATTATCAAAAGCACGTCCCTTGCATTTACCTGCGCGGTTGTGGAGCTGACGGCACAAGGCAGAATTATTGCGGGAAGGTCGTATCGGTATTTTGAACTATACATTTCGCTGGCAATCATTTACTGGGTAATTACCATTGTGATTGAACAGGCGATTAAGCTCATAGAAAAGAAAATCCGTATTCCGGATCAGGTGGCGCTTATACCCGTAACAGAGGAGAAATAATTCGCAGATAGTGGAAGCATGGGGGATTAAAATGGTTAAAATAGAGCATCTTTCAAAAAAATATAATGACAATGTTGTTCTTGACGATATCAATTTTGAGATTAAAAAAGGAGATGTCGTTGGAGTTATCGGACCATCGGGAACCGGAAAATCGACGCTGCTTCGCTGTGTCAACCACTTGGAAATTCCGGAAAGCGGCATCATTCATATAGAAGGCAAAGCGATTGACATTACGCGCAGACGAGGCAAGGAACTGCGCTACTTACAACAGCATACCGGAATGGTGTTTCAGAGATTTTACTTATTTGAGAAAAAGACAGCGCTTGAGAATGTAATGGAGGGGCTAATCGTTGTCAGAAAAATGAGCAGGGAAGAAGCCAAAAAGGCAGCGATGCAGGAGCTTGCCAATGTCGGAATGGCGTCATGGGCGAATCATTATCCAAAGCACTTGTCAGGCGGACAGCAGCAGCGCGTTGCGCTTGCAAGAGCGATTGCCATGAAGCCCGATCTTCTGCTTCTCGACGAACCAACGTCAGCGCTCGATCCGGAGCTGGTCGGTGAGGTTTTGGACGTGATACGCAAGGTGGCGGAGGAAGGCTACACGATGCTCTTGGTTTCCCACGAGATGAACTTCGTGCGCCATGTGGCAAACCGCGTGATTTTTCTTGATAAAGGGCATATTGTTGAGGACGGTACGCCAAAGGAAGTCTTTGAAAATCCAAAGAATGAGCGGACAAGAGAATTTTTCCGCAAAATGCACATGATGAATCAGCCGGAATATGTCATATAAAGGAGAATGCGAAATTGGTATGGTATGAGGACGTGAAAAAAACATTTGCAGATTTGGTAAGCATCGATTCGCCGTCGCTCCATGAGGAGCAGATGGCGGAGCAGATTCAGAAACGATTTGCAGAGATTGGAATTGTTTTTTGGGAAGATGACAGCGTTCCCATAACCGGATCTACAACGGGAAATCTGTATGCTTATGTAAAAGGGAACGGAAAAAAAGCGCCTGTTTTGCTGGCTGTGCATATGGATACGGTCATGCCCGCACATGGAAAAAAGGCAGTTTTCGAGGCGGATGGGACGGTCAGAAGTGATGGAACAACAGTTCTTGGCGCGGACGATTTGGCAGGAGTGACAGAAATTTATCATGCGATGAAATATTTCCATGAAAAAAAGATTGCGCATCGCGACGTAGAGCTTTTATTTACTGTTGGGGAAGAGCTCTACTGCAAGGGCGCGAAGGCGTTTGATTATGGCAGGATCAAGTCGAAAAGCGCATATGTTTTGGATTTGAGCGGAAGAATCGGAGATGCCGCTTATGCGGCGCCGACCATTCTCTCCTTTTGTGTTACTGTTGAAGGAAAGGCGGCACATGCGGGCTTTTGTCCGGAGGAGGGAAGAAACGCCATTTTGGCAGTGGCAAACGCTATTGCACAGTTGCCGCAGGGGCGAATTGATGACGTTACCACAGCCAATATCGGTATGATTTCCGGAGGGAGCGGCGTCAATATTGTTTCGGATCAATGTATGGTTCAGGGGGAGATCAGGAGCCTGAATCACGAAAATGCCGTTGCGCTTGCAAAGACATATCGGGAGCATTTTGAAAAAGCGGCGCAAGACTTGGGTGCATCTGCAAAATGGAAGGAAACGATTGATATTCAGGCGTATGAAACAAGCCTTGACAGTGATGTTGTGCGGGAATATGAAAAGGCGGCTGTCAGTGCGGGGGTGGAGCCAAAGCTTTTAAAGACCTTTGGCGGAAGTGACAACAATGTGTTTTTCCGGCATGGAATAGAAGGGCTTGTAGTTGCCTGTTCCATGAATAACGTGCATAGCTGCAAGGAATACGCGAATGTGTATGAGATGGTGACGGTGACGGAAATTTTGGTGCGGTTGCTGGCGGAGAATGAAGATTTATGAATATAGGATTGCGTTTGCCGAGGGCGGCAGCGGTGGTGTAGCCGGATACAAAGGAAGCGCCAAGCGTATAAACGATAAATATAATGTAAAGGGGAACGACTGTTTTTCAGATTGTTTCCCTTTTTTGGCGCTTTTGCCAATAACTTACAAATGTGGCAGCGACAGCAAACCCAAAGCATGGAATTTTAGGACTCTTAAACTATTATAACCTGACAGGCTATGAAATCATGGAAGTATTTCGGGACTCCCTAAACTTTTTCTGGAATGCCCAAACCAGCCAAATTTACAGGGAGCTACAGGGACTTGAGCAAAAGGGCTGGGTTCAAAAGACTGTGGTCTTGCAGCAGGGAAAGCCGGACAAAAATCTCTTTTCCATTACACCGGAAGGGAAGGCGGAGCTGCTCTTGTGGCTGGCGCGTGATGAGTTTGGAACGGCTTCGAGAAATCCGTTACTGATGAAAGTATTTTTCATGGGAGAACGCAGCAGGGAGGAAAATATCCGCTATTTCGAACGACTGATAGAAGAACAGGAAACATTACTGGAAAGCCTGACGCCTGTGCCCGAATACATTGAAGCGTACAGTACATATTTAGATAACAAAGAAAAAGCGCTTTTTTGGCAGATGACGGTAGATTACGGCAGAAGGAACATGCAGATGTGTATTGATTGGGCGAAGGATTGCATCAAAAAATTGGAGGAAACCGACGAATGAAAATATTAGTAATAAACGGCAGTCCAAAGGGATTGAAAAGCAATTCCTACAAGCTGGCGTCTGCCTTTTTGGACGGAATGCGGTCGGAAATGCAACGTACGGGGGAGGAAGTACAGACAGAAGAAATTTTGGTGAACCAAATGGAGATAAAGCCTTGTTTAGGCTGCTTTTACTGTTGGAATAAAACGCCGGGAACCTGTTGTATACAAGATGATATGCAGCAGGTTATCGAAAAGCTTTTGTGGGCGGATGTCACCATATGGAGCTTTCCCCTTTATTATTATACAGTGCCGGGCAGACTAAAAACCCTGATTGACCGCCAGCTTCCTATGGAGCTTCCCTTTATGACGCAGCGGGAGGACGGGATAGGCAACGGAGCGCATCCGCCGCGGTATGACATGAGCGGCAAGAAAACGGTGCTGATTTCCACCTGCGGTTTTTATACGGCGGAGGGAAATTATGACGGAGTGTACAGCCTGTTCGACCATATGTGCGGCAAAGAGCAGTATACGGCAATTTTCTGCGGACAGGGGGAATTGTTTCGCGTGCCGGAGCTTTCCCCCAAAACGCAGGAATATTTGGAGCATGTAAGAAACGCCGGCAGAGAGTATGTACAGGGCGGCATTTCGGAGGAAACGGTTCAGAAGTTAAAACAGCTACTGTTTCCGAAGGAAGTGTTTGAGCGCATGGCGGACGCTAGTTTGGGAATCACTCAGGAAATCGGGGAGAAAGAAACGGACGCACTGATTTTTACCAGACAAATGGCAGCTTTGTACCAAAAGAGCAGCTATGCCGGCAGGGAGCAGGTGCTGGAACTGTATTATACGGATATAGAGGAACGCTATCAGATTGTCATGGGAAAAGAAGGCAGTGAAGTTCTGACGGATCATTTGAAAACTTACACGACAAGAATCGAAACGCCGATTACCGTTTGGCGTTCTATCGCGGCAGGGGAAATCCGCGGAGATGAGGCATTGATGAAACAGCTTTATAAAGTCAAGGGAGATTTTGACCTGATGATAAAGTGGGACAAGTATTTCGGTGGTGCAGATTCTGTTGGAGCAAGTGGGGAAAAGGGCGGGAAAACAGTAGGTATCCATGTACCTGACAAGGAAACGAATATGAATGTTTTGCTGATTCCCTGGATTGTATTTTGGGTAGCGGCTCCGATAAACGGCTATTGGGGCGGGCTGGCGTGTATTGGCGCCTGTGTGCTGATGCAGCTTCTTTTTTACCGTCATAAAAAGACAATCTATGACTTCCTGACCGGAGTAGTGGCAGTAGGATGCTCCATAACAGCCCTTTTGGGCGTGCCGGAGCGCATCGTCGTTCCGCTGTCGTATCTTGCATTCGGCATGATGTGGACGGCATCCTGTTTTGTAAAAATACCGCTTACCGCCCATTATTCCATGAATGCTTATGACGGGGAGAAGGCATTGGAAAATCCCTTGTTTATGAAAACCAACCGGATTCTGACACTGATGTGGGGGATTTTGTACCTGCTGACGCCCGTTTGGACTTATGCGATGATGGGAACGGACATTGGCTATCTGACAGGGGCAGTGAACTCGATACTTCCCTTTGCGCTGGGCATTTTCACTGGATGGTTCCAAAAGTGGTATCCGGCGAAAGTGGCGAGGGGATAAATGTGAAGATATTTTACAAGATTTTTTGAGACGGTTGCCTTATACTGAATGCAGGAAACAGATATAGGCACATGGGGAGAAAGCGATGAGAAAAGAGCGTAAGACAATCGTATATGATCAGGAATTAAGGGTGGAAGCATACCGCTTTGAGGGAATGCGCCACCCTTTTCCCAACCACTTTCACGAACATTATGTGATTGGGCTTGTCGAGGGCGGACAGCGTGTTCTTTCCTGCAAAAATAAGGAATATACGATTGAGAAAGGCGGTATGATTCTTTTCAATCCGGGCGATAATCATGCCTGTGCGCAAAGCGATGGCGGGCGGTTTGACTATCGGGGACTGAATATCGGTAAAGAGGTTATGCTTGACTTTGCCGAAGAAGTGAGCGGACAGCGCAGGCTTCCTGTATTTCGTGAAAATGTCGTTTGGGACGACGAAGCAGCTTGCTGTCTGCGCCTGCTGCATGAGATGGTGATGCAGGAGATTGATGATTGGGGAAAAGAGGAAGCGATGCTGATTTTTCTTTCCATGCTGTTCCAAAACTACGGACAGGCGTTTGAAGACCACATTCCTGAGTGCAGGGAGGAGATTGAGAACGCTTGCGCATATATGGAACATCATTTTGCGGAGCGCCTTTCTTTGGCACAGATTTGTCATGCGATTGGCTTGAGCAAGTCAACACTGCTTCGCGCCTTTACAAAAACGAAGGGAATCACACCGTATCGCTATTTGGAAGCGATTCGCATTAACGAGGCAAAAAAGCTGCTGTGTCAGGGCGTGCCACCTGCCGATGCCGCTGTCCAAACCGGATTTACGGATCAAAGCCATTTTACCAATTATTTCAGCAGTTTTACGGGACTGACTCCCGGCGGATATCGCGAAATATTTGTTTCTGCAAATAAGGTTGACCGAAAGCGGAACGAAGAAGAATGAGGAGGAAAACAGACATGGACGTACAGAATGAGAAATGCATTATGATTATTGATGAAAATCTGCCTTTGGGAATGGCGGCGAATACGGCAGCGATTATGGGAATCAGCTTGGGGAAGGAAATGCCGGAGGTTGTCGGCAAAGATGTATTTGACCGGTCAGGCAATCGGCATTTGGGGATTATTGAATTTCCGGTGCCGATTTTAAAGGGAAACGCTGAGATGATGCAGACCATCAGAAAAAGGCTGTATGAACCGGAGTTTTCGGATTTGTATGTTGTTGACTTCTCGGACTTGGCGCAAGGGTGCAAGACGTATGATGCGTTTGTTGAAAAAATGACATTCGTGTCAGAAACGGAGCTGCGGTATTTGGGAATTGGGATATGTGGGGAGAAGAAGAAAGTGAATAAACTGACGGGGAGTATGGGGTTGCTGCGGTAAGAAATGAAAAATTATGCAAATCTAAAATGAATTTTTGGATTTGCATATTTTTTTGTCTTGTGATATACTTTGCTTAATTCTTTAGCAGGAGAGGATGCATATGTATTATAACCGGATATTGGAACAGACAATTATAAAGACAAGTAAAACATTTCCGGTAGTGCTTGTGACAGGACCACGTCAGGTTGGAAAGACGACGCTGCTTACAAAGATGGCGGAAGAAAGCAGAACGATTGTGTCTTTGGATAATCCGACAGTGCGCGGATTGGCAAAAGAGGATCCGGAACTTTTTTTGCAGCGATATAAGCCGCCTGTCTTGATTGACGAAGTTCAATATGCGCCAGAGTTGTTCCCTTATATCAAAATGTATGTGGATAAACATAAGAATAGCGGAGATTTTTGGCTGACAGGCTCACAGGCGTTTCAGATGATGGAGAATATAACGGAGTCGCTTGCCGGAAGAGTAGGAATTGTGCGCTTAAACGGTTTATCAAACGCAGAGATACAACAGACCTTTCATAAAGAATTTGTCGTTGATATGGAGCAGCTAATCAAACGCAGGGAGTCCAGTAAGGAAATGGATGCGGCAGAGGTGTTCCACAGAATTTATAAGGGCTCTATGCCGAGATTATATGAAAATACGGAAGTTGACCTTGAACAATATTATGAGTCTTATATTGAAACTTATATTACAAGGGACATCAAGGAGCTTACGAAGGTTTCGGACGAACTGCTGTTTTTAAATTTTGTCCGCGCGGTTGCAGCAAGGACTGCGTCGAACGTAAATTTTACAGAGCTTGCCGATGAGGTGGGGATTTCTGCGCCTACGGCAAAACAATGGTTGTCATTGTTGGTGACATCAGGGATTGTTTTGTTCATACAGCCGTTTTCCAATAATGCACTTCATCGTATTATCAAGACACCCAGAATGTATTTTATGGATACCGGACTCTGTGCATATCTTACAGGCTGGAATTCACCGGAAGCCTTAGAACGCGGGGCGATGAACGGGGCATTTTTTGAAACATGGGTGGTGACGGAGATTTATAAGAGCTATACAAATGTGGGAAAGAATCCGCCCTTGTACTTTTATCGTGACAGCAACAATAAAGAGATTGATTTGCTGATTTATCAAAATGGTACATTGTATCCGGTAGAGATAAAGAAAGCAACGCAGCCAAAGAATGCCACAAAGAATTTTGCGGTGCTAAAGAAGTTTGCAGATGATGCAAATGGTCAAAAAGCATTCGCTGGAAATGGTGCGGTAATTTGTCTTGCCTCGGACGTGATTCCGATTGACAGGATGAATTGCTATGTGCCGGCGTGGGTGGTGTGAAAAGGGAATATTATCTGATAAATGTTTGAACTTAGACTGTCAAATTAAGAATAAAAGCACGAACAGGAGGCACATAATGAATAAGTATGAATTTTTCTGGAAAACAATGGAACGATGTGACTGGTCGAACGAGGGAGATGACGACAAAGTACTTATGCCGGTTGTTAAATATTTGTCAAAACAGGACGACAATGCGATTTTTGAATTTGATGATTTGATGTCGGAGCTATTATACGGTTTAGATACAAAAAAACTGGCTGACCAATGTCAAAAAGCAGATCCTTACATGAGCGACGACACATTTTTATACTCAAGATGTGTTGCTCTCATAAATGGATCGGAATACTATGAAAAAGCGAAAAACGGAAAAAAGAAAGAAATATGGGACATGGAGTTCGAAGCTCTTCTCTATATCCCTCAAAGAGCATGGGCAATCAAGCACAAAAAAACGGAAGAAGAATACCCGCATTTATCGCCGTTAAGTTATGAAACCGGCAGCAACACAGAGGGCTGAAAATGAGCAATACAAAATAAAGGTATGAAAGTTTTGTAAACGCATATTTATATAGTTTTCCAAAATAAAGTATGAAAGGAACAGAAATGAATATCAAAATACTGCCTGCATATCATTCTCCAAAGGAGGTAGCCGCGCTGTTTTCCGAGTATACAAATATGCTAATCGAAGGCGATGCGTCTTTTCAGAAGTATTTAGAAATCCAAAATTATGACGCAGAATTAGAGCATTTGGAAACAAAATACGGACAACCTTACGGGAGATTATACATAGCATACTGCGACGAAAAATTAGCAGGATGTATCGGATTACGAAAAATTGACGAACAAGACTGTGAAATGAAGCGTCTTTATGTCAGACCTGAATTTCGCGGGAAACGAATCGGCAACCGGCTTGTCCAAAAGATTATTGATGATGCAAAACAAATCGGCTACACGCATATGCTGTTGGACACACTGCCGTTTTTACACAGCGCTATTCATATGTACAAACAATACGGCTTTTATGAAATTCCAAGCTACAATGACAGTCCGATGGATACTTCGATTTATATGCGGTTGGATTTATAGGGATAAGCAGACTAAACATATCGCTATAAGTTATACTTATAGCAATATTAGACAGAATATAGAATAGTTTTATCTTTGTTCAAAATACCGCAGGAAGTGATTTCCCTGCGGTTTCTGAAACTATAAAACGCCTACTTTATTTTGAAGTTTAAAACTTTTTATCCTAAACATCGCCTAGGTATATCCACTCAGTCAACCAAGTATCAGTGGAAGAATTATAAAGCCGTTTATATTTTTTACCATTTTCAATTTTATATACCCATTCTATAATATCAGATCTAGGGGTAACAGAATTTTCAATTTGTTCTACTGAGCAACTTGGACTAGAAGCAGATACGGTGATTGCAGGTTGCAGGGGACACACAGATAATGTTAAAACAAATGTTGCAGCCAAAATAGCTTTTTTAGTTTTCATGAATTAATTCTCCTTTTTCATTATATATTTTTATCCCATTGGGATAACCTTCTAGAGAGTCAACTGTTTCAAAATACATACCATTGATATAAACTTCATAATGGAATGCATCATCTTGAATAAAATAGGTGTTGTCTGCGTTGGGAACAACCACCGACTCATCAACAAATTGTGTTCGATGATAATTAGCTTCCAAGATAAAGAAATAGGATGCAAAGTAAATACCTGCCATGAGAACTGTTAGTATGATGCTGGTGAATATCTTTTTAGGCATTGCAAAATCCTGCAGTAACATGATTAAACGCCTTTTAAAATCTTTGTCCTGCGATTGTACTAAGTAACAAGACTCTTTTTTGAGAAAATCAGACATTTGTTGTGAAGAATGATTTAAAGAATTTCTTTTCATATCAATCAAGCATTGTGCATACTTATCTGTAATATCATTTTCATTATGTGTGATTATCTCATCAACATGCATTTCCAACAGCGTATTAGTTTGTTTATACAGTATGATGAATGCAGGATTCCACCAATATACAATCGAAAAGAGACGGATAATGCTTTTTATCAGAAAATCATGGTGAAAATGATGCATTGCTTCATGGCATAGAACATAGTACAAATTATCTTCCGAAATGGATAAATTATTTGGCAGTATGATGTATGGATGTTTCAAACCATATATCATAGGAATATTCATATTAGGCAGCTCCATAACACGGAAATCATTCTTTTTGTTGTGCTGCATACATATCGTATCTAATATTGTTTTGTATTTTATGTCTTTTGTTCGATCCTGTCCATATTTTAAGATATAGTCCTTAACCCGACAATATTTATTAATGTATCGAACAGAATGAAATATAGTGCCAATAATCCATATTATTACAAAAAGGTTCCAAAAAGAAACGGTTGTATTCAAAATCTGTATTTGAGGTTTTCGAAAGAGCGTTACAATTTTAGACAACATCGGGGATAGCGGAACATTCGTAGTAAACGGAAATTCAAAGGGAAAAATTAGTCGAATAACCGTTAATCCAACAAGAACCCCCAATAACTTATATCCGGCACAAGCCAACGTATTATCATTATGAAAAACAATAGCAATCAGACCAACAAGAATACTGCTGGTTATTAGTGCCATAAGTACAGTTGAAAATGAAAAGCTCAGCATAACAATCCATTCCTTTTATCCGTTGTAAATCATTCTTTCTTAGCGTTCTTTTTTCCTTTATATTCTTGAAGCAGCTGTTCCATTTCATGAATATCCTGCAGAGCCTGCTTGGGATCGTTATCGGCTTGCACCATAGCACTGAATAAGGACTGGCTGGATATCAGCTTGCTAAAATGGACATAATCGTCTACAAACATTTTCTGTATGATATCCGATGCAGATGCAGATGCTCTGAACCGTCTGGAAAAAACATTGCCCTCCAACGTAATGTCAGCCACTTCCACTAATTTTAATTTCATCAGCTTTCGAATGGAAGGCTGAACGATGTTTGCAGTCATATTAGGATGGAGCTCGATAATTTGTGATACATTTAATGGTTCTTCTGAATGAAGTATTGTGGAAAATATGTCATATTCCTTGGAATTCAAATATTTATTCAAAGTAGAAATCCTTCCTCTCAAAAGTATATTATTCTGTCAAATTAAGTAAAAATATTTTTGATTTACCTATAAGAATATTTTCATTATATATCATTGTATTAAATAAATCAATGTATAAAATGAAAAAAAAGATACATTTGTTTTAGACGATATAATATTGCAATTAATGATAAATTTTAAAAATAATTGACAAATTTTGGTAGTATTGTATAATTAAGATAAAATAATGGAATTGAAAAAATGTTAAACATTTATTATCAGTCAAATATATATTTTTTCAATATAGGAAAAAGTTTTAAAATTAAGGAATACAGCGGATAATATGGATGTTGAACATATAGAAATTCATTCAGATACTTTTGATGATATTGTAGAAAATATTAAGCAGGCAAACCTCTCCAGAAATAATATGCCCAAACTAATAGTAGGAACAGGGCTTTCTGTGATATATGGTGTTCCGGGAATGAAGGCACTGACAAAACATTTGGGAAATGAAATCGATAAGTCGTCAAATACGTGTCTGAAACAAATGTGGAAAAAACATTATAATGATATCAATATGAATGGATTAGAGGCGGGATTGGCAAGCCTTACACAGACAGAAGATATTTTAGTAGATGAAATTAAATCCATAACAGCAAAGTACATTTTAGAGAGTGAAGAAAAGCTGCATAAGACAATATTTGAAAAAAATACGGGATTTTGTAGGCTATTGCACTATTTGAGCGGTACAGTCAGCGTTAGTAAGAAGGTAATTGATATAATGACACCAAACTATGATCGTATTATAGAGATTATCTGTGACAAGCTGGGGATTGGTGTGATTACAGGATTTAACGGGAGTTTGTATGGTAAATTCAATAAAAATTTATTAAAGCAGCCAACGGAAGTATACAACTGTAAAAATTATACATGGGTTAGGCTTTTTAAACCACATGGTTCCATAAATTGGATTCATGAAAATGGAAACGAATATTTAACAAATGATTATGAAGTTCTGCGGAAAAAAGCAGAGTTTATTGAGATTGTTACACCAGGGAGTTCCAAGTATAAGGCTGGACTGACCAATAATACGTTTCGGTGTATGAGAGAAGAATTCAATGAATTGCTGAATCCGGAGGATAACTATTCTCTTTTGATATATGGATACGGATTTAATGACGATCATTTTGATACTGCATTGTTTGATAGTTTTCAGAAGAATGTTCTTATACTGTCAAGAGATGTAAAACAGGAGATAATTAACAAGGCATTGGAGAGAAAAAATGTTACTGTTTTCTATCATGAAAAGGGCAAAGAATATATGGTATATAAGTCAAAAAAATATATGATTGACTTGCCGATATGGGATATTGATCAATTTGCTGATTTGTTTATAGGATAGGGGAAAAGGAATGGCAGATAATAATATAAATGAGTATTTAACGGATGCAAGTTGTATCGGTGTAGTAGAAAATGTAGATACTAGAAAAGTTGTAGTGGGTGTTGAGAATGAAGCTGTACTGAATACATTAAAAATCAATGATATTGTTATTCTGTCCGGAAGTAATTCGGATGAGAAACTTATAGGGATCCTAACAAAAGTGACAAAGAAGAAACTTGATTTTGATGAAGCGGAACAGGAAGAAGAAGGCGCATTCCATTCAAGTAATTGCTGTGTCATTAATTTGGTAGGAAGCTTTTACAATAAATATGGGGCTGGAAAAGAAAATAAATTTAAAAGAGCAATTAATACATATCCGGAGATTAATAGTAAGGTATATCAGGCGCACGAAACTGCTATGCAAATGATTATGAATGCGGTAAGCAGTAAAGCGGCAGACAGTAAAAGTTTGGAAATTGGACATTTCGCTAGCAATAAAGATGTGGCGGCAATATTAGACGGAAACCGTTTCTTTCAAAGGCATGCTTGTATTGTTGGAAGTACGGGCAGTGGAAAATCTTATACAGTTGCAGGCATATTGGAAAAAGCGGATCAATTATCGCACGCTAATATGATTGTTTTTGATTTGCATGGAGAATATAATGAGCTGTCTTACGCGGATCAGATAAAGATTTGCGATGAACCGGATGGATTACATATTCCGTTATGGTTTTTCAATTATGAAGAAATTCATTCATTGTTTGTGGAATCATCAGAAGGGGCATCAACAAATCAAAGAGCAGCAATCATTAACTATATTTTGCACAAAAAAAAGAACTATATCAAAGATAATATGAAGAGTGTGTCAGAAGAAATTGTCACAGCAGATACACCGGTTCCTTTTTCTGCAAGGAAACTGATAGAATATTTAGAAGATCAAAATATCTTGGAAATTGGCACTGGTGAAATCTATAAATCAGGTGACAATAAAGGACAGGCAAAAACAAAAAGAGGGCAATATTATGATAAATTGACCAACTTAATTACCCGATTGAGAACGAAAATGGACGATAAAAAGTATGGTTTTGTATTCAACGAGGATAACACAACGAAAGCAGATTATCTGAATCAATTTGCTGCCAGAATTATGGGAAATGATAATTATCGGATTAAGGTGATTGATTTGTCAGAAGTTCCATCGGACATGTTGGCAATCGTTATTGGCATCGTCACGCGTCTTGTATATGATATACAATTTTGGATGTCGCCGGCAAAAGACGAAGTAAGACATCCATTAGTACTTGTGTGTGATGAGGCACATATTTATATGGCAAATGATATGTCAAAAATGAAAGCCGCAGAGAAAAAATCTCTTGAAATTTTTGGGAAGATTGCAAAAGAAGGCAGAAAATATGGTATCGGACTTCTGATTATTTCTCAAAGACCTGCGGAATTGAACACAACAATTATGTCACAGTGCAATAATATTGTTAGCCTGAAGGTGACAAATGACAGAGATAAATCAGCGGTAGCAGCAATGCTGACAGATTCTTTAGTGGGGATTGTGGAGATGCTTCCTAATTTGGATGTGGGGGAATGCATTGTTGTTGGCGATGCAATCATGTTGCCGTCGAAGATTATCCTTGATAAACCGAAAGAAAAACCCAAAAGTGCAACGATTGATTTTTGGGATAGATGGTGCGATGGAAAACAGACTGTTTTTGATATTGACGGAGCGACGTTGAATCTGATAAAGCAGTCGAGAGGGTGAGGAGATTAATAGAAAACTGATAGATAATCCCGAATTATCTTTTAAACA
>CAJTMC010000011.1 GCA_910577115.1 uncultured Lachnospiraceae bacterium
AAAATTGGGTGAAAATGGCTCTCGTTGTGTCAAATCAGGTCAAACTATATCAGCTTGTTTGGGTATAAGAAAACCCCGGAAAACCTTGATTTTCCGGGGTTTTTGAGCAATTTTGATACAATCCCGCCAGCCGATTATCGCTTGCTGAACTGCGGAGCGCGGCGGGCCGCCTTGAGGCCATATTTCTTTCTCTCCTTCATACGAGGATCTCTCGTCAGGAAACCTTCCTTCTTGAGTGTCGGTCTGTAATCTGCATCTGCCTGCAATAAAGCTCTTGAAATACCATGTCTGATTGCGCCTGCCTGTCCTGTATAGCCGCCGCCCTTTACATTGACAAGAATATCAAACTTGTCTGTTGTATCTGTTGCAGCCAAGGGCTGACGAACGATAACCTTTAAGGTCTCTAATCCGAAATACTCATCAATATTTCTTTTATTGATTGTAATGTTGCCTGTGCCGGGTGTTAAATAAACTCTAGCGATAGATTTTTTTCTTCTACCTGTGCCATAATATCTTGAAGCATTTGCTGCCTTTGCCATTTTTATTTCCTCCTTTATTTATCACGCTGATTAAAAAGTAAGTGTCTCAGGCTTCTGAGCTGCATGCTTGTGCTCAGGTCCTGCGTATACGAAAAGCTTCTTATACATTTCACGTCCTAAAGGTCCCTTCGGGAGCATTCCCTTCACAGCGTGTTCAATAACCTCTTCCGGTTTCTTAGCCAACTTCTCTTTCAAGGTTGTCTCTTTCATACCGCCAACGTAAGCAGAATGCTTATAATAGATCTTCTGGTCAAGCTTCTTACCTGTTACGGCAACCTTCTCCGCGTTGATTACGATTACATAGTCACCTGTATCAATATGAGGAGTAAATATCGGCTTATTCTTTCCTCTCAATACGCTTGCAATTTCTGATGCCAAACGTCCTAATGTCATTCCTGTAGCATCTACTACATACCACTTTCTATCAATTGTAGCTGGGCTAGCCATAAATGTTTTCATTATGTTACCTCCGTATAATTAGCCTGTCGGCTCTCCTTTGACGTATATTCCCACAGGATCTTTCCATACGGAATGTCCGGCCGTATCTCTCAAATCCGCAGGTCAACTAGATACATCGTATTGACAGGATTAACAAACATCGGGGCTATGATATTTGCCTAATCGCACGTCGCCACATTGAAATATTATATTACAGGGGCGTTTTCGTGTCAACACTTTTTCCATAATTTTTCACTTTATTCCCAAACCCTGTATCAGCTATTCCAACGTATAATGCCCCACATCATACAGCAGCTTCTCCCATGCATCTTCATGCTCTACATAGTACAATGGACATAGCTTTTCGCTGCTGTCATAATGACGCAGAATGTCTTGCGGACTTAAATCATATTCATGCATTAACCAAGCCAGCATATGAATCAGCGAATCGTATGTGGCCTGCGTAAATGAACCATCTTTATTAATATAACAGCATTCAATGGAAATCGAATCACTATTTCTTCCTTTCACAGCATACGCCTCTTCATCCAGAGGAATACACTGTATAATTTCCCCCTCGTAGCCAATGATAAAATGTGCGCTTGCGGCACGCTCATGTGTTTTTCCAAGATTCTCAAAATAGCTTCTGTTCTGCGCAGCGGTTGTTTTCGGATTTGCAGTATAGTGCACAAAAATACTGTTGACAGCAGCAAGCTTTGTGCCCGGCCGGTTGTACTCGCTGATACTCAGAAAGTCCTCCTGTATTTTGGGCTTTCCCGTTTTACTGTTTTCCACTCCGCTTTCCCAAAAAATATCTTGATTTGACGCCTCAAACGCCTTGTCTCCGATATGCATTCCTTCCTGCATATCCTGATACAAAAATAGTATCGTGGCAAATAGAACGGTACATAACGCTAAAAGTACTGTAACAGACATGCATCTGTATATCCGCCTTCTACGTTTTTTTGCCCTGCGGCGTTTGACAGCCGCCGCATTTACGCGTGCCCTGTTACAACGCTGCACCGTTCTATCCGGTTCCAGTGTCACAATTTGGACATTGGATTTGGTTCTGACCGACGGTCTGCCCTGACTGCCTTGCTTCGCCTGCGCACCGGTGCGTCCGTGTGCCGCCTTATGTCTGGGCGGTTCCAAAACCTGCCATAATTGTAAATCCCGTTTCCGACATGCCTGATTATCCATTGTACCCCCCATTGTAAAAGAACATTCCTTAAGCAATATTCCCTGTATGTGAAACTCCCTATATACATTAGACGCTTTTCAAAAGGAAAAAGTTGCAAAAAATGACAAATTTTTTAAATTATAATATAACATTCATCTCTAATCTTTCTCTAAAGTACAAAACAGACATATTTCCCGCTTTCTGTCATTTTATACAAAAAAAGCAGGAAATCAAATCCTGCTATTTACAAATACTCATATCCGATAAGCGTAAGCCCGCATGCCGGAAGCGTCGGACCTGCATGCTCGCGATTGCAGGCTTCTAAAATGTCTGTCATCTGCTCAGGTGCAATACTCCCCTTCCCTGCTTCCATAAGCGTTCCCACAATAATCCGTACCATATTATACAAAAAACCGGAACCTGTAACGCGCACGCAAATCAGCTCTCCTGACTTTTCTACACGAATGTCATAAATCGTCCGCACTGTTGTTTCCGCCACTGTTTTCGTACTGCAAAAGCTCTTAAAATCGTGCTCGCCCACAAGATACGATGCCGCCTGCCGCATCTTCTCCACATCAAGCTTCACATAAGTAAAATAGGAATAAAGCCTGTATACCGGCACCGGAAACGCACAGTTTAGTATTTTGTACTCATAAGTTTTTTTGCTGTTTTGATGTCTCGGATGAAAATCAGGCGCAACCTCCTTCGATAATTGTATCCGGATATCCTCGGGCAGTCTTTGATTCAGCGCATATGATATCTTATCAGCGGGTATCCTTGCATTTGTATCAAAAACTGCAATATTTCCAAGCGCATGCACTCCCGTATCCGTACGCGATGCCCCAATCACCTTTATTTCTTCCTTCAAAAGCCCGCTAAGCGTCTCATTTAGAACGGATTCTACTGTTACCACATTTGGCTGAATCTGCCAGCCATGATAATCTGTCCCGTCATACGCCACCTTAAGCATTACCCTTTTCATATTGACACACCGCCCGTTATGCCGGCCATTGCAAGCAAAACCGGTTCCAAATATCCTGCCGCCACGCCGATTACAAGGTAACACAAAACAACCGCATACGCAATAAAATCCCTGCGCGCATAATGAAGCGGTTTCATTTTGGTACGATGCTCACCTCCGCGGTAGCAGCGCGCTTCCATCGCCATCGCCAAATCATTCGCGCGCCGGAATGCCGAGATAAAAAGCGGCACAAGAAGCGGTACAAGCCCTTTCGCCTTTTTGATAATATTCCCACTATCAAAGTCGGCGCACCTTGCAAGCTGCGCTTTCATAATTTTGTCCGTTTCCTCCATAAGAATCGGAATAAACCGAAGGGCAATCGACATCATCATTGCAATCTCATGCACCGGAACCTTTATCCTTTTTAAAGGACTCAGCATCTTCTCAAGACCGTCCGTAAGCTGGTTTGGCGTCGTCGTAAGTGTCATAATCGACGAACCGATAATTAAAAAACTAAGCCGTATTGCAAGAAGCACTGCCAGCCTGAGCCCCTCCCTCGTAATCTTTAGCTTCCATATCGCCACCAGCGGCTCCCCCGGCGTCAGAAACAGGTTAAACACAACCGTTATCATAAGCAGGAAAACAATTGCCTTCATTCCCTTGACCATAAACCGAAAAGGCACCTTTGACAAATTTATAACAAAGGCTAGAAAAATTGCCGCTACCAAGTATCCCGCCGCACCGTCAAATACAAAAAGCGATATGATAAACAGTATGGTAGATCCGAGCTTCACCCGCGGATCCAGTCTATGTATCACAGAATCGGCCTGATAATATTGGCCAAGTGTAATATCTCTGAGCATCGTCCGTCACCCATTTCCCTTCCTAGCCGCTGCAAGACTTGCAAAGTATCTTTTAATCTCGTCTTTTGCCTCGTCAATCGTCGTCACATCATCGCTCACATCATATCCATGTGCCTGCAAATCCTTCATAATATAAGTCACCTGCGGCGCCGCAAGACCAATCTTTTCCAGCTCCGCATAATGGCGGAACACTTCTCTTGGCTCATCATCATACATCACACAGCCCCTGTTCATCACAATGATGCGCTCCACGTACCGCGCCACATCGTCCATACTGTGCGAAACCAAAATCACCGTAATTCCGGTTTCTTTCTTGAGCTTTGATATTTGGTCTAAAATTTCATCTCTCCCCTTCGGGTCAAGCCCCGCTGTCGGCTCGTCCAACACAAGCACCTGCGGTTTCATGGCAAGCACACCCGCAATTGCCACACGCCGCTTCTGTCCTCCCGACAAATCGAAGGGGGACTGATAAAAGTATTCGTCGTCAAGTCCCACCAGTTTCAAAGCCTCATATGCCCTAAGCTCAATCTCTGTTTTCGAAAGCCCCAGATTTTTCGGCCCAAAGCACACGTCTGTAAACACATCTGTCTCAAAAAGCTGATGCTCCGGATATTGAAAAACAAGCCCTACCTTACTTCGCAGTTTCTTTTTATCGAAATCATTATCGTCAATATCTTCCCCATTAAAATAAATATTTCCGCCCGTTGCCTTCATGAGGCCATTCAAATGCTGTACAAGCGTCGATTTTCCGGAACCCGTATGACCGATAATTCCGATGAACTGCCCGTCGGGGATCACCAAATTAATATTGTTTAGCGCCTTTATGGGCGCATTTGTATCCTGTCCGTATACATGACTTACCTTGTCTAAAATAATTGGCATTTTTCAGTCTCCTAATCTTAAAACAGCGCATCAACACAGTGATCCAACGCCTCCCGAAACTCCTCCTTTGTCAGCACTCCCTCAGGAATCGAGAACCCCTCCTGCCTTAACGCATGCGCAAGCAGTGTCACCTGAGGCACATCAAGCCGCAGCTCCTTCAAACGCTCCACCTTGGAAAAAACCTCCCGCGGCGTTCCCTGCAGCGTAATTTTTCCCTGATCCATGACAAAAACCTTATCAGCATAAATAACTTCTTCCATATAATGTGTAATTAAAATAACCGTAATGCGCTCTACATCATTCAGGGCGCGCACAGCGCGGATTACCTCCCTGCGTCCTTTTGGATCAAGCATTGCCGTCGGCTCATCCAAAATAATGCATTTAGGGTGCATCGCTATCACGCCCGCGATTGATACGCGCTGCTTTTGTCCTCCCGAGAGCTTATTCGGCGAATGCTTGCGAAATTCATACATTCCCACAGCCTTTAAGCTCTCGTCCACACGTTCCCATATTTCCTTTGTGGGCACGCCCATATTTTCAGGGCCAAACCCCACATCTTCCTCCACAATCTGACCGATAATCTGATTGTCCGGATTTTGGAAAACCATTCCGGCAGTCTGCCTGATTTCCCATATATATTCGTCCTTCTGCGTGTCCTTTCCGTCAACCCACACTGTCCCTTCCGTTGGATAGAGTATGGCATTCAGATGCTTTGCAAGTGTGGACTTTCCCGAACCGTTATGGCCTAAAACTGCCACAAAGTCGCCCTGATTGATATCCAAATTGATATTGTCCACCGCTGTCGTAATGCCCTCGACATTCCCTTCCTCGTCGCGTCTGATGTACTCAAATATTAAGTCCTTAACCTTAATAATTCCCATGTTATACCCTCAATCTTACATAAATCGTACGCAATCTGCTTTTCATGCTAATAACCACGCAGTTGCCAAATTCCTGCTACACCCTTTTCGGTACTACTTCTCGCCATCCTGCATCTTCTGCTGCATAAATGCCTTGTAAAGCTTGCGCCGCTGAAGCATTTCCTTTTGTTCCCTGTCCTGTGCGATCTGCCTCTTAATATTTTCGGCAATCCATATTGCCCTGATCTTATCAAGAATCTCCTCTTCTTTACTTTTTGAGGACGGATTCATCCTGTCAGCATATTCCTTACCATACATCTGCATTTGCTGTTCTCTGCGTTTACTGTCCCTGTAATCCTTATCCCACTTCTCTATCTTTTTATGCTCGCTCGCCATTTCCCTCTGTTTTTTGTAGCTGTCACGCGCGGCTGTGCTCGTTGCAAATATCTTTGCCGGTCTTTGCGGCTGGGGCGGCATCTGATAAAAATAGGCAGTATTGGGCATTTTCTGCCAGTTAGACATTCTCCCCACAGTACTTGCAGCAGTATTCTGACCGTTGTTTGGGACATATGGATTACGCATCAAATACTCATATGCTCCCTGAAGCTTAAGATAATACTCCTTCGTGTTGCCTGACGGGTTGGCATCCGGATGATAAAGTTTTGCCTTATACCGATATGCTCTTTTAATCTGCTCGTCAGATGCATCTTCCCTTATTCCAAGAAAATAACAGGCTTCTTTTCTTGTCATATTCCTCCTCCATTCCTAATACACCTTCGCAGGTATTCATTTGATAATGATTCAGAAATACAGGTTCCCACTGCATATGTTGACGTCTGAACAGTAGCGAACTAGAAAACACTGTATTCCTACACTTCTGAATCATTACCCATCCTCGCCTGTTTTATACAAAAACGCTCCCAAACTATGGGAGCGCATTTCGTACAAAATACAATTATCCTCTGCTCTTATACAAACTCAAGAACTACCTGCATAGCGCCGTCACCCTTACGCTGACCAACCTTGATTATTCTTGTATAACCACCGTTACGTCCAACATACTTAGGTGCGATTTCATCAAACAGCTTCGCTACAAGGTCGATTTCCTTTGTATTTCTCTTTTTTCCTGCATTCTTCTCGGGAACCTCTGTTACAGAGTATAATACCTTAAGCATCTGTCTTCTTGCATGAAGTCTGGAAGGCATATCCTTCTTGATTTCCTTCTCTACCTCATCATAAACAGTAACCTTCTTGCCGTCCTTTACTTCCTTAACTCTCTTGCCGTCCTTGTCTTTTCTTGGAACCTTAGCCGTAACCTTAACCATTTCATAGTTGTCCTTTTCCTTTACGGCTAATGCAATCAATCCTTCGACAATCTTCTTAACTTCTTTTGCTCTTGCTTCTGTCGTGATAATTCTGCCGTCCTTACTTGCAACCAAAGCAGTTACCTGACCTCTGAGCAATGCCTTTCTTTGGCTTGATGTTCTTCCAAGTTTTCTATACTTTGCCATAATTGGCTCCTTTCATTTTCGAGGACAAATCACCTGCATATATGCTATGCCGGCTACCCTCATTGGTGGGACAAATGACAACGCTCTTTGGGCTTATTTATCAAATGTCGTTAATAACTTCCATCTCTGAGCACAAATGCGAACACTTTGGAATTACCGCATCTGCGATTTGTATTAAAATACATATTTTAAATTTACAGCCAATTATTCCTCCATTGGATTGAGCTGTAAACCTAACTCCTTTAATTTCGCCAATACCTCATCTAAAGACTTGCGTCCCAAATTCCGAACCTTCATCATATCCTCTGAGGTCTTGTTTGTCAGCTCCTCAACAGTATTGATTCCGGCTCTCTTGAGGCAGTTGTATGAACGCACTGACAGCTCAAGCTCATCAATGCTCATCTCAAGGACTTTTTCCTTCTCATCGTCCTCTTTCTCATTAATCACAACGGCGCCTGTTCCAAGCTCTGAAAGATTAATGAAAAGCTTCAAATGCTCACTCAGCACTTTCGCCGCAAGGCTTACCGCCTCGTCAGGCTCAAGTGTCGCGTTTGTATATACATCCAATGTCAATTTATCGTAATCAGTAACCTGACCAACACGGGTATTTTCTACGGTAACATTTACTCTCTCTACAGGAGTATAGATCGAATCAACGGCAATGACACCGATTGGCAAATCCTCGCTCTTATTCTTATCGGCGCTGATATAGCCTCTTCCCTTTGTAATAAGTATTTCCATGTACAGTTTGCTGTCCTTACCGCCGTTTAATGTAGCGACAACCTGATCCGGATTCATAATCTCGATATCCTGATCCACCTGAATATCAGATGCCCTGACAACACCTTCACCTTCGAAATCAATAACTGCCTTCTTAACTTCATCAGTTTCGCTGCTGTTTTTAATTGCCAGACTCTTAAGGTTCATGATGATTTCAGTCACATCCTCCTTAACACCCGGAATAGAACTGAACTCATGTAATACACCATCAATCTTAACCTGACTCACAGCCGCGCCGGGTAGGGAAGCAAGCATAATTCTCCTAAGAGAATTCCCCAGTGTAATTCCATAACCTCTCTCTAAAGGTTCTACTACAAATTTACCATACCTTTTGTCTTCAGAGATTTCTGCCACTTCAATATTTGGACTGTCAAAATCAAATGCCAACACTGTAAATACCCTCCTTTATGAATGTGATGAATACGATTATAGGAAACGCAACTATCATCTGCCTTTCCCTGCACCGGCCGCATGCCGCAAGGCGGCTGAGTTTCTTATGCGGTCGTATGCATCAATTATAGTAAACGGCAAATACTTTTGTCTTTTACTATAATAAAAAGTGCAACAATAGAAAGTACGCACTGCGCACTTCCTACTGTCAAATTCTCATCAGCTGCTTATTGGAAATGCCCTAAATTAATTATTTAGAATACAACTCGACAATAAGCATCTCATTTACAGGAACATCAATAACCTCTCTCGAAGGAAGCTCCTTAATTGTTCCCTTGAAATTCTCCTGATCAACATCCATCCATTCAGGAACCAATCTGCCATTTGTAACCTCGGCAATATCCTTATATCTCTGCAAGCTCTTTGACTTCTCTCTGATTTCAATCACATCACCTGCGCTGATCAGATAAGAAGGTATGTTTACACGCTTTCCGTTTACCAATACATGCTTGTGACCTACAACCTGTCTGGCCTCTCTTCTTGTTCTTGCAAAGCCCATTCTGAAAATAACATTATCAAGTCTTCTCTCCAAAAGAACCATTAGATTCTCACCGGTCATGCCTTTCATTCTGTCGGCCTTTTCATAGTAATTACGGAAAGGCTTCTCAAGCACGCCGTAAATAAACTTCGCCTTCTGCTTTTCTCTAAGCTGCAAGCCATATTCACTCATCTTCTTACCGGCTCTTGGCGACTTTCTTTTAGACTTCTTATCATATCCTAAAAATACAGGATCCAAATCAAGAGATCTGCATCTTTTAAGCACAGGAACTCTATTTACTGCCATCTTTTTATCCTCCTACTATTGGCGGCTACTCTGCGTCCGCCTATTATGCACACAAAACGGAAACATTTTGACGCACATCTAACACTATACGCTGCTAACATCTCAAAATCTGCATTATACTCTGCGACGCTTAGGCGGGCGGCATCCGTTATGCGGAACCGGTGTTACGTCCTTAATGCTGGTCACTTCAAGACCACATGCCTGAAGTGCGCGGATTGCAGCCTCTCTTCCTGAACCGGGACCCTTCACCATAACATCGACAGATTTTAAACCATGTACTAAAGCTGCCTTCGTAGCTGTCTCTGCTGCCATCTGAGCAGCATATGGAGTAGATTTCTTTGAACCTCTAAATCCCAGACCACCAGCACTTGCCCATGAGAGTGCATTGCCCTCTGTGTCTGTCAATGTAACAATTGTATTGTTAAATGATGACTGGATATGTGCCTGTCCGCGTTCAACGTTTTTCTTTACACGCTTCTTTGTTACTTTTTTTGCAACCTGTTTAGCCATTTTAAACTAACCTACTTTCTCAATTAAATTAACTGTTCCCCACACAGCTATAAAATCCATGTTTTCATAGCTGCAATGGCTCAGCGTAAGCTGAGACTGTTTTTTCTTATTTGCTACTGTTCGATAGCGAACCTGGCAAGCTTTACTTCTTCTTGTTCGCTACTGTTCTCTTAGGACCTTTTCTTGTTCTTGCGTTCGTCTTTGTCTTCTGTCCACGAACAGGGAGTCCCTTTCTGTGACGGATACCACGATAGCATCCGATTTCCTGCAATCTCTTGATATTCAATGCGATTTCACGTCTGAGATCACCCTCTACCATGTAATCTTCATCAATAATTGCACTGATTTTCTTAACATCATCATCTGTCAGATCCCTTACACGAATATCAGGACTTACTCCTGCCTTCTCAAGGATTTTGTTGGAACTTACTCTACCGATTCCATAGATATAAGTTAATCCAATTTCTACACGTTTTTCTCTTGGTAAGTCAACACCAGCGATACGAGCCATGTTAAATTCCTCCATTTTGTTTCATGACAGACTGCGCATTCTTTTTTATATGCGCACTGTCATAGATTAATAGTAAACTAATTGATTGGGGCATTGGATACCCGACCGGATAGGAATCCGGTTTGTCCGATACTAATCGGTTTCCCTGTTCTGTTCATATGGACAGAAGCAGGAATGTCGCAGAATCGTCTTATTTTTCTGCTCACGCGAAATATTTCTCGGTATCAAGAAGTAAACACACAACAGGCAGACCTGTCATATATTTATAGTATGCATCTACTTTGACGGAAGCAAAGCATACGTCAGCCGCTCTTAATAACCAAAGACAATGACCTCTGATAATAATCAGCCCTGTCTCTGCTTATGCTTCGGGTTTTCACAGATAATTCTGATTCTGCCCTTTCTCTTGATAACTTTGCATTTTTCGCAAATAGGTTTTACTGATGATCTAACTTTCATCTTAATCCTCCATTCTTTGCTGCGTCTTGCGAATTCTTGACAGCGAAAAGCATGCGCTTTTTGATGTATGAGGCGCAAGAACAAATTTGCCAGTTGAAAATCTTAGATTTCCAACTTACCCTCCTTTCAAAAAGACCGTTTCATATTATAACATGCATAATTTGGAAAAGCAAGCCTAAATATGAATATTTTATATAATTTTTTACTTATCCCGCCATATAATTCTTCCCTTTGACAAGTCATAAGGTGAAAGCTCCAATGTCACCTTATCTCCTGGAAGAATACGAATAAAATTCTGTCTCAGCTTTCCGCTGATGTGGGCAAGTACCCTGTGCCCGTTCTCAAGCTCTACCTGAAACATTGTGTTTGGGAGTTTTTCAACTACTGTTCCTTCTATTTCAATTACATCGGACTTTGACATTTTTTTACCTCCTGAATGTCTTTACAATACTGCTTTATTTGATACTTAATTTCTTCGTCTGTGACAGAAATCAAATCCGTTCTCCTGCCTGTTTTCTTTATCACCTGTATATGTTTTTTGTTTTTTTTCTTTAACCGGTCAATGGTTCTTACATCTCCGTCTGCCAAATACACATAATCCTGATCTTCACTCATGATCAGATAAATTTTGCCTTTATCATGTCCGGAAAGCGAATATGCGAAATATCCTATCATATCGTTCTCTCCTATAAAAGTGTAAGAATCTCAGGCTCACCATCAGTTACAAGAATTGTATTTTCATAGTGGGCAGACAGAGAACCGTCCTCTGTCACTACCGTCCAGTCATCATCCAGCCACTCCACCTCGTAACCGCCCATGTTAATCATCGGCTCTACGGCAAGCGTCATTCCCGGACGAAGCCTTACGCCTCTTCTTTTCTGTCTGAAATTAGGTATCTGTGGATCTTCATGAAGCGATGTTCCAATTCCATGTCCGACCAAATCTTCCACGATCCCATACCCAAACTGTGATATATATTCATCAATTCTGTTTGAAATATCGTGCAGGTGATTTCCTGCTCTCGCTTTTTTGATTCCCTCAAAAAAAGATTTTTTTGTCTCGTCAATCAACTGCCGTGCCTCCGGACTGATGCGCCCCACTCCGTAAGTACGCGCCGCGTCGGAATGATAGCCCTTATAAATCAAACCACAGTCAAGACTTACGATATCGCCCTCCTGAAGTATTCTGTCGGCACTCGGTATTCCATGTACAACCTCGTCATTCACCGATACACAAATTGATGCCGGATATCCGTTGTAATGAAGAAAATTCGGCACGCATCCGTATCCTCTGATCAGCTTTTCACCTAGCCGGTCTATATATAATGTAGAAATCCCCGGTTCGATCGCCTGCCCCAACTCGTCATGCACCTTTGCAAGAAGCTGGCACGAATGCCTCATCAGATCAATTTCCCTCTGCGATTTAATTGTAACAGCCATCTTTCATATCCTCACATCTTCCGGAATTATTTCAGTATATCCACAATCG
Organism: uncultured Lachnospiraceae bacterium; assembly: GCA_910577115.1. GTDB lineage: Bacteria > Bacillota > Clostridia > Lachnospirales > Lachnospiraceae > COE1. The sequence continues at coordinate 12,217 of CAJTMC010000011.1, forward strand.
CTGCAAATACATCTTTCATATCCACAGTACCGTCAACAGACCTTAACACACCTTTCTTATCATAAAAATCAATCAAAGGCTGTGTCTGCTTATGATATACATCAAGACGGTTTTTAACTGTCTCAGGCTTATCGTCGTCTCTTAAAATAAGCTCTGCGCTGCATTTATCACAAACACCCTCGCTCTTTGGCGGAATATGCACAATATGATAGGTTGCGCCGCATGTCACGCACGCACGTCTTCCCGACATTCTGTTGATAATGTTTTCATCAGGAACATCCACATTGATTGCATAATCAATCTTGTCGCCAAGCTCTGTCAGCGCCTTATCAAGCACCTCGGCCTGAGGTATTGTTCTTGGGAAACCGTCGAGCACATAACCGTTTTTGCAGTCCTCCTGCGCAACTCTGTCCAAAAGAATTTTTACGGTAAGCTCATCCGGAACAAGAAGTCCCTGATCCATATACTTCTTTGCTTCCATGCCAAGCTCTGTGCCATTCTTGATGTTCGCCCTGAAAATATCGCCTGTTGAAACATGGGGAATAGCAAATTTCTCTGCTATCATCTTTGCCTGCGTTCCTTTTCCCGCGCCGGGTGCACCTAACATAATAATCTTCATCTTGCGTCCTCCTTGCTAAAATTATTCAAAATAAATTGAATCTCTTAATACCTTCAATTCAGCATATTCCAATAACAATTCAAATATCCTCAATTCAAAATATTGATATCCTATGTTTTCATGAAAACATACAGAAGCAAAGCCTACGCTTTGCTCCTGTCTGTCGTCCGGCTGCTTATGATTAATCATTTAAAAAGCCTTTATAGTTGCGTACAAGCATCTGTGACTCAATCTGTTTGATTGTCTCAAGCACAACGCTTACGATAATGATTAAGCTTGTTCCGCCAAAGGAAACAGATGCATTAAATACACCGTTAAAGAAGAATGGCACCACTGCAACGATTACAAGACCAATTGCACCAATGAAAATGATTGCATTAAGCACCTTTGTCAGATAATCGCTGGTAGGTCTGCCCGGTCTGATACCCGGAATAAACCCGCCCTGTTTCTTCATATTATTTGCAATCTCTAAAGGATTAAATGTCAACGATGTATAGAAGTATGCAAAAAATACTGTCAATACAATATATACAACAAGACCGATTGAATAAACCAACTGGCTTGGATTACACCAGTTGTCCTGATTCAATCCATTTAATATCTGTCTCCATACACCGTTTCCGCTATATCCTACCAAAGTTGATATTACAATCGGGAACTGCATCAATGAAGAAGAAAAGATAATCGGAATTACACCAGCAGTATTTACCTTCAACGGAAGGAACGTCATCTGACCTCCAACCATTTTATTCCCCTGAATTTTCTTCGCATACTGCACCGGAATCTTACGTACAGCGCTGTTGAGCACAACGACGAAAACAACCATTGCCAAAACAATAGCAATAATAATCAATGCCGCAACAACCGCCAAAGGAATTGATTTTCCCTGACAGAACTGCTCGTACAGGCTGCTGAAATCATCCGGCAGACGGGAGATAATATTGATAACCAGCACGATTGAAATACCGTTACCCACACCATTCTCCGTAATCCGCTCACCAATCCACATCAGGAAAGCACTGCCCGCTGTCAACACCGCAATGACTGTGATAACCTCCAAAGGACCATACGTCTGAAGCAAGCCCTGGTTGCCAAATCCGATTGCCATAGCGCCACTCTCAATCAGCGCCAAAGCAACTGTCACATAACGCGTGATCGAAGCAAGCTTCTTTCTTCCGTCCTCTCCATCTGTTTGCATCTCCTCAAGCTTTGGAATTGCGATTGTGAGAAGCTGAATAATGATAGAAGATGTAATATACGGCGTGATATTCAGCGCAAATACAGACATTCTTGAAAAAGAACCGCCTGTAAATGCGTCAAAGAAGTTGAATGCACCACCGGTCTCAGCCTCAAACCATGCAGAAAAATAGTCTCTATTTACCCCTGGAATAGGGAGCTGGGAACCAAAACGGATTACAATCAACATCAGAAAGGTAAACAATAGCTTACTCCGGATATCTTTAATCTTAAAAGCGTTCTTTAATGTAGAAAACATTAGATCACCTCTGCTGTTCCACCAAGTGCCTCAATCTTCTCCTTTGCAGATGCACTGAATGCATTTGCCTGAACATTAAGCTTCTTGGTTAATTCTCCTCTGCCTAAAATCTTTACTCCATCTCTGGGATTTTTAACGATTCCGGTTTCAATTAAAGTATCTACTGAAACAGTAGCACCAGCTTCAAATCTTTCCAATACTTCAAGGTTAATTGCAACGATTTCCTTTGTGTTCCTGTTGTGAAAACCTCTCTTAGGAATACGTCTGTATAAAGGCATCTGTCCACCTTCAAAGCCCGGTCTCGGAGCTCCTGAACGAGCCTTCTGTCCCTTATGACCCTTGCCGGCTGTCTTGCCATTTCCTGAGCCATGTCCGCGGCCTCTTCTAAAATTATCACTATGTTTAGAGCCTTCGGCAGGTCTTAAATTCGATAATTCTAAACTCATTTTCTGACACCTCCTTTATTATGCTTCTTCAACTTTAACTAAATGATTTACTTTACGAATCATACCTCTCGTTGCATCATTGTCAGGAAGCTCTACTGTCTTGTGAAGCTTTGTCAAGCCCATTGCCTCAACAGTAGCCTTGTTCTTGGGAACTGCACCGATTGTTGATTTTACCAAAGTAACTTTTAATGTTTTTGCCATCTTCAAACCTCCATACTGCCAATGCCAAAATGAACAAGTTCATTTGCAAATTTGGGCGTCAGCACAAATTTGTCAGTTGTAAAATCTTTGATTTTTCAACTTTCCTACGCCATAATCTCGTCGATAGATTTACCACGATTTGCAGCTACCTGCTCCGGTGTCTTTAACTGTGAAAGACCTGCTATGGTAGAAAGTACGACGTTCTGCTTGTTGTTAGAGCCTAAAGACTTCGTACGAATATTCTTAATACCTGCAAGCTCGCACACGATACGCGCAGGACCGCCTGCGATGATACCTGTACCTTCGGGAGCTCTCTTTAATAATACGCTGGAAGAACCATACTTTCCGGTAAAATCATGTGTAATTGACTTATTCTCGTCAAGTGCAATGTTTACAAGGTTCTTGATTGCGTCTTCCTTTCCCTTGCGAATCGCTTCAGGGATTTCTACGGCTTTACCAAGTCCGGCGCCTACGTGACCATTTCCGTCACCTACAACAACCAAAGCGGTAAAACGCATGTTACGTCCGCCTTTAACAGTCTTGGTTACACGCTTAATGGTAACAACCTTATCTGTTAATTCCATCTGACTAGCATCAATGATTGTGCGTTTCATGTGATTTTCTCCCTTCCTAGAATACCAAGCCGGCTTCTCTTGCCGCCTCAGCTAAAGCTTTAATTTTTCCATGGTATAAAAAGCCGCCTCTGTCAAAAACCACTTCTGTAATACCCTTATCCATTGCTCTCTTTGCAACTACTTTTCCCAAATATGCTGCCGCATCAACGTTATTGGTGTGCTCCAGTTCAGCTTTTACTTCCTTTTCTACCGTAGAAGCTGCAACTAATGTATTTCCAACTGTATCGTCAATAATTTGAGCATACATATGATTATTGCTTCTGAATACCGCTAAACGTGGTCTTTCAGATGTACCGCTTAAACGGTTACGTATTCTCATGTGCTTTTTTGCACGCAATTCTGCTCTTGATCTCTTGCTAACCATTTCTTACGCCCTCCTTATTTACTTTTTACCAGTCTTACCAACTTTACGTCTGATTGTCTCATCAGCATACTTAATACCCTTGCCCTTATAAGGCTCCGGTCTTCTCTTGTCTCTGATTTCAGCCGCGAATTGTCCAACTTTTTCTTTATCAATACCCTTTACAATAATGATGTTTGTACCGTCAAGTACTGTTTCAATGCCTTCCGGATCAATCATCTCAACAGGGTGCGAATATCCCAAAGATAATGTCAATTTATTTCCAGCCTTTGCTGCTCTGTAACCAACACCATTTACTTCAAGCTTCTTTTCATAGCCTGCCGTTACGCCGACAACCATGTTATTAACCAGTGTTCTTGTAAGACCATGTAAAGACTTCATTTTCTTTAAGTCGTTCGGTCTTGTAACCGTTACTTCTCCGTTTTCAACCTTGATTTCCATCTCAGCCGGAAGCACTCTCTCAAGTGTTCCCTTAGGACCTTTTACAGTCACTTTATTATTTTCTGCAACTTCTACAGTTACGCCTGCAGGAATCGCGATTGGCATTCTTCCTATACGTGACATGCCCGTACCTCCTAATTTTTATTTCATATCTAAACACTTTTCTGCCCAAAAGAATTGCTTGCAATTCTTTGAAACGAAATTTAGTTTTTCTTGGGTGCTGTCCTTTAGCACCTTAGAAAACCTTTTCCGACGAAATTTAGTATTTCTTAGATGACGTCTTTTGTCATCTTAGAAAGCCTTTTCGTCGTGTTTACCACACAAATGCTAATACTTCGCCGCCGACCTGAAGCTTTCTGGCTTCCTTATCAGTGATAACGCCCTGATTTGTAGAAATGATAGCGATGCCCAGTCCGCCGAGAACCTTTGGCAGCTCATCCTTACCAGCGTAGATACGAAGACCCGGCTTAGAAATTCTCTTTAAGCCTGAGATAATTCTCTCATTCTTGTCTGCGCCATATTTTAATGTGATGTGGATTGTCTTGAATGTGCCATCCTCAACAACATCAAATGATTTAATATAACCTTCATCTAACAGAATCTGTGCGATAGCAAGCTTCATCTTTGATGAAGGAATATCTACTGTATCATGCTTTGCAGTGTTCGCATTACGAATTCTTGTAAGCATATCTGCAATCGGATCACTCATTGTCATTTCAGTTTCCTCCTTAATTATCTATCCTTGAAGAATGCGTATGCATTCTTCGAAACGAAACTTAGTTTTTCTTAGGTGCTGTCTTTTGGCACCTTAGAAAATCTTTTCGTTTTTTTACCAGCTTGCTTTCTTCACACCGGGGATCTGTCCCTTGTATGCTAACTCACGGAAGCAGATTCTGCAAATTCCATATTTTCTTAAGTAAGCATGCGGACGGCCACAGATCCTACAGCGGCTATACTGCTGTGTCGAAAACTTCGGTTTGCGCTGCTGTTTGATTTTCATTGCTGTTTTAGCCATGAGAATTTACCTCCTTATTATTTCGCGAAAGGCATGTTGAACTGTCTTAACAGCTCACGTGCTTCTTCATCACTCTTTGCAGTTGTTACAAATATGATATCCATACCTCTTACCTTGTCAACCTTATCGTACTCGATTTCAGGGAAGATAATCTGCTCTTTGATACCAAGTGCATAGTTCCCTCTGCCGTCAAATCCATTCGGGTTTACACCTCTAAAGTCACGCACACGGGGAAGCGCAAGGTTTACGAGACGGTCAAGGAACTCATACATCTTCTCGCCGCGGAGTGTCACCTTACAGCCAATCGCCATACCCTCACGAATTTTGAAGTTAGCGACAGCCTTCTTCGCCTTCGTCGTAACGACCTTCTGGCCTGCTATTATCTCAAGATCCTTTACGGCTGACTCTAAAGCCTTCGCATTTTCCTTTGCCTCGCCAACGCCCATGTTGATTACAATCTTATCAAGCTTGGGAACTTCCAAGGCATTCTTATATCCGAACTTCTTAATCATCGCATCCATGATTTCGCTTTTGTATATATCCTTTAGTCTACTCACCAGTCTAGACCTCCTTTCATAGAATTAATCAATAACTTCGCCTGTTGTCTTTGCGAAACGCACTTTCTTATCTCCATCCATCTTAAAGCCGACTCTTGTCGCTTTGCCCTTATGAAGATACATTACGTTTGAAATATCAAGAGGAGCTTCTTTCTGGATAATGCCGCCGTTCTGATTTGCTGCTGAAGGCTTTGCATGCTTTGTAACCATGTTAATTCCCTCTACCAAAACCTTAGCGTTCTTTTTATCAACAGATAAAACCTTGCCTTCTTTATCTTTGTCCTTACCGGTAATAACCTTTACGGTATCACCCTTCTTAATCTTTAACATTCCGGCACCTCCTTATAATACTTCAGGAGCTAAGGAAACAATCTTCATAAACTGTTTCTCACGAAGCTCTCTTGCTACTGGTCCAAAAATACGTGTTCCTCTCGGAGTCTTATCATCCTTTATGATAACAGCAGCATTTTCATCAAATTTAATATAAGAACCGTCTTTACGACGGGCGCCCTTTACGGTACGTACAACGACAGCTTTTACGACATCACCCTTTTTTACAACGCCGCCTGGTGTTGCATCTTTAACGCTGGCAACAATGATATCGCCGATGCCTGCATATCTTCTTGTGGAACCGCCCATAACCCTGATGCAGAGCAATTCTTTCGCACCGGTATTATCAGCGACTTTCAGTCTGCTTTCCTGTTGTATCATGCTAATTCTCCTTCCAAAACCGCGCAAACGCGATTTTTAAAATCTATTTTACTCTTTCAACAATCTCAACAAGTCTCCATCTCTTATCCTTTGATAAAGGTCTTGTCTCCATTACTTTTACTGTATCGCCAATGTTGCACTCATTGTTCTCATCATGTGCTTTTAACTTATAAGTTCTCTTAACGATTTTTCCGTAAAGAGGATGCTTAACATGATCTTCTACAGCAACTACGATCGTTTTCTGCATTTTGTTGCTCACAACTTTGCCTGTACGTGTTTTTCTTAAATTTCTTTCCACGACCATTTCCCTCCTACTCTACGTTTTTCAGCTTTGCAGTCATTACAGTCTGAATTCTGGCTATATTTTTTCTTACCTCTTTAATTCTTGCTGTATTATCTAACTGATTCGTTGCATTCTGAAATCTCAAATTGAAAAGTTCCTTCTTTGCAGCCACTAATTCCTGCGATAACTCTGCGGATGATTTGGTTCTTAAATCCTCAACATACTTCTTAGTTTTCATTTACTGCACCGCCTTCCAAATCTGCTTTAGAAACGATCTTACACTTGCAAGGAAGCTTGTGTGTTGCAAGACGTAACGCTTCTTTTGCCACATCCTCAGCTACTCCGCTGATCTCAAACATTACACGACCGGGTTTTACAACAGCTACCCAGTATTCCAGTGTTCCCTTACCGGAACCCATTCGCGTTTCAGCCGGCTTTGCCGTTACAGGCTTATCCGGGAAAATCTTAATCCAAACTTTACCGCCACGCTTAATGTGACGTGTCATGGCAATACGGGCTGCCTCTATCTGATTTGATTTAATCCAGCATGGCTCTGTTGCCACGATACCGTACTCACCGTAAGTAATTGTATTACCTCTCTGAGCCTTACCTCTCATTGTACCGCGGAACTGTTTACGATGCTTTACTCTTTTTGGCATTAACATTATTTATCGCTCCCTTCCTTGTTTCCCTTTGTAGGAAGTACTTCGCCCTTGTAGATCCAAACCTTTACGCCCAGCTTACCGTAGGTTGTATCTGCTTCTGCGAAACCATAATCAATATCTGCTCTCAATGTCTGAAGAGGAATTGTACCCTCACTGTAAAATTCTGTACGAGCCATATCTGCTCCACCAAGGCGTCCTGAAACGGCTGTCTTGATACCCATAGCGCCGGCCTTCATGGTTCTGCCCATGCATGACTTCATCGCACGTCTGAATGACACACGATTCTCAAGCTGCTGCGCAATGTTCTCAGCAACCAGCTGCGCATCTCTGTCCGGTCTCTTAATCTCCTTGATATCAACAAGCACATTCTTGCCTGTAAGCTTCTGAAGCTCTTTCTTTGTTACTTCGATTTCAGCGCCGCCTTTACCGATCACAACACCGGGCTTTGCCGTAAACACGATAACCTTTACTCTGTCAGATGCTCTTTCAATTTCAATCTTTGAAATGCCTGCACTAAATAACTTCTTCTTTAAAAATTTTCTAATGTTATAATCTTCTACTAAGCAGTCAGCGAAATCAGCCTCAGCATACCATTTTGAATCCCAATCTTTAATAACACCGACTCTCAGTCCATGAGGATTAACTTTCTGTCCCATTTTTTTCCTCCTATCTCTCATCGAGCACAATTGTAATGTGGCTCATTCTCTTTTCGATTCTGTAAGCTCTGCCCTGCGCCCTCGGTCTTACCCGCTTCATTGTCGGTCCCTTATTTGCGTAACACTCTGCAATATAAAGGTTCTCGGCATTCATACCGTTGTTATTTTCAGCATTTGCAATTGCTGACTCCAAAAGCTTCTTGATGATGCTGGAAGCGTATCTCGGACTGTACTCTAAAACAGCCAATGCTGTCTGTACGTCCTTACCTCTGATGGCATCTAATACGAAGCAAGCTTTCTGAACTGAAACTCTGGCATAAGAGAGCTTTGCTGACGGTCTGGTTTCTCTATTTTCTGCATTTCTCTTTCTTTTATAACTTGATCTGCTATATTTTTCCTTAGCCACGGTTGAACCTCCTCTCAACTAACTATTTCACCTTTGATTTCTTTTCGTCCTTACCATGTCCTCTGTAAGTTCTGGTTGCAACGAATTCACCAAGCTTATGTCCAACCATATCTTCCGTTACATATACAGGCACATGTTTTCTTCCGTCGTGAACTGCAATTGTGTGACCTACAAATGAAGGGAAAATTGTAGAACGACGTGACCATGTCTTAATTACTGATTTATTTCCTGACGCATTCATTGCATCTACCTTCTTTAAAAGGCTTGCATCTGCGAAAGGTCCCTTTTTTAATGATCTAGCCATTAGGTTATTCCTCCTTATTAATCGTCAGGCGATTGCTCTATTTAATCGCCAAGCAATTTGTCCTATTTGATTGCTTTGCCATCTCTTCTTCTTACAATAAGCTTGTTAGATGCCTTCTTGCTCTTTCTTGTCTTAAGACCAAGTGCAGGCTTGCCCCAAGGTGTACATGGACCGGGTCTTCCGATACCTGTCTTACCTTCACCACCACCATGCGGATGGTCATTCGGGTTCATAACAGAACCGCGAACCGTAGGTCTGATGCCCATGTGGCGTTTCCGTCCTGCTTTACCGATTTTGATAAGGTTATGATCACCGTTGCCTACAACACCGATTGATGCTCTGCAGACGATAGGAACCATTCTCATTTCGCCGGAAGGGAGACGAAGCGTTGCATACTTTCCTTCCTTCGCCATAAGCTGTGCGCTGTTACCTGCCGAACGCACAAGCTGTCCGCCCTTACCGGGATGCAACTCAACATTGTGTACCATTGTACCGACCGGAATCTCTGAAAGCGGTAAACAGTTACCAACTCTGATTTCTGCCTCCGGTCCGTTCATAACCTTCATTCCGTCCGTAAGTCCTTCCGGAGCAAGGATATATGCCTTCTGGCCGTCCTCGTAGCAGATCAGCGCAATGTTTGCCGAACGGTTCGGATCATATTCAATACCGATAACCTTTGCACTGATACCGTCTTTATTTCTCTTAAAATCAATAATTCTGTATTTCTGTCTGTTTCCACCGCCCTGGTGTCTTACAGTGATTTTACCCTGATTGTTTCGACCCGCGTTTTTCTTTTTTGATACACAAAGAGACTTTTCGGGAGTCTTCTTTGTAATCTCAGAAAAATCAGAACCAGTCATATTTCTTCTCGAAGGTGTATATGGGTTGTATGTCTTAATTCCCATGATTGTTTCTCCTTTTCTAAATTTATTATCACACTTTTTGTTGTGTATAGTTTGTGCTGCAGCTTACCCTGTTTTATAAGCCCGTGAAGAGTTCAATATCATTGCTGTCTTCTGTAAGCTGTACGATCGCCTTTTTTGTTTTTGCCGTTTTACCGACAACCATTCCACGTCTCTTTTTCTTACCGTCAAGGTTCATTGTGTTTACCTTGGCAACCTTTGTGCCCTCAAACATCTTCTCAACTGCTTCCTTAATCTGAGACTTGTTCGCTTCTGTATGAACTAAGAATGTATATTTCTTGTCACCCATACCGGCCATGCTCTTCTCTGTGATAACCGGCTTAAGGATTACGTCATAATACTTAATATCTGCCATTATGCGTACACCTCCTCAATCGTCTTTACAGCATCCTTTGTGAGGATTACCGTACCGCCCTTCATAATGTCATAAACATTGATTGTATGCGTCAATGCTGTCTGTACATTGGGAAGATTTCTTGCTGACAGAACAACCTTCTCATCATTTTCATTGATTACCACGTATGCCTTTGCCACGTTTAAGTTGTCTATTACAGCCTTGAAATTCTTTGTCTTTATTTCATCGAACTTAAGCTCATCAATCACAATCAGCTTGTTCTCCTGCACTCTGCTTGTGAGCGCTGATTTCAATGCAGCCCTCTTCTCTTTCTTATTCATCTTGAATGAATAATCTCTTGGTACCGGAGCGAACACAACGCCGCCGCCAGTCCACTGCGGAGCTCTTGTAGAACCCTGTCTTGCATGACCGGTTCCCTTCTGTCTCCAAGGTTTTCTTCCACCGCCTGATACTTCGGAACGTGTTTTCGCCTTCTGAGTACCCTGACGCTTATTTGCAAGCTGATGAACCACTGCCATGTGTACCAAGTGCTCATTTACTTCTACACCGAAGACAGCATCGTTCAAGTCGATTGTATCAACTTCCTTGCCTTCCATATTATAAACAGATACTTTTGCCATCTGTATGGTCCTCCTTTCGTCCGCCCGTTATGCGAACCTCTTTTTACGCTTCTACTCTGGTAGTTTCCTTGAGTGTCACCAATGCTTTCTTCGGTCCGGGTACGGAACCCTTTACCAAAAGCAGGTTCTTCTCTGCATCTACTCTTACAACTTCAAGATTCTGAACTGTCACCTTTACACAGCCCATATGTCCGGGCATTCCCTTGCCTTTGAATACACGGCTCGGTGAAGAACATGCACCATTTGAACCCTGATGACGGTGGAACTTAGAACCATGTGCCATCGGTCCTCTGTGCTGTCCATGTCTCTTAATCGCACCTTGGAAACCTTTTCCCTTAGAAACAGCAGAAGCATCAACTTTATCTCCAGCCGCAAAGATATCAGCCTTAATCTCGCTTCCCAATGCATATTCCTCTGCATTCTCAAATTTGAATTCTCTTAAAAATCTCTTAGAAGAAACGCCTGCCTTTTCAAAGTGACCTTTGAGCGCCTTGTTCACGCCATGTCTGTGGATAACTTCTTTCTTTCCACTCTTATCTTTGTTGACAATTCTGTCCTTCTTGTCTACAAAACCAACCTGAACCGCTTTGTAGCCATCGTTTTCTACGGTCTTAACCTGTGTTACCACACAAGGACCAGCCTGAAGTACGGTTACCGGAATTAATGAACCGTCTTCATTGAAGATTTGAGTCATTCCGACTTTTGTAGCCAATATAGCTTTCTTCATTTCCTTACCTCCATTTGTTCTACAGCGGAGCGCTTTGTTTTCAATCCGCGCTCATACTAGTAGAAGGCTTACTTGTTCTTCATTTTGATATCAATATAAACACCAGCCGGCATCTCCAACCTCTGCAATGCATCCATTGTTTTGGGTGTCGGCGCGATGATATCGATCAGTCTCTTATGCGTTCTCTGCTCGAACTGCTCTCTCGAATCCTTATACTTGTGAACCGCTCTCAAAATCGTTACTACCTCTTTCTTTGTAGGAAGGGGCACCGGTCCGCTCACCTGTGATCCGTTTTTCTTTACTGTCTCGATAATTTTTTTGGCAGATGCATCAACCAGCTGATGATCATAAGCTTTTAATGTAATTCTCATTACTTGACTTGCCATAAAAAAAGTCGCCTCCTTTTCGCACTTTTTATTCATAAGTACGACAAGCGGTGACTGTACACTCTCCCGTGTGTATCATGCTGTTTCCTTCGTCAGAGCTCACTTACTCCCCCGTTTCCGTTGCAATCGTCCACATCGTTTATTACTATAAAAAACACAAGACGTTTTCATAGTAAGGATGGCCATACGGCCTAGCCTTTGGTACAGTGACTTGTCGCCAGTTTCCTAACTTGACATTCGCTCCGCGGAAAACCTGCCGTTATTCTCATATCGGCAGCAACCTCACGTTTCATCGCTATCATGTCACAGCAATTAGTAGTATATCGTAGCAAAAACGCTTTTGCAAGTGTTTTTTTAATTTTTATTGTTTTTTTTTGTGTACAAGCGCATATCTGCGCCTTTCCGCCATTTTTCATAAATTTTGTTTTGCATAATTTCCAATGTTCTCATTGTAACACAAGGGAGGTTTATAGTATACTGTTAGTGAATTTTTTACTTTACATTTATTTTAGAAGGGACATATTTTTTATGTGGATTGCAGACAATTGGAAAGATTATGAAGTACTTGATACCTCCTCGGGAGAAAAGCTGGAACGCTGGGGCAATTATATTCTTGTGCGTCCCGATCCTCAGGTGATTTGGAATACTTCCAAGAAATTAAGCGGCTGGCGAAAGCCAAACGGACATTATCACCGAAGTGCAAAGGGCGGCGGTGAGTGGGAATTTTTCCATCTTCCGGAAGAATGGCGGATCCAATATGAAGGAAAAAATGAACTCGGGCTGACATTTCATCTCAAGCCTTTTAGCTTTAAACATACCGGCCTTTTTCCGGAGCAGGCGGCAAACTGGGATTGGTTTTCTTCTATTATAATGGCTGCACTTGAGAAGAATCCTAAACGGACAATCAAGGTATTGAATCTCTTTGCATACACAGGCGGCGCAACTTTAAGCGCTGCAGCCGCAGGCGCATCTGTCACACATGTGGACGCTGCAAAAGGTATGGTTGCCTGGGCAAAGGAGAATGCCGCTGCATCAGGGCTTGGAGATGCGCCGATTCGCTGGCTTGTCGATGATTGTGTAAAATTCGTGGAACGGGAAATCCGCCGCGGCAGTCAATATGATGCGATTATTATGGATCCTCCTTCTTATGGCAGGGGGCCAAAGGGTGAGATTTGGAAAATTGAAGAATCCGTTTTTCCGTTTCTTGAGCTTACCGCTGACATTTTGAGTGATAATCCGCTGTTTTTCCTGATCAACTCCTACACAACAGGTTTACAGCCTGCTGTTTTGCGCTATATGATGCAGACAGTGCTTGAGCCTAAATTTGGCGGACAGGTTGAAGCGTCGGAGATCGGGCTTCCGGTATCGTCAAACGGATTGGTTTTGCCCTGTGGCGCCAGTGGAAGGTGGATTGGAAAATAGGCAAAAAAATATGATGTACGCCGTGAAATCCGGTACATCATATTTTTTTCCTATTTTTTCTTATTATGAACAATTATTATTTAATAAAATGATTCTGAAACCGCCGCCATCATGGCGCCAAGTCCGATCATCATGACGATCATGAGTACAGTCCATATTAGCGTCCACACAAGCACTGCCTTAAAATAGTTTGACTTGCTCTTTTTAACTCCACTGCCAAATGCCCAGACAAAAATCATGATAATATTGATACAGGGAATCATTGTCAAAAGAATCGAAAGCATCCAGTCGCCAAAGCTTACCGGTTCCTCGAGGTCACTGTCCGTTTGATATGGCTGCTGCTGATATGGCTGCTGCTGATATAACTGAGAATACTGCTGCTGTGACTGTTGGTACGGCTGATTATACTGCTGCTGTGACTGTTGATACGGCTGATTATACTGCTGTTGTGACTGTTGATACGGCTGATTATACTGCTGGCTGCTGTTTTGTTCGGGTACCTGCTGCTGATATGGCTGCTGCTGAGGCTGTTCCTGATCCACGTTTTGATTTCCCTGACCATACATATTGTTGTTGTCCATGTTTATAACCTTACTCCTTTCAAAATCTGCGGATTTGAATTGTAAAATACAAACCTGCCGGCTGAAAATTTTCGTTTTCAACCTTATTCCTCCAAAAAAACTGCGCAAAATTTCACTTATTCCTTATCATAACATACAACAACGTTATTATGCAACAAATATCGACATGCTTTACACATATCCTTTCATCCTCCGCAGCAATCTTGAAATCATATTATTTCGATAAAATACAAGCGGCGGACTGCCGGGGAAAAAATTTATCATGCGATACAGATAAATGCCAAATGTAACCAGCACAACCACTGCAAGCACTGTCTTTATATATTTTGGCATACATCCACGCAGATAGCGATTTACAAAAAACCATATCAAAAACAATATCCACATAGGAGCCGCAGGATTTAAATCCATTCCCCGTTTGATTTGTCCCGTAAAAATATAAAACACCGCCCGCGTCATACCGCAGCCTGCGCAGGGAAAACCTGTCACGATCAGAAACGGACAATACGCGTGAAATATTTTTCTTACAACAATATTATAAACGGCAAACGCAATGATCGCAGGATAAAACGCTTTTATATCTTTTAACAATCGCTCTCTCATCTAAGGATTCCTCACCACCTTATCCGAACTCAGCCCGTCAATATCGTGCACACATGCATACGCTCTCGAAAAATTAAAATTCCGAAACCCCAACATCCCCTTTGTGGCATCCTGATAGTCCTTAAGTTTCCATTCCTTATATTTTCCGTTCATTTCACCGTACTCGTCAATAAAGCTGTAATCCGCCTCCACCAGTGCAGGCGCTGCGTCCAGCGACAGTCTTGTTTTGATATAGTACGTATCGACATTTTCACAGGTTGCACTCTTTGCAAGATTGTATTTTGCAATCCAGTAATCGGGATGCGCCGCCGAAAAGACAATCCAGCATACGGATACTGTCACAAGCACATACTGCAGCAGCTTAAATCCCGAACGGAAAATACAACAAACCACGCCGCCCATTATGACCGCAATGACCACAATCCCCCACAGCGCAAGCACTCTCGTAAAGGTCAGATGATATATCCGGATATACATCAGCAGGCGGAACAGTGCCGAAATCTCCATAATATAGGTACACCCACAGATTACGCTAAGCACTGCCTTTAATACCCTTCCTGTTTCAAAGTATGCAAGCATGCATAGCACAAGCACCACATTTATCAGACACACAAACACAAGCTGAAAAAAACCGCTTCTTGCATACTCAGCATAGGTATATTCTTCCGGAAGCTTCAGACGCCCCATAAAAAGCCCGAATATCTGAATTCCCGAAAATACCAAATAAATCACGCACACAAGCACACTGATTGTCACGGCAATATACGTGTCAAACCCGTCCCCGTTTTTCGCTGCCATTTCGTCAACAGCTTTTATCTCCGCCGCATCATTGCAGTAGCAAAATACTGCATAGGAAACGATGAACACAACAACCGCGCAAAATGCCGCTGAAGTAGCATGATAGATAAAATCAGCAGGATGAATATCGATCTGAAACAACAACACATCGCGCACCAAATTGTAGAACACAACATCTGCACTGCCAAGCAGCATCAACAAAATACAGACTAGCGGAAGTGCAATGACAAGGCCGATTGACACACACACAAGAATACGCTTTTTTTCCCCGCTGCGTTCGTCGGCATTCCGATCGCCCCGCAGCCGTCTGAGCTTTCTGGACGCCCCTTTGTCATAAAAGATTGTAAAAATCCGGCCAATAGTTCCGATTGCAAGATGAAACAGCCCTTTTAAATGCGCAGCAATACTCCAGCCCGACACGTCATGCCATGTCTGCAAAATCAGCACGCCAAACACCATGCACAGCAATGCTTTATTGAAAAACAGCAGCATCCCCGAATCTGTCATGCAGTTTAGCACGCCCAAAATAAGCGCCGCTGCCACCAAAAACCGTCTGTACCATGATGCCTTCCCCCACAGACTATGCTCTTTTGCGCAGCTCTCTGTGTACTCTCTCGTATAATAGCCAAAATACAAGAGGGTTGCGCCGACGAAAAAAGGGTATGTGATACCTGACGCATTCCGGTATAAGCAAAAGGTATAAAACAGTGCATAAAGAGCGCTGCCTGCTCCCAAATGCCGCAGCCGGCCTGCTTTCTGTTCAAGCATTTTGATTTCCGCGCCATGATGAAGCTGCGGTTCGTTTTTGGAAGTCTGTGCATACTGCCATCCTTCTTTGATTGCATTATTGTCCATTATCTTCTCCTCCTTCATCTGCGTTCTTGCTGTCCGCTGCCTCGTCGGGAACATACTCCAAAATATCGCCCGGCTGGCAGTTTAATGCTTTACAGATGGCGTCAAGCGTTGCAAGCCGCACAGCCTTTGCCTTATTGTTTTTTAAAATAGAAAGATTCGCAAGGGTAATATCCACATCACCCGCAAGCTCTGTAAGTCCAATCTTACGTTTTGCCATCATCACATCAAGATTTATCATAATTGCCATGTTTCGCCTCCACACTGCCTTAATCCGTCAAATTGTTAAATCATTCTCAAGCTTGTAATCCACCGCCTTGTCAAACACAAACGCAAGCACTTTGCTGAACAATCCTGCAATGACAAAGACGAGCACAAGCACAAGCACCGCGACTGTCATAAACAAAAGCAGCCGCAGCAAGCATACTGCTGCAATGATAAAGCTATAGGTCCCCATGCGTTGCAGACTTACTACATTGTCCCTGACAAAGCAGTTATTGTTTAACACCGTTCGAAACATTTTCCGCAGCTCACCCAAAATCAGTACCGCAAGAATGCCAAGCACAAAGTAAATAATAACCACCTCCATGTATTGGTTTTCAAAATCCTCAAAGTGGATAAAATCCGCGACCAGCCTCACCGACCAAGGTAATGTAACTGTTACAATAATCCCTGCAAAAAACATAACATCTAACAGGTATTTCGTAATCACTGCCACTGTTTCCTTTTTCATGTCACTCCTCCATTTCAAAATAATTTTCCTTTTATTTCCTTATGGCTTTTTCTTATCATATCACTCTTAATATTGTTTTTCAATACTTTTTTATTGATTTGCGATAAATTTTTATTGTTTTTGTTTTTTTAGAATAGCAGCGTGCCCTGCGTCTGCATATAAAAACGCAGGCTGACGAGCCTGCGTTCAAAGAATTTCCCTTGTTACAAATTTTGCTACTGAATGTCAATTTGGCACATTTTCATTGCCTCAAGCGCATTTTGGTGGCTTTCCGGTGTCACTCCTGCGCAGCACCGCTCCACAACGCTGATGTTCACTTCAGGAAGGGCTGCCTTGATCAAAAGAGCATTGGAAATGACACAGATGTCAGTGCATAGCCCTATGAGCGTCACGCTTTCAAGCGCTGGCAGCGATTTTAAATAATCCGCAAGCTCCATAGAGCCAAAAGTCAGCTTGTCAAACACCTTCATACCGTCAAGCCTTAGCACCTCCAGCTTTTTGTCAATCTCCCAGCCATCGCTTCCTTTTATACAATGCGGTACCGGAAGCTTTTTCCCCTCCTGTGTTTCCAGATAATTATCAAAGTGCGTATCCCTTGTAAAGACGACTTCTCCGTCAAAGCCTTTTATCATTTCAGCCACATTGTCAACGATTTCTACCGCCTCTTTTGTTCCGAGCGCTCCGTCAATAAAATCCTTCTGCATATCCACCACTACAAGTACATTTTTTGCGTTATCCATAATCCCACAACCTTTCCTATTCTTTTATTTTGCCGTTAATTGATTTGCTTATCAAAATGCTGGTAATCCTTTAAGCTGTTCCACGTTCCGCCCCACCGAAAGCCATGTTCCGTAAAAAGCTGATAGCATAAGTCGTCCTGATCGATTTTATACGGAAAGTCCTTACTCCTGTCCGCGTATTCGTCACTTCCTTCCGGAAAGCTTTTGGAGCTTCCGTCGGCATAGGTGCGCACACAGGGATTATAGAACGGATTCATGTCAATCGCCAGCCCGTAGCTGTGCTTTGACAGATTGCGTGAACCCTCCACTGTCCTGTAATTAAAGCATGATGTGTTGTTTGCCTGCATGGATTTCTCATCATCTCCGTCGTACTCGTCAACAAGAACCATGCGTTCTATCGGGTATTGATTTTGATAAAGCGCCTCCATAATTTCAAGAATATCGTCTGCAATCGCCTGATTGACAATCAGCTCGCCTTCATGCTCCTCACCGTCAAAGCCTATGTGCAGTATTTTCAGATAACGCAAATCCTCAAGCGCGATGTCTTCATTTTCGACATATGAGCAGCCGTTTATTCTCTCAAATATTTCTTCCGTTATCGCGCTTGCCGTGAAATATGCCTGTGTGTCTTCCATTTCTGACACTTGTGTCATATTGCTTGCCGTTTCGTTTTCCGCATCAGATTGTATTTCTGACATTTGTGTCATATTTTCTGTATTCTCACTTTCCTTATCCGGTTCCGTTTCTGACATCTGTGTCATATTTTCTGTTTCCTCCGGATAAGGCCCTGTTCCTTCCGTCCCAATATCGCCTGCCGCATAGATTGCAATGCATATGCTCAGCAGTATCAATGAAAAAATTAAGATAAGCACAACAATCAGCTGCGTCGTTTTGTTCTTCTTTTTCATATAACATGTTTCCTTTCTTGCCTCTTCCTGCATTATTTATAAAAACAAGTATACTACAAAACAGCAAAAATGTCATTGGTTTATTCAAGGCTCTTCATCCAGTCTTATCTGCGGAATATTACAAATGAAATGAGCAGACGCACCACTTCCTCAAGTGACAGCATAAAATAGACATATTGTATCGGAAGATGCAGTACAAATGCTGCCAGCAGTCCAAGCGGCACGCCGAAAATCCAAGTGCCTATCATGTCAATCCACATCACATAGCCTGTTCTGCCGCCGCTTCTGATAATTCCGCCTCCAAGAATCATATTGCAGACCTTTACAGGCGCTATGAACGCATATACCATCAATATTCTGACACAGATGCCGCGCACCAGCCCGCTTACATTATAAATCAAAACATAGCCCGGACTGATAAAAACCAGAGCCAGTGACAAGAATACCGCGCCGAGGATTCCGTATTGCATCAGTCTTGCGGAATCCCTGTATGCCTTATCATATTCCCTGTTCCCGAGGGACTTGCCAATCAATATGCCGGCTGCCTGTGATAGTCCGCTCAATACTCCAATCATAATACCCTGCACAGGCCCTGTCATCGTCATTGCCACGCAGGCATCTGTCCCAATATTTCCGTAGATTGCCGCATATACGTTTTCACCTGCACTCCACAAAAACTCACATATCAAAACAGGCGCAAGAATTCTAACATATTGCCCTGTACTTTGCCTGTCCGATTTGAGGGAAAAACGAATTTGTCCTTTTACTTTTGCCAGCCTGCCAAAAAAGAAAAGCAATGTCAGCACACATGCGCCTATCTGTGCTGACACGCTTGCAATCGCTGCTCCTCTCACGCCCATTGGAGAAAAACCGCACTTGCCAAAAATCAGAACATAATTCAAAACCGTATTGAGCACTACTGACAAAATCCCCGCAATCAGCGGAAGATACGCCTTCTCCACGCAGTGCAGCAGCACAGAGACAATCGACGTAACCGCCATTGGGATTAGGGAATATGCATAAATTTTCAGATACGCTGCCGCATTTGCACGTGTTTCCATATCATTCGCATACAGTGACATAATCTTTGTCGGAAACAGCACGCACACAAGCGTAAACACTGCGGCTATTACAAACGAAAGGAGCATGTTTCTGCAAAAGCTGCTGCCAAGCGCACGTTCCTTTTTCTGTCCGATATACTGCGCCAGCAATAATTCCTGCCACAGCAGACACTGCACCAAGCACTACCGAATACAGTGATGCAAATTTTCCGGCAAGTCCGATACCTGCAATGCTTGCACTTCCCAGCTGCCCGATCATAACCTGGTCAATGATGCTGAATGAGGACTGGAGCAGGGACTGTAATGTCACAGGGAGCGCTATGCGTATCAGGCTTTTTCGAAATTCCCGTTCTTCTGTTTTATGTTGCATCATACTCCCCCACACTTTCTCTTTCCACAAGATAGACATGAATTTTCTGCACAGCCTCCGTTATTTCGCCTGCCTTTAGCTTTTGCAGGGCTGCTACTGCCGCTTTTGCACGCTCATATGCATCTTGTCCTACCGTTGTAAGGCATGGATAGGCACGCTCGCAAAGTCCCATATTGTCAAAGCCTACAATTGAAATCTCCTTTGAAATCTTCATTCCCTGCTCTTGCAGAAAATGCATCCGCCCTATTGCATATGTGTCCGAAACGGCGAACACAGCAGAGTATTGCCTTATCGCTGCCAGACTCATGTGATAAAAATCACGCCGCTGCGCCGCCGTTAAAGGCACCTGCATAAAATCCACCGTTGCGTCTCTCATTGCGTCTCTGCACCCGTCCATGCGTTCCTTATCCGTACAGATATTGTTGTCTGATATACAAAGCACCTTTCGGTGCCCTTTTTACTGTTGCGGTACTAAGCCCAAGCTCCTGCGTAATATCAACAATCCGCACCCGTCTTTCTTCCATAAGAATTCCCCCTTGCTTTTCTTTCTCTCATTGTAGCATTTTTCCGCCATATCACAAAGGGTTAAGCGCGTAACCTATCACAAATTATTAGCACATTTTTTAGTTATTTTGACGTGTCTAAGTTACTTTCTGCAATTGTAATCCGTTTTAATTCCGCAGCTGCCTGCCGGATATCCGGCTGCGCGATAATTGCCGAAATAACAGCAATTCCGTCTATGCCCGTTAGCAAAAAACCGGCTGCATTATCCTGATTAATTCCGCCAATTGCCACAACAGGGATTTGAACCGTTTGGCAGATTCTTTTCAGTTCACTGACCGATACCATTTTTGCATCATGCTTTGTCTTTGTCGGCCGCATTGCGCCAACGCCCAAATAGTCCGCTCCGTCCTGCTGTGCCTGTAACGCTTCGTGCAGGGTGGAAGCCGACACACCAAGCAGCATATCCTTTCCGATTATCTTTCTCACAGCAGCCGCCGGAATGTCATTTTGTCCGATATGGACACCTGCCGCATTGATTGA
Organism: uncultured Lachnospiraceae bacterium; assembly: GCA_910577115.1. Lineage (GTDB taxonomy): Bacteria > Bacillota > Clostridia > Lachnospirales > Lachnospiraceae > COE1. The sequence continues at coordinate 33,135 of CAJTMC010000011.1, forward strand.
TAAGGCAATGTCCAAACGGTCATTAATGATTAGTGGAATATCATATTTATCTGTTACCCGCTTTATATTTTTTGCAAGACAATAAAAGTTGAATGAATCAAGTTCCTTTTCGCGCAGCTGAATCATTGTACAACCGCCTAAAATTGCCTGTTCTACTGCTTCGCATAAGGTGTTGGTGCTCATACATCTTTGGTCGGTAACCAAATAAACGGAATAATCATAGTTCATACTCATCCTTCCTCCATTCCCTGTAATCCATGTTGATACAACCGGTAAAAATAAAGCGTCGGACCATTACCCTTACCGATTGACAAAAAATGCGCAATTACTGTGGTAACATAAGCCTTTGCCTTGCTTACGCAGGCATAATTTTTCAAATAAATGCTGTCCTGAATAATATACGCTTTGAATTTTTTCATTAGGAGAACTTTTGTTTGGAGTCCCTTTAGTAAAGGGGACGCAGCGCATTGATCCCAAATTGGGATATTTTTTGTTATAATTTTACTTATAAATGACATTTTAGTTTTCTCCTCCTTTGTGATTTCAGCAAGAAAAAAGAACCTCCGACAATTCGGAAGCTCTTTCAAACACAGAACGGTGTAAGAAATTGCTTCCCTACACCGGTATTAGCCGACAGGTCCAGAGGTCAGGTCTTAACCTTTTTCAACTTGTTCAGTTCCCTCGCAAACACATATCATATTGTATTCAGTTATATAGCAGATTTCTCCTGCTTCAATAGCATTATAAAAAATGTGTACAGAAAAGTCAAGCACAAATCCGATTCCTTGAATCCCACAAGAACCACTTAATAAGGGCGTACCTGTGGTATTGGACTGTCGTTATCCTTCTTTTTCCTTTCTTAATGAAAGTTTAGGGCAGCCGATAACTTATGTCAGCCACCGGCTGCCCTGTTATGGACTATCTATTTCCCGACAGCCCTATTTCCTAAACATCATCAGGAATTCGCAAGCCGCATGGTAAGGGATATTCGTTTCTTTGCCATATCCACATCCAATACCTTTACATCCACAATATCCCCAACGCTCACAGCCTCAAGCGGGTGTTTGATGTATTTCTCGGTAATCTGAGAAATATGCACAAGTCCGTCCTGATGAACGCCGATATCCACAAACACACCAAAATCAATGACATTTCTGACTGTTCCCTTCAGAATCATACCGGGCTTTAAGTCCTTCATGTCCAAAACGTCGCTCCTTAAAATCGGCTTTGGCATATCCTCACGCGGGTCTCTCGCAGGCTTTTCCAGCTCCTTTAAAATATCGGTCAGCGTGATTTCACCAATGCCAAGCTCCTCTGCCATTTTTACCTTATCCTTTACACGCTTTTCAAGGCTTCCTGCGGCTATTGGAGCCGATGGTACCGGCTCATTTATGACACTTGTGTCATTTTTCTGTGCACTGCTCTCCTCTGCTGCCATTTGTCCCATAGCTGCCGCAAGCGCCTTTCCCATTGCCGTATTTGTGTTACGGATTACAATATTGTTTTTTTTGTTTCTATTGTTTTTATTTTTTTCCGGCTTTGCGGACTTTGTTTTTGTGTTCTTCGCCAATGCCGCTTTTTTCTGAATTTCCTTTAAGTCGTCCATTGAGATGTTAAGCTTGTCCAAAAGCTGCATCGCCGCAGCATATGACTCGGGATGCACGCTTGTCGCATCAAGCGGATTCTCACCGTCAGTAATGCGCATAAAGCCTGCACACTGCTCATACGCCTTCGGGCCAAGCTTTGCTACCTTCAAAAGCTGCTTTCTGTTCGTAAATCTGCCGTTTGTCTCGCGGTAATCCACAATATTTTTCGCGATTGTCTTGTTGATACCCGATATATATTCCAACAAAGAAGCGGAAGCCGTATTCAAATCCACACCGACTTTATTAACAGAGTCCTCAACCACACCGTTTAGCGCCTCGCTCAGTTTCTTTTGGTTCATATCATGCTGATACTGCCCTACGCCAATGGACTTCGGATCAATTTTTACAAGCTCGGCAAGCGGGTCCTGCAAACGCCTTGCAATAGAAGCCGCGCTTCTCTGCCCCACATCAAAATTCGGGAACTCCTCCGTAGCAAGCTTACTTGCCGAATAAACAGACGCACCTGCCTCATTGACAATCACATACTGCACCGGTGTGTCAAGCTCCTTAATCAGCTCGACAATCACCTGCTCCGACTCTCTGGACGCCGTTCCGTTTCCTACGGAAATCAGACTGACATTGTACTTATGAATCAGCTTTTTCAGCTCCTTCTTCGACTCCTCCACCTTGTTTTGCGGCGCAGTCGGGTAAATGACCTTTGTGTCAAGCACCTTTCCGGTCGCATCGACAACGGCAAGCTTGCAGCCTGTCCGGAAAGCAGGATCCCAGCCAAGCACAACCTTACCGGCAATCGGCGGCTGCATCAAAAGCTGCTCCAAATTCTTTCCGAATACAGAAATCGCACCGTTTTCCGCCTTTTCCGTAAGCACGTTTCTGATATCGCGCTCAATTGCGGGCGCAATCAGTCTTTCATAGCTGTCCTTGACCGTTTCCTGAAGCGCCGGTGTTGTGTTTTCATTTTCACTTGTAATCACTTTTGTTTCAAGGTAACGAATAATACGCTCTACGGGCGCTTCAATTTTAACAGTAAGGATTTTCTCGTTCTCACCGCGGTTAATCGCAAGTACTCGGTGGCCTGCCACCTTGTTTACGGGCTCCTCAAAATCATAGTACATTTCGTATACACTCTGCACCTTTTCGTCCTTTGCCTGACTAACCAATTTGCCTTCCTCAAAGGTTGCTTCTCGAATGTATGTTCTATAGTCGGCATTGTCCGAAATCTGTTCCGCAATAATATCCATTGCGCCCTGCAATGCCTCTTTGACATTCTTTACTTCCTTTTCCTCACTCACATAAGGCTCTGCCTCCTCAATCAGAGGTTTCTGCGTTTCCTGTGCAAGAATAATGTCTGCCAGTCCGTCCAGTCCCTTTGCCTTTGCCACGCTTGCCCTTGTCTTTCTCTTTGGTCTGTACGGAAGATATAAATCCTCGACTGCGACCATTGTCTCCGCCGCAATGATTTTTTCCTTTAATTCATCGGTAAGCTTTCCCTGCTCTTCTATGCTTCCAAGCACCTGCTGCTTTTTCTCCTCAAGGTTCCTAAGATAGCCTAACCGCTCGTTTAAGTTTCTTAGCACCTCATCATTCAGTGAACCTGTGACCTCTTTGCGGTACCTTGATATAAAGGGAATCGTATTTCCCTCATCAATCAGCTTTACTGCCGCTTCCGCCTGCCATTTTTCAATGTTTAGTTCTTCTTTCAGTTTTAAAATAATGTCCATTTTCTTTATCCCTCTTTTAATTTTGTATGATATGATTATATGATATTTTTGCAGTCTGTTCAAGAAACTTTTATTGCATTTCATTTTGATTTCATTGTTTTATTCCATATATCGTGGTAGAATAATACAATATATAGCGCAGAAAACTGCGCGGAAACGGAGGCATTCTATGGAATATTCACAATATAAAAGCAATGCTGAGCTGAAATATCTTGCGCGGACGCAGATGATGGGCCGTTTTGGACTTTTAATCGGAACAATGCTGATCACGTTTTTGATATCCTTTTTTTGCTCCAGCATATTGATATCCGGCAACTATTTTGTCAACTATCTGGTGTCTTTTATCATACAGGTTATTCTCTCTGTGCTGCAGGTAGGAACAACTCTGATTTACATGAAGTCGTCCTGCAGCATGCCTGCGCAGATCGGCGATTTGTTTGACGGCTTTCGGAATCATTTCTCTACCGCTTTAAAAATCGGTCTGTTATTTACGTTTATCAATACCGTCTGCATGATCCCATGTGACATTATGAACATGACCCTTTTAAACTCAGCTGACTTGATGGTTCCCGAGATTACCGAAACGACCACGCTCAATGAAATGATGGAATTTTACAGTGTATTTTACAGCATTATGGGTACTTATTATCTGTCACTGCTTGCCTGCTCGCTGGTATCCTTTCTGCTGCGTCTGGTCTTTGTACCTGCCTACTATATCATGCTTGACTTTCCTGATTGGAGCGCGATGAAAATCTTAAAAAAGAGTGTCGAGGTAATGCACGGAAACAAGCTTCGATACGTGCTCTTGCAAATCAGCTTTCTGCCCATTCTGCTTTTGAGCGTTTTCACCTGTGGACTGACACTGATTTGGGTAATACCTTATATGCAAATGACAAATACGAATTTCTATCTTGATATGATGTCCGTCCGAAACAAAAATATGAACACCAGTTCTTAAAATAAAAACAAAAAGGAGAAATACATTCATGAAAACACGTATTGGAATTTTAGGTTATGGGAATCTTGGACGCGGCGTTGAGTGTGCTGTCCGCCAAAACAATGATATGGAGCTTGTGGCAGTTTTTACAAGACGCGATCCTGCCTCGCTCTCTATTCTTACGAAAAGCGCTGCTGTGCGCAGCGTAGACGATGCTGCGAATTGGAAGGATAAAATTGACGTTATGATTTTATGCGGCGGCAGCGCAACGGATTTGCCGAAACAGACACCCGAATATGTCAAATGTTTCAACGTGATTGACAGCTTCGACACCCATGCGCGCATTCCAGAGCATTTTGCAAACGTAGATGCCGCTGCAAAAGAAGCTTCCCATATCGGCATTATTTCCGTTGGCTGGGATCCCGGAATGTTTTCCTTAAACCGCCTTTATGCAAACGCGCTTTTACCGGACGGCAAAGACTATACTTTTTGGGGCAAGGGTGTCAGCCAGGGGCATTCCGACGCACTGCGCCGTATTGACGGCGTTAAAAATGCCAAGCAGTACACCATTCCCGTTGACAGTGCACTGGAGGCTGTCCGCGCAGGCAGCAATCCCGAACTTACAACGCGCGAGAAACACACAAGAGAATGCTTTGTTGTTTTGGAAGAAGGCGCTGACGCTGCAAAAATCGAGCAGGAAATCAAGAATATGCCAAACTACTTCGCGGACTATGACACAACGGTTCATTTTATCAGCGAGGAGGAGCTGCTTACAAATCACAGTGGCATTCCGCATGGCGGATTTGTGCTTCGAAGCGGCGTGACAGGCTGGAATAGCGAACACAAGCATTTAATTGAGTATCAGTTAAAGCTCGACTCCAACCCTGAATTTACCGCAAGCGTGCTTGTCGCATACGCAAGAGCGGCACATCGCCTTGCGCAGGAAGGACAGAGCGGCTGCAAAACCGTCTTTGATATTGCGCCCGCTTATCTTAGCGCAAAAAGCGGTGAAGAGCTTCGCGCTTCCATGCTTTAATAGCTAAAAGAAGCTTGCAAAATGCCGATATTCTTATTAGAAGGTGTCTTATTACGATCACAAAAATCCGGATACTTATTGTCTGTTTCAATAAGCCTCCGGATTTTTTGTATTCTTATTTTCTGCTTTCTTATCTTTCTGCCTTCTCACTGTCTGTTATAATAATCAAGAGCTGCTATAAAATACGTTCGGATATAACCATCTGTGGAAACGACAACAAATTCTCCTGTACTCTCCACATAATAAACATCGTCCCCGTCCTCCGCCTCAAGCTTATGAAGCGCATTCGGATTTTGAATAACATTGTTTGCACCGAGAAGATATTCCTCCTCCGTAGCATACGGAAATTCTGCCCCATGCTTTTGGAAATGCTCCGTAAGATACTCCGCCTTTCTAAAACAATATGCCGCATTTGACGTTTCCGGTACCGCTTCTGCCGGCCCTGCTGCTTCTAAGGCTGCAGCCGCCGCGGCAATCTCCGTTTCAGACGGCGTTTCTTTCTGCGCATCCGGATGTATCTGAACATCCGTTTCCTGTGCAGGCTGTTCCTTTGGCTGCGTCCCATCTTTCTTTTCCGGTAACGACAGTCCCTCCGGCGCATCTGCAACCGCCTTGGGCAGCGCCCCGTTTACCGTATCAGGCTGCTTTTCTTTGCCTGCCTGTATGCCGGACGAAACAACATCTTCACCGATCAGAGTATCTTCCGCCGGAATTGCAAAAACACTTTTCAGTACAAAAACAAGTAAAACCAACAATGCCGCTACGGCTGATACTACAACATAGCTTTTATCATTTCGATGAGGATTCTGATTCTGGTAATTCTGATTATGTTGACTGCTCTGCGAGGCACTCACAATTTTTTGATTCTCTTCTGCATGAGCGCTGCTCCCTTTATTTTTATCCCTGCATGACTTACAACGCTTTGGCAGCTCCAAGCCTTTGCTTTGATAAAAACGAATTTCACTTTCTGACAGCGCAAATTCTTTGCCGCACTGTTTACATGTTCTTTTCATAATTCCCTTCCATTTGACCACAAACACCTACTCTTTTTGTGCGGCTCCACTATTTTTCCATTTCAAAAATGCATTGATAAAGCCATCCAAACCGCCGTCCATCACTGCGTCCACATTTCCAGACTCAAAACCGGTTCTGTGATCCTTTACCATTGTATACGGCTGCATGACATAAGAACGAATCTGATTTCCCCAGCCGATATCTTTTACTTCTCCTCTGATATCGGAAAGCTTTTCCGCATTTGCCTCCTGCTTGAGCAAAAAGAGCTTTGCCTTCAGCATCTGCATCGCCTTATCCTTATTTTGGAACTGCGAGCGTTCATTCTGACACTGAACAACAGTTCCCGTTGGAATATGCGTAATTCGAATCGCCGAAGAAGTCTTATTAATATGCTGGCCGCCCGCTCCGCTGCTTCGATAGGTATCAATGCGAAGATCCTCTTCGTTGATTTCAACGTCCAAATCCTCCTCAATGTCCGGCATCACGTCGAGCGAAACAAACGAGGTCTGACGCTTTCCCTGTGCATTAAACGGCGAGATACGCACAAGCCTGTGTACGCCCTTTTCTGACTTTAAATATCCGTAGGCATTTTCACCGTTGACCTGAAACGTAATCGATTTAATCCCTGCCTCGTCCCCGTCAAGGAAATCCAGCACATCCATCGAAAAGCCTTTCCGCTCTGCCCATCTCGTATACATACGATAGAGCATTCCCGCCCAGTCGCAGCTTTCTGTACCGCCTGCGCCTGCATTGAGCTTCAAAATGGCATTGCACTTGTCATACTCCTCCGATAAAAGCGTCCGAATTCGAAGCGCCTCAAAGGTTTCGATAAAACGGTCAAGCTCTTCCCTGATTTCCGGTATCATCTCAGCGTCCTGCGCCTCGTATCCCATTTCAATCAGTGTCTCAATATCCTCATACTGCGTCTTTAATCCATTGCACTCGTCAACAGTGTCCTTTAACTGTTTCAGTTCCTTCATCAGCTTGTTTGAGCGGTCGGGATCGTCCCAAAAACCGGGTGCTTCCATTTCACGCTCTAACTCTTCAATCCGCTTTTCCCTCCCTGCAAGGTCAAAGTGAATCCCTCACTTCCGCTAATGGACTTTCATAGGTCTGTAACTCCTGTTTCATCTGGTCGAGTTCTACCATTGCGTTCACCACCTTTTTTATAATAGGTGCGGAGACACAATTGCCTCCGCACTGATTTTATGGATTGAATTGATTCATCAAATTACGAATTTCTGCCGCAGCACATCTTATATTTCTTGCCGCTTCCACATGGACAGGGATCGTTTGGATAAATCCTTGCCTCTTTCTTTACAGGCCCTTTTTGGAGCGTGTCGTCCTTGTTTGTGCCGGTTACCTTGGCAACCTCCTCACGCTCTACCTTCTGCTCTACCTTTACATGGAGCAGCAGACGCACCGTTTCCTGTTTCATGCTCGCAATCATTGCGTCAAACATATCATAGCCGCTCATCTTGTACTCCACAAGCGGATTCTTCTGTCCGTATGCCTGCAAGCCGACGCCCTGACGAAGCTGATCCATGTCGTCAATGTGATCCATCCATTTGCGGTCGATCACCTTTAACAAAATGACACGCTCAATCTCGCGGATATTTTCCGGCTCCGGAAACTCTGCTTCCTTGCTCTCATAAAGCTTAACGGCCTCTTCCTTGAGCTGGTGCTTCACACCGTTTTTCGTCTTTTTCGTAATGCGGTCAAGCACAACCGGCTGTAACGGGATAATCGGAAGCAGAAGCGTGTTGAGTTCCTTCAAATCCCACTCTTCCGGCTCCAAATCGTCATTGATTGCCGTATCTACCGAGCTCTCCACAATATCCGTAATCATCTTGTAGATAAAATCGCGCATACTCTCGCCGTTTAACACGCGGCGGCGCTCCTCGTAGATAATCTCTCTCTGCTCGTTCATAACCTGATCGTATTCCAACAGATTCTTTCTGATTCCAAAGTTGTTGCTTTCTATCTTCTTCTGTGCATTCTCAATCGCGCTTGTGAGCATCTTGTGCTCAATCTCCTGTCCCTCGGGAATGCCCAGTGTATTAAACATACTGATTAGCCGCTCCGAACCAAACAGACGCATCAAATCGTCTTCCAGCGAAATGTAAAACCGCGACATACCCGGATCGCCCTGTCGTCCGGAACGCCCGCGCAGCTGATTGTCAATACGCCTTGACTCATGACGCTCTGTACCGATAATCATCAGTCCGCCCGCAGCACGCGCTTCCTCGTCAAGCTTGATATCCGTACCACGGCCTGCCATGTTGGTCGCAATCGTAACGGCTCCATGCTGGCCTGCATCTGCAACAATCTCCGCCTCAAGCTCATGGAATTTCGCATTCAGAACCTTGTGCTGGATACCACGCCTTGTCAGCAGCTTGCTCAGCTCCTCGCTGGCATCAATCGTAATCGTACCGACAAGCACCGGCTGCCCTGTCGTATGTGCGGCTTCCACCGCGTCTACAATCGCATGCAACTTTTCCTTTCTCGTCTTGTAAACGCTGTCCTGCCGGTCAACTCTGATAACCGGACGGTGTGTTGGAACCACCACAACGTCCATTCCGTAGATATCCCGAAACTCCTTTTCCTCGGTAAGCGCCGTACCAGTCATACCGCACTTCTTGTCAAATTTATTGAAAAAGTTTTGGAACGTAATTGTCGCAAGCGTCTTGCTCTCACGTTTTACCTTTACATGCTCCTTCGCCTCAATCGCCTGATGCAGTCCGTCGGAATAACGGCGTCCCGGCATGATACGTCCCGTAAATTCATCGACAATCAATACCTGATCGTCCTTTACAACGTAGTCCTGATCGCGGAACATCAGGTTGTGCGCTCTCAATGCAAGAATAATGTTATGCTGTATTTCAAGGTTCTCCGGATCGGCAAGGTTTTCGATTTGGAAGAATTTCTCCACGCGCTCTACACCTGCCGCCGTCAGATTGACTACCTTATCCTTCTCATTTACGATAAAGTCGCCAGTCTCCTCCTGCTCGACACCCATGACGAAATCCATTTTTGTCATCTCGGGAACATCCTCACCACGCTTCATCTGTCTTGCCAAAATATCACAGACCTCGTAAAGCTTTGTTGACTTGCTGCTCTGTCCGGAGATAATCAGCGGTGTTCTCGCCTCGTCAATTAAAACGGAGTCCACCTCGTCAATGATTGCATAGTGCAAATCTCTTAAAACAAGCTGCTCTTTATAGATGACCATATTGTCACGCAGGTAATCAAAGCCCAGCTCATTGTTTGTAACATAAGTAATATCACAGGCATAGGCCTCTCGCCGTTCCTCCGGCTTCATGTCATTTAAAACCACACCGACCTTCAGGCCTAAAAATTCATGCACCTGCCCCATCCATTCGGCATCTCGCTTTGCAAGATAATCATTTACGGTGACAACATGAACACCTTTTCCCTCCATTGCGTTCAGATACGCAGGAAGAAGGGCTGTCTGTGTTTTACCTTCACCGGTTCTCATCTCTGCAATGCGTCCCTGATGAAGGATAATACCGCCAATCAACTGTACTCTGTAATGCTCCTGATTCAACACGCGCTTTGCGCCCTCGCGGACAACCGCATACGCTTCCGGAAGAATCTCATCAAGGCTTGTCCCCTCCGACACTCTCTTCTTGAAATCTGCAGTTTTCGCTCTCAGCTCATCGTCCGTAAGCTTTCCCATCTGTTCCCGATAGCTTTCGATCTTTTTTACAATGGGCTCTATTCTCCTGAGCTCGCGGTCACTATGCGTACCAAATATTTTTTCTACAATACTCATTTCCGGCTCCAATCATTTAAAATCCTATATTCCCGTATATTTACGCGGTTTCTTCTGTATAATCTTAAAATGCATAATTACACACACTATTATGTATTGTAACAGATTCAATATGTAAATTCAATGAATTTTCGATTAACAAAGCGTGAAAAATATCTTGCGCAAATAAATATCCTATATTAAAATGAAAACACGTATCGGAAAGGGGGCATCGAAAAATGGCATTACCGCAGGAAAAAAATTATACAATTGAAGATATCTACGCTCTTCCAGAGGGGCAGAGGGCAGAACTAATTGACGGACGGATATATATGATGGTCCCGCCAAGCACCAAGCATCAGCAGCTTGTCAGTGAATTTACCATAACAATCGGAAGTTATATCCGGTCTAAGGGCGGAAACTGTAGCGTATTTCCGGCGCCATTTGCCGTATTCCTAAATGAAGATGACCGAAACTATGTGGAACCGGATATTTCGGTTATTTGTAATAAAAACAAATTGGACGAAAGAGGCTGTAACGGAGCTCCTGATTGGATTATAGAAATCACTTCCCCATCAAATACGGAAAATGACTATAATATTAAACTTTTTAAATACCGCACCGCCGGAGTTCGCGAATATTGGATCGTAAACCCACGCACAAAAACGGTTACGGTGTACGATTTTGAAAAAGAGGAACGCTCAAATCAATACAACTTTGACGATACGATTCCCGTCTGTATTTATGAAGATTTCAGCATTAATATTGCCGACTTGCTTTCCTAAACGCATTCCGAAAATGCAAAAGATTCCCGCTGCCTGAATAACAGACACAATAAAAAAGTAATCGCAAACCTTGCAGACGGCAAACGATTACTTTTTTGTTCTCTTATTGATTCCTTTTACTTCTTCCCATTCTCTCCCAATGCCGACATAATATCATCAATCATATCCATGACCGCCTGTCTGGAAGCGTCCGCAAAATTTTGTGCACCAAACTCTTTATATTTTTCATTTTGGTAAGCCGCAATAATCCCTCTTGAGGAATTGACAATCGCACCCAAACCGTTTGCATCAAAAAAATGTACCAAATCCTTGCCGGACGCACCCTGCGCGCCGTACCCCGGCACAAGAATAAATGCCTTTGGCATAAGCGTTCTCAAAATCTTCCCCTGTTCGGGATAAGTAGCGCCTACCACCGCGCCGACATAACTATATCCGCTTCCCCCCATAAGCTGTTCGCCCCATGCAGCAACCCGTTCGCCGACATGTTCATAGAGCGGTCTGCCGTCAATCAGTCTGTCCTGAAATTCCCCACTGCTTGGATTTGAAGTCTTTACCAGTATAAACAAGCCCTTCTTTTCCTCCTTGCAGACATCAATAAACGGCTGCACACCGTCCGTACCAAGATACGGATTGACCGTCACAAAATCCTCGTCAAACCCGGCGCACAAATTGTTTCCAACCTGCACCCTGCCAAGATGCGCCGCAGCGTAAGCCGCAGACGTCGAACCGATATCACCGCGCTTGACATCACCAATCACAATAAGCCCTTTTTCCTTACAATACTGAACCGTCTTCTGAAACGCCGCAAGCCCCGGAATCCCAAACTGCTCATACATGGCAATCTGCGGCTTTACTGCCGGAATCAGATCATAAATTTTATCAATAATCTCCTTATTATAGAGCCATATCGCCTCTGCAGCGCCCTCAAGCGTTTCACCCTTCGCTTCAAAAGCGGCTTTTTTAATATGCTCCGGCACAAACTTCATCATCGGATCAAGTCCTACGACAATCGGCGCACCTGTACTCTTTATCATTTTAATCAACTGATCTATCATCACATTTTCCTCTATCCATATAATATCTATTGTTATTTCATTACAACGTCACACCCGCGTATTCAAAAATTCCGCATACCGCCTGATATTCGATGCGTTTACATACTTCTGCTTTGACTGCCCTGACACAATAACCAGCGTCGGCGCCTGCATAACACCATACTTGACTGCAAGATCATAATTGTCCTCCGCATCAATTATGGTATAATCCACGTCCTTCAAATACTCCTTTGCAAGCCTGCAGTTCGGACAGGTTTTCGTCGTAAACAGCATCTTCTTACTTTTATTATTCTTATCGCTCTTTTTCCCTGCACGCTCCGTTACAAAAGTCTCACGCACAGCAGACTTTTGGGTCACTGCACTGCCCTTTGCCGCTTTCTCATGCGCCGCGTAAGTCATGCCGCCCATTCTGTATTCCGTACGGTTTGCATACTCCTGAAGCTTTCCGTCATTCCAGTTCTGCACCGGACGGTAATATCCTGTAATACGGCTATAAATCTCCGTAACGCTTCCGCATTTTGGGCAGCGCTTCTGTTCTCCGTTCAGATAACCATGCTCCCGGCAAATCGAGTAAGTAGGAGACATCGTATAATATGGAAGCTTGTAGTTTTCGGCAATCGTCCTGACAAGCTCTGCCGCCGCCTTCCAGTCAGGCAGCTTTTCCCCCAAAAAAGCATGAAAAACAGTTCCCGACGTGTAAAGTGTCTGTAGCTCGTCCTGTACATCAAGCGCATCAAAAATATCCGTCGTATAATCAACCGGCAAATGCGAAGAATTGGTATAATAAGGCGTATCTCCCTCATGTCCTGCCGTAATAATATCCGCATACTTTTCCTTATCATGCTTCGCAAGCCTGTATGTTGTACTCTCTGCCGGTGTTGCCTCCAAATTATACAAATCCCCGTAAAGCTCCTGATAATCAGAAAGCCGCTCACGCATATGATTTAACACCTCTTTTGTGAAATCCTGCGTTTCCTTATGGGACAAATCCTTTCCAAGCCATTTCGCATTCAGACCAACTTCATTCATTCCAATCAGTCCGATTGTTGAAAAATGATTCTCAAAGCTGCCAAGATAACGTTTCGTATAAGGATACAATCCCTCGTCCAAAAGCCTTGAAATCACGCTCCTCTTAATCTTCAGCGAGCGAGCGCTGATATCCATCATTCTGTCAAGGCGCTTGTAAAAGTCTTTTTTATCTTTCGCAAGATAAGCAATTCTCGGCATGTTAATTGTAACGACACCCACGCTTCCCGTACTCTCACCCGAGCCAAAGAAACCACCTGTTTTTTTGCGAAGCTCCCGCAAGTCAAGGCGCAGACGGCAGCACATACTGCGCACATCAGAAGGCTCCATATCAGAGTTAATATAATTGGAAAAATACGGCGTTCCGTATTTTGCCGTCATTTCAAATAGCAGACGGTTGTTTTCCGTATCAGACCAGTCAAAATCACGCGTTATGGAATATGTCGGAATCGGATACTGGAATCCTCTGCCGTTTGAGTCGCCCTCGATCATGGTTTCAATAAACGCCTTGTTGATCATGTCCATTTCACGCTTACAGTCCTTGTATCTAAAATCCATCTCCTTGCCACCGACAATCGCCGGCAGCTGCGCCAAATCATTCGGAACCGTCCAGTCAAGCGTAATGTTGCTAAAGGGCGCCTGCGTTCCCCAGCGGCTTGGCGTATTCACGCCATAGATAAATGCTTCAATGCACTTTTTTACTTCTTCATAAGAAAGCTGATCCACTCTCACAAACGGCGCAAGATACGTGTCAAATGACGAGAACGCCTGTGCGCCTGCCCACTCGTTCTGCATAATTCCAAGAAAATTCACCATTTGGTTGCAAAGCACCGACAAATGCTTTGCAGGTGCGGAAGTAATTTTTCCGGGGATGCCGCCAAGCCCTTCCTGAATCAGCTGCTTCAACGACCAGCCTGCACAGTACCCCGTAAGCATGGACAAATCGTGGATATGAATGTCCGCATTTCTGTGCGCCTGTGCAATCTCCTCATCGTAAATCTCAGAGAGCCAGTAGTTTGCCGTGACAGCGCCTGAATTTGATAAAATCAGGCCTCCGACAGAATATGTCACCGTAGAATTTTCCTTTACGCGCCAGTCCTCGATCTTTACATAGCTGTTGACGACCTCTTTATAGTCCAGAATGGTCGATTTCATATTGCGCATTTTTTCCCGCTGTTTCCGGTACAAAATAAATGCCTTTGCAGTCTCGGTATACCCTGCCTGCTCCAAAATCTTCTCCACGCTGTCCTGAATGTCCTCAACGTGAACCATTCCCTTTTTCACCTTATTTTGAATGTCCGCAGTCACCCTGAGCGTCAGCAAATCCACAATGTCCTGATTATACTGCACCTGTGTTGCGTCAAATGCCTTGACAATGGCCGCGCCAATCTTTCCAAGTCCAAACTCCGTCTCGCTGCCATCCCGTTTAATCACCTCAAACATTAACCTGCTCCTTCCACAATTTCATCCAAAATGGCATAACTGTTACATTTATGTCTTCATACGGTCAATGCAGTAAATGCACAGCCCTGCCAAACAGCTACAACATGAGTACATAATATCAGATAGAAAGTCGCACGTCAATCGAACACCACTAAATATCATGTGTTCTTTTCTGAATAAATACAATATCTTGTGTTTTTATGACAACCCTGTCAGTTTTAGCGCGTCTGCAGAAACTCGTATTCCCGCTTCGCTTTCGCGTCGTCCGGATACGTCTGAAGATACTCTTCCATCAGACTTTTCGCTTGTGAAAAATTCCCCAAATATTCATTTGCCACAATCCGGTTATATTGTAACTCCTGCAGATAATCCGACCCTCCGACCGCAATTCCCGCCTCAAACGCCTCAAGCGCCTCATCATATTTTTCCTGTTTCACAAGGCACATGCCAAGATTATTATAAATTGCTGCATTCGGTTCATTTCCGTTTAAATAAGTCTGATACACCCCCGCCGCGTAATTCAAATCGCCAAGCTTTTCGTACGTCTGTCCCAAAATCAGGGATTTCTCCGCATCATTCCCGTTCAGGGAGCCGTCAAGATAAGTGCGTGCATTCTGGTAATCCTCAAGATAATAATAAAGCGTCCCGCGCTCGCCGTCAGACAGCTTCTTCCCCTTCTGCTCCATAAACGCCGAAAGATATGTTTTTCCCTCCTCGCCAAAGCCTGCCGCCTGCATCTCCACATAAGCATCTGTCACCAGATCCAGATTGTCAGGCGCAAGGGAAAACGCCTTCTCAAAATCGGCAATTGCTTCCTGATAATTATTTTGCCGCAGCAGTACACAGGCACGCAGATAATAAGCGTCCAGCTCCTTCTTTCTCAAAGCAATGATTGCCGAATATATGTTCTTTGCATCTTCATATTTTCCCTGCTTGATATACGCCGCCGCAAGATAGTAATTGGTATCATACTCCAACGCCGTAAGCACATTTCCGCCATTTTGTATCGACTCCAAAAACGCACTCTCCGCACTCGCATAATCTCCAAGCCCCATATAAGCAAGCCCTTCTCCCCTGCTTGTCAGCTGCATATCTTCCTTATTCAGCCGCGCAAGGTCAAAGCAGGCAAGCGCCCCTTGAAAATCATACTGCTCAACCAGCTCCATTCCCTGCTTTACATTCGTATCTCCTGTTTTATTCCCACATCCAAAAAGGCATACCGCCGCTGCCGCGGCAAGTATGCTCATTTTTATTTTCCCTATGTTATACTGATGTTTCTTATGTACTCTGCTCAATTCGCCATTCCCCCTGTTGACTCTCTCTCCATAAGCTCTGCCTCATATACCATGTGCTGATGCTCCTTCTGCCCTGATATAATCGCAAATAAAAGCTTAATCGTTGCCTTTGCCATGTCCTCCACAGGCTGACGCATTGTGGTAAGACGGGGAGTTATGTAGTTTCCGATATCAATACCGTCATAGCCTGCAACCGAGACATCCTCAGGGATTTTATAGCCTGCCTCGTGCAGCGCCCTGCACGCGCCGATTGCAAGGGTATCCGATACCGCGTAAACCGCACTGAATTTTTCGCCGCTCTCAATTAAACGTTTTGTTGTGGCATAGCCATTCTCCATAGAAAAGTGATTCATTTCCTCGTCCGTATCAAAAACCAAATGTTCATCAACCGAAATACCGTTTTTTTGAAGTGCGTCAAAGTAACCCTCTAGGCGCAGCCTTCCGATACACTCCTCGTAAGCCTCCGCCGCAATAATCGCAATCCGCTGATGTCCGAGCCCAATCAGGTAATCCACCATTTTTTCACTTTCCACGCGGTCGTCCACACCGATATTCGAATAGGAATCCTTTGATATATTCTCGGGAATTCCGCCTGCCGTACTGAATACAAACGGCACATTCAGCTTTTTTAACTTGTCCTCCGAGCGGGAAAAATATCCTCCAAGAAATATTATACCACGAAGTCTTTTTTCTTTCACTACTTTTTGTGCAACATCTACCTCGTCCTCATCAAACTCGATGTGGGAAAGCTCCATCGCATAGCCTTTTCTCTTACATTCCTGTTCGATTATGGCAATCATATTGGTAAAGAACGGGTTTGCAATACCCTTCACCAACACCGCGATTGCCTTTGCATCCGACCGTTTCAAGTTTCGCGCGCTATCGTTTGGAACATATCCGTACTCCTTGATCGTGTCCAGTATTTTCGCTTTTGTAACCGGATTGATATCAGGGTGATTATTGATTGCCCTTGATACAGTACTGACACCCACTCCGCATATTTTTGCGATATCCTTAATTGTCGGTTCAAACACCTTATCTCTCTCCTTTAATGTCTTTTCGTCCTGGAGCTAAAGCCTTTTTGTTCTTCCGTAAATGCGCGCAAGCTCCAGCATATGCCTAGAGAGCTCCTCCGTACACGCGCCGTCCGCCATTCTCCACTCCCAGTTTCCGCCAAGCGTAGACGGCGTGTTAATCCGCGCCTCGCCGCCAAGCTCCAGATAATCCTGTATCGGAATAATCGCCGTATCCGCCACACATCCAAGCGCAGCGCGAATCAGACTGTCACAAACCGCGGCATTTCTACTGACACCCAAATATTTCTTTGCAAATGCCAAATCCTTTCTGCTCATACTCGTAATCCAGCCGTTTACAGTGTCATTATCATGCGTTCCTGTATATACCACGCAGTTGTTCGGATAATTGTAAGGGAGATAGTCACTCTCTTCCCTTGAGTCAAAAGCAAACTGCAGCACCTTCATGCCGGGATAGCCTGTCTTTTTTACAAGCTTTAGCACGCTCGGCGTCAAAAATCCCAAATCCTCCGCGATGACAGGACGGTTGCCAAGCGCCTTTTTCACTGTCGCAAACAGCTTATAGCCCGGCCCCTTTTTCCACGAACCGTTCTGTGCTGTCTCATCGCCATACGGAATTGACCAATATTCGTCAAAACCGCGGAAATGGTCAATGCGCACGACATCATAAATTTGAAAGCAATACTCCAAACGTCTGACCCACCATGCAAAGTCCGTCTTTTCATGGTAATCCCATTGGTAAAGCGGGTTTCCCCAAAGCTGCCCTGTAGCCGAGAATGCATCCGGCGGACAGCCCGCCACTGCCACCGGAACATTTTCTTCGTCAAGCTGGAACAGCTCCGGATTTGCCCATGTATCGGCGCTGTCAAATGCAACATAGATTGGAATATCGCCGACAATGTCAATGCCCTTCTTGTTTGCGTATGCTTTCAGTTCCAGCCATTGTATGGCAAAAAGATACTGCTGATAACAGTAAAACGCAATCTCACTTGAGAGCTTCTTTTCGTATTCCGCCATAACCTTCGGTTTTCTTAAACGAAGTCCCTCGTCCCACTCAATCCACGAAATACCGTCAAGAGAATCCTTAATCGCCATATACATGGCATAATCCTTAAGCCACTGCTTATTTTCTTCCACAAATTTGCGGTAATCGGCGTTTTTGCTGATGTCTGACCTGTCAAACGCTTTTCTCAGCAATGCAAATCTTGTATTGTAAATCTTTTCATAATCGACCTTTTGCGCATCGCTTCCAAAGTCGGCTTCCATACATTCCTGTTCTGTGAGCAGGCCTTCCTCAATCAACCGGTCAAGGCATATATAGTACGGACTGCCTGCAAAGGTAGAAAATGACTGATAAGGCGAATCTCCGTATCCGGTAGGGCCAAGCGGCAGAATCTGCCAAAGCGTCTGTCCGGACTTTGCCAAAAAATCTACAAACTCGTATGCCTCCTTCGAAAAGCCTCCTATGCCAAATCGCGTCGGAATGCTTGATATCGGCATCAATACACCACATTTTCTCATCTCGCTGATCCCTTTCTTCTTGTTTTTTAGCCTTTCACCGCTCCTGCTACCACGCCTTCAATAATATATTTCTGGCACGCGATATAGAAAATAATAATCGGAATAATCGCAAGTACAATCATTGCCATCATGGCACCCATATCAATTGCGCCGTAGCCGCCCTTGAGGTACTGTATTGCGATGGGAATCGTCTTGTATTTCTTAATATCAAGCACAAGATAAGGAAGGAGATAGTCATTCCACACCCACATAGCTTCCAAAATTGCTACGGATATTGCAGTAGGTTTCATGACCGGAAATACAATCTTAAAATAGGTCTGAATCGGCGTGCAGCCGTCAATCATCGCCGCCTCCTCAATTTCAAGCGGTATTGACTTTACAAATCCGCAGAACATAAATACCGCAAGTCCTGCGCCAAAGCCAAGATATACAATTATTATACCAATTGGATTTCCTAAATGCAACATATCTGCAATTTTCGACAAAGTAAACATTACCATTTGGAACGGTACGATCATCGAAAAGGCAAAGAGCATATACATTCCGGAGGTAAACTTATTTTTTACTCTCGTGATGTACCATGCGCACATGGAAGTACACAGGATAATCACAAATACCGAGCAGACCGTAATGAACAGAGAATATCCGAATGCCTGCGGGAGCTGGATTTTCTCAATACCGCTGATATAATTTTCCACGCCGACAAAAGACTTTGCGTCAGGCAGCGCAAACGGTCTGTTGCTGATGAAGATTTTCTTTTTGAAGGAATTGTAGAGTACAATAATAATCGGCATGACATAGACAAGGCAAACGACTGAAAAAACTGCCGTCAAAAGTCCGCCATGTTTTGCTTTTCTTACGTTTGACATTATGCCTGCACCTCCTTATCTCTGGTTGCCCTAAGCTGCACAATCGCAATCACTGCCACAAGAATAAAGAATATAACTGCTTTTGCCTGACCAACACCTTCCCAGCCGTTTCTGCCATAGAATGTGTTGTAGATATTCAGGGCAAGCATTTCCGATTTATTGGAAGGCTCGCCTGCGGTCAACGCTAAGTTCTGATCAAAGAGCTTAAAGGAATTTGTCAGTGTCAGGAAAGAACAGATTGTAATCGACGGCATTACCATTGGCAATGTTACATGTCTTAAGAGCTGTCTGTTGTTTGCGCCGTCAATCTTAGCCGCTTCAATCAAGTCCCCTGGAATATTCTGAATACCTGCAATGTAAATAATCATCATATAGCCAACCTGCTGCCAGCACATCAGAATGACAAGTCCCCAAAAACCGTAAGCGGAATTATAAGTCAATGTACGCTCCAAATTTGCCAAGATACCGTTTAAAATCAACTGCCATATATAACCTAAGATAATACCGCCAATCAGGTTCGGCATGAAAAATACAGTTCTAAAAAGGTTGGTTCCCTTGATGCCCTTTGTCAGCAGCATTGCAACCGCAAAGGCAAGGATATTGATAATCAATACAGATACAATGGTAAACAAGGCTGTGTACCAAAGGGAATGGGTGAAAGTGGAATCGCCCCAAATTCTGATATAATTTTTGAAACCTACAAACTTGGAATCCGTTACTGTGGTAAATTCACAGAAGGATAAATACACGCCCAGCAGAAACGGTAGGATAAAGCCTATCGTAAATGCTGCAAGGGTCGGCAGTGCGAATATTGGGAAATATCTTTTAATTGCTTTTTCCATAATCGTTGACCTTTCTTAAAAATTTTATCACTATCTTTTGTTTATAAGTATCTTGATACGTATCAAAGGTTTCCAATCAAAATGAAATCTTTGATTTTTTAAAAACAGGTGCAGTCGTTCCTGCACGATGCACCTGCTGTTTTCGTTTGTTATAGTTATTGTAATAATGACGCAGTGTAATACGAATCTTAGTTATTCACTGCGTTGTACTCCTGCGCCCATCCGTCAACAAATGCTGTCACAACTGCATCCCACTGTCCTGTGCCCTGAGCATACTCTAAGAGTGCGCTGCCGACATTGTTCTTCCAGTTCTCAGAAGGCATTGTCGTAAAGGTCCAAGCTACGGAAGTCTTTCCTGATGAAACATAGTCATTTGCAATGTTTTCAAGCGGATTGCTTGCAGGATAATTGTCAAATGCTTCAAACGGGCAGACAAATCCCATATCCTCTGTGAGCGATGTGCAGCCTGTGTCTGATGTTACTACCCAGTTCATAAAATCAAGCGTTGCCTGAATATCCTCCGGAGATGCATTCTTATTTACACACCAGTAGTTCTCGCTGCCTGTACAAAGTCCCTGATTCTCCTCGCCTGGAGCGCCGATATAAATCGGAAGCATTCCAAGAGAATCGCCGTCCATGCCTGCATCTACCAAATCTGTGTAAGCCCATGTACCGTTCTGATAAAATACTGCGTCACCCAGTGCGAAGTCTGCTGTGGCATCTTCACCGGTCTTGCTTGAAAGCAGTGTCGGTGCACATACGGAGTCTGTGATATATAAATCCCAAACATTCTTGTAGTTGTCTAAATACGTTCCTTTGATTGCATCTGTGGAATCAATGCCGTCTGCCTGATACTCATAATAAATCGGAAGATTTGCAAGGTGTGTCTTAAATCTCCAGTCAGAGCTTGAATCCATACCTGCTGATGTGAATGCTCCTTTTACGCCAAGATCGTCTGCGTTCTCCTGAATACTGTCTGCAACTGCCTTGAGCTTATCAAAAGAATTAATTTCCTCAACGCTTGTAACAACTGCATAGTCTTTTGCAAAATAGTCATTTAAGATATCTGCGTTGTAGATAATGCCGTATGTCTCTACAACATAGGCAATGCCTTTAACCTCATCGCCTTCTTTCAATGCAAAATCATCGCTCTTTAACTGTCCGTAAACATCTGAACCGGAAAGGTCATAGCAATAATCCTTCCATGTTGCAAGACCAACAGGGCCGTTTACCTGAAACAGTGTCGGTGCCTCTGTCTTTGCGATCTCAGACTTCAATGTTGACTCGTATGTGCCTGATGCCGCTGTCTGTACAGAAACGGGAACTCCTGTTTCCTCTGTGTACTTTGCCGCAAGATCCTCCCATGCCTTTGCTGCTTCAGGCTTAAAGTTCAGATAGTAAACCTTTCCGGTGCCTGAAGCAGGCGTCTGTGTGTCTGATGAAGGTGTCTGTGTGTCTGCCGCAGGTGTCTGCGCTTCTGCCTGTGTATCTGATGAAGGTGTCTGTGTGTCTGCATTGTCACTGCTGCCGCAGCCTGCAAGCATAGCTGCTGCCATTGTTGCGCTTAAAATGGTACTTAATAATTTCTTTTTCATAATGACATACCTCTTTCTTTTTCTATTCTTCTTATTATGTTTCTTTACGGAAATATTATTCCGAAACGTTTTCGGCATCGTTTCCAGTAACGTTATCGGTAACGTTTCCAAGTGACAATTGTATGTTAGCATTTTGCCGAATAAATTGCAATAGGAAAACACAACAAACTATTTTTTCGTCACTTTTGGTAAAATTTGTCATTCTAATTTGTGCAAAACAGATGATACCATAATAAAATGCAGTGCCTTATTTCTTTTCAGATATAAGACCCTGCACAATTTTGTAATACAATTACTTATTCATAGATATTAGGTTCCCGCAGAGTTCTGCCTCTGCAAAATATTTGCAAAACGAACAAGCGCGTTTTAGTCTCTGCCGTAAATATCCCTTGTATAAATTTTCTCTTCCACGTCCCGAAGCTCATCTGTCATACGGTTTACAATAATTACATCCGACATCTTTTTAAATTCCTCAAGGTCGCGTATCACTTTCGAACGGAAAAAGTGATTCTCCTTTAAGGAAGGCTCGTAAACGACAACCTCAATCCCCTTTGCCTTAATACGCTTCATGATGCCCTGAATAGACGACTGCCTGAAATTATCCGAATTGGTTTTCATGGTCAGGCGGTACACACCGACAATCTGCGGATGCTTTGACAAAATCATATCTGCGATATGGTCCTTTCTCGTCCTGTTCGCATCAACGATTGCAGAGATAATATTGTTTGGCACATTCTGAAAGTTTGCCCTTAGCTGCTTTGTGTCCTTTGGCAGACAGTAGCCGCCATAGCCAAAGGACGGGTTATTATAATGGGCACCGATTCTGGGATCAAGACCAACGCCTTCTATAATCTGCTTCGTATTGAGCCCGCGCACCTCTGCATAAGTATCCAGCTCATTAAAATACGCCACGCGAAGCGCAAGATACGTGTTGGAAAACAGCTTGATTGATTCCGCTTCCGTCGCACCGGTAAAAAGTGTCGGAATATCTTCCTTAATCGCGCCCTCCTTCAACAGATTGGCAAACGTCTCCGCGCGCTTTGAGCATTCTCCCACAATGATTCGCGACGGATACAGATTGTCATAAAGTGCCTTGCCCTCACGCAAAAACTCCGGCGAAAAGATAATATTGTCAATTCCGTACCGTTCTCTTACTTCTTTCGTGTATCCTACCGGAACCGTCGATTTGATAATCATAACAGCCTTCGGATTGACCTTTATCACCAACTCAATCACTGTCTCAATAGAACTGGTATCAAAAAAGTTCTTATCCGGATCATAATTGGTCGGAGTCGCTACGATAATATAGTCTGCATCTTTGTATGCCTCCTCACCATCTGTCGTTGCCCTCAGATGCAGCTCCTTTGTAGCGAGATATTCCTCGATTTCCTTGTCCACAATCGGAGATTTCCGATTATTAATCATGTCTGCCTTTTCCTGAAATACATCCACAGCAGTCACTTCATTGTGCTGCGCAAGAAGTATTGCGTTCGAAAGCCCTACGTATCCGATTCCTGCTACTGCAATTTTCATCTTTCATTCGTGTCCTTTCTATTTCTGATACAAAATCTGAAATTCTAAGACGGTTCCTGCTCCGCCTTAGAACTTCCTGTCACGATATTTATATAGTAACCGGCAAATACCTTTGTCGATTCCTATAATTTCCAAATATCACGATTGTACTCGGCAATCGTTCTGTCTGATGAGAAAAATCCTGCTTTTGCAATGTTTACCAGCATCATGCGCTTCCACTTTTCCTCATTTTTATAGTCCTCAAGCATTCCGTCCTTTGTGGCAATATAGTCCTCAAGGTCAAGCAGGGTCATAAACCAGTCCTTGTTAATCAGCTCCTTCTGAAGTCTGACAAGACGCTTCTGATTCCCTACCGTCAGGATTTCCTTACTTGTGATAAAATCTACTGCCTCTCTGATTACGCCGCTCTTCTTGTAAAAGTCCTTTGCCACATAATCAGCCTTCTCATAATGCGCTATGACCGTCTCTGATTTCTCGCCAAACACATAAATATTCTCGTCACCAACCAGCTCATGGATTTCCACATTTGCTCCGTCGCTTGTTCCAAGCGTTACTGCGCCGTTTAACATAAACTTCATGTTTCCGGTACCACTTGCCTCCTTTGATGCAAGCGAAATCTGCTCCGAAATGTCACATGCCGGAATGAGGCGTTCCGCATAGCTTACATTGTAGTTCTCTACCATAACCACCTTCATGTAATCCTTCACGTCCGGATCCTTGTTTATGATTTCCTGTAAGCATAACAGCAGGTGGATAATATCCTGTGCAATAATGTAGGCCGGAGCTGCCTTTGCGCCGAAAATAAAGGTCACATGTGTCGAAGGCTTTTTGCCGCCCTTAATCTCAAGATACTTGTGGATAATATACAACGCATTCATCTGCTGACGCTTGTACTCGTGAAGTCTCTTAATCTGAATGTCAAAAATGGAATTCGGATTAATCTCAACACCCTCGTGCTCCTTGATATATGCAGCAAGCTCCGCTTTCTTGTCCTTTTTGATTGATTTGATTTCCGTCAAAAGTGCCTCGTCATCGATATGCTGCAGCAGCTTCTCAAGCTCTGCGGCATCTTTCTTATAGCCGTCGCCAATCGTCTTTGCGATGCACGCCGCAAGCTCTTTGTTGCACGAAAGCAGCCACCTTCTGAATGTAATGCCGTTCGTCTTATTGTTAAACTTTTCCGGATAAATTTTGTAGAAATGATTCAGCTCCGTATCCTTCAAAATTTCCGTATGAATCGCCGCAACACCGTTTACAGAAAATCCATAATGGATATCAATATGCGCCATGTGCACCCTGTTATCCTTATCAATAATCTGCACCTTCTCCTCAGTGTACTTCTCTGCAACTCTCTTGTCAAGCTCTTTGATAATCGGCATCAGCTGAGGCACAACCTTCTCAAGGTATTTTACGGGCCACTTCTCAAGCGCCTCCGCAAGGATTGTGTGGTTGGTATATGCACAGGTCTTGCTGACCACGTCTATCGCCTCGTCCATGCAAAAGCCTTCATCTTGTGTCAAAATACGGATTAACTCCGGAATAACCATTGTCGGGTGTGTATCATTAATCTGAATCACCACATGCTCGTTCAGCTTATGAATGTCATAGCCGTTGTCTTTCATCTCCTTTAAAATAAGCTGCGCACCGTTGCATACCATGAAATACTGCTGATAAATACGAAGCTGCTGTCCTGCCTCATCAGAATCATCGGGATAGAGGAAAAGTGTTAAATTCTTATCAATATCCTCTTTATCGAAATCAATCCCCTCTTTTACAATGCTCTCGTCTACGGTCTCAATATCAAACAAATGCAGCTTATTCATTCCCTGCCCATACCCGATGACATCAATATCATACAGCCTTGAAACAACCTTCTTATCGCCGAAGCAGACTGGAAAAGAAACATCTGTCTTAGTGAGCCATGACTGCTGCTCAATCCAATCATTCTTCTTTGCGGTCTGCTGCCTGTTCTGAAATACCTGCTGAAACAGTCCAAAATGGTAGTTGAGTCCAATACCGTCTCCCGGAAGTCCCAAACTTGCAATCGAGTCAAGAAAGCATGCTGCCAACCGCCCAAGTCCTCCGTTTCCAAGCGAAGGTTCCGGCTCAATTTCCTCAATGCGGCTAAGATCCTTGCCTTCCTCCTTCAAAGCAGATGCAAGCTCCTCATAGATGCCAAGATTGATCAGGTTGTTTGACAAGAGTTTTCCGATTAAGAACTCTGCCGAAATGTAGTAAACCTTTTTCGTGCCCTTGATGATGCCTTTTCCTTCCATCATTTCCTTCGTCATGTTCAGAATGGCATAATAAAGGTCTTTGTCACCAATATCCTTAACTGCCTTTCCGTACATTTTCTGTGTCATTGCTTCCAGATTTGTTTTCACGCTCATTTTCTTACTCCTTTTCTTTTTTGTGATTGTTTTTATAGTGATTGCTATTCTATTTTTATTTATGATATGACGTCCAAGTATTTAATTCGCATCAGCTTGTGCGGCAATACGACCTCCCGTCCCTTTTCACCGCCAAGCAGCCTTGCAGCCTCCTCGACGGCACATGCCGCCGTTTTTTTGAAGTCCTGACCTACCGTATGCATCTGCTTTCCCGCATATCCCATCAGATTAATTCCGTCAAATCCGCATACGGGACGATAAATATCCATATCAATCAGCGCTTTCATCGCACCAATTGCCATGAGGTCTGACGCACAGATAATTGCATCCCGATGCGCCGCATACTGCATGGTAAGCTTTCGCGCCTCAAGCTCGCTGAAATGTCCCATACGCACCAAAAGCGTAAGTCCAAACTCCTGTGCAAGCCTCTCCATTCCTTTCAATCGCTCTTCGGACACATAGCCGTCCTTTTTCCCTGATATATATAATATCCTTTTTGCCCTGCAAAATGCAGAACTTTCCAACAGAAACTTTTTTGCGACCTCATACTGCGCCTTTTGATTGTCGATATGAAGGCTTGAGGTGTTTTCATCGACGCCAAGTGCATTAATCAAAACAGACTTAAATTTCCCGCTTTGAATCAGCCTGCGAAATGCTTCGTCCTTCGCGGAAAGGCTGCATATAATCAATCCCTCAATACTCTGCGACTGAAAGTAACGCGTCATTTCCTCAGCACTCATTTCACTTAACATGGCGGTGAACACCGTTATGATATCCATTCCAAGCTCCTTCGCCCGATTGATTGCACCGATCATGTACTGCATCGGGATCTCGTCTACTGCCTGCGCATTTCTGTCCACATCAAGCACCAGAGCCACCCGCCCCGACCGTTTGGATGAAAGCGCCGAAGCAATTGAATTTGGCACAAATCCCAGCCGCTCGATTGCTTTGTTTACCCGTTCCTTTGTCTTGTCCCGCACATTCGGATAATTGTTCAGGACTTTTGAAACGGTGGAAATCGATACGCCTGCCTCTTTTGCCACATCTCTTATTGAAACCACGTAATCCTTTGCCCTCCTGTTAATTGTGTGTAACTGTTCCATACTTCACAGTTGCCGGATTGTTTGTTTATAACTTATGGAAAACGTTTTCTGAAAACGTTTTCTTTATACTACAACAAAAATAACGGTTTGTCTACCGTTATTTTGAATATTTTCCAAAAATTTATTCCACCCGTTTTCCCACCACTGCAAATCTTCCGTTTTTTGTATGATATGCGCAGGTCGAAAGTGTGATAATCTCATCGCCATATGCAGCCGTCACATTCGTATCATACAGAGACATTTTTTTGATATTGTTATAATACACGTCAAATTTTTCCTGCGTATCAAAGCTGAAATAAGCGTAATATCGGAATTTATCGGTTTTTCCTTTATAAACCCTTGCCTGAAAGACCGAAAGAACCTCATATGCGCGCACTTCGTCCTGTGTATATAAGTAGATTTTAGAATGTGCCCTGCCAAAATCCGCATCTGCATACTTTTCCAAACTACCAAACATCGCCCCGGATTTCATATGATGACCATGTATAATCAAATTATTGCGCTCCTGCACCAGACTGCAGTCCGTATCCATAAACAGCGTGCCGTTTTTGTCATCTTCGCCGAAAAAATTCCGGTACAAATAATACTCCTCATCATCAGGCGTCTGCATCACAGGATAGTCAATATTGGTATCCGGAATGTTCAGCCATGCGATACAGTCCTTGTTGGAATCAAAAATACTTTGATACGGGCTGACATACGCCGGCATATCGGTTGCCGCCTCAACAGGGGAATACGTCTCCTGTATTCTCGTCCTCACTTCATCTGCATTTTTTGCAAGTCTTGCGTTGTTATAGCTTATCACGCCGTAAATTCCAAAACAAATTACTGCTATGGCAAGAAAAAGAATATCCAATCGAAACTTCTTCATAATGTCCCTTTCCAAAAGCTCACCGCCACCCGTAAAGTGAGTGGCGGCGAAAAAATCATCTGATTTTATTGTTCCTCTAATTCCTGCTGTCTCTTTTTATTTGCCGCATAAGCTGCCAATAATGCTAACGTACCTGCTGCTGCAAACGGAGCAGGGTTCCTTGTATGGTCGCCTGTATCCGGCATACTTGCAAGCGGTACCTCCTCGTCAATAATCACTGCGAGCGGCACTTCCTCATCCAATATTGTGAGTGTATCCGGCATATTTGCAAGCGGTACCTCCTCGTCAATCAATGTGAGCAGCTCCTGTGGCACTCCCACAAGCGGCACCGGTTCGTCCGGTATCACCGGCAAATTCTGTACAGGCGGTGTCACCGGCGTTGTCGGATTACTCGGATCATTATTACTTGGTCTGGATGGATTCGAGGGCCTTGAAGGTTTTGAAGGTTTTGAGGGTTTTGTATCCGGCGTGGAAGACTGCTCTTCACTTGAGCTCTCTTCCCTGTCTGCACTCTCCTCTACACTTGAACTCTCTTCCTCTTCAGGCTTATCCGTAGAAGGCACGCTCTCATCAGGAATTGTCGTTGTTGGCGTCGAACTCTCCTCCCCGGACGGATCATCGGGATCCGGATCCGATCCTGTTGGCGTCTGTCCGCTTGGCCTGCTCTCACTTGACTCACTTGGATCGTCATTCGGCACACTTGACTCATCTGTCGACGAGCTCTCCTCTTCAGGCTTATATGGCTCTGTTTCCGGTTCACTCTCACTCTCTTCTGTTGATGAGCCTTCCTCTTCCTCCGGGCTTTCCTCCGTCTTGGAACTCTCTTCTTCCTTAGAACCTTCTTCTGTCTTGGAGCTCTCCTCCGCCTTAGAACTTTCTTCTATCTTAAAACTTTCTTCTACCTTAGAACTTTCTTCTACCTTGGAACTCTCCTCCACTTTAGCGCTTTCTTCCGTCTTAGAACTCTCCTCCACTTTAGCGCTTTCTTCCGTCTTAGAACTCTCCTCCGTCTTAGCGCTTTCTTCCGTCTTGGAACTCTCCTCCGCCTTAGAACTTTCTTCTACTTTGGAACTTTCCTCCGTCTTAGCGCTTTCTTCCACCTTAGAACTTTCTTCTACGCCTGAGCTCTCTTCCACTTCCGGGCTCTCCTCTTCACGCGGCGTTTCCTCGGGAGTTTCCTCTGTCTTTATATCATTATTGGGAAGGTGAATCTCCTGACCATGCGACACCGCATTTGCAATCACTGCGCCATTAATCGGGCCGCTTCCTTCTACCGATGCATTGGGAGCAACAATAATTCCCGTAAAATTTTGATGAACACTTATTTCCCCTGCATAATCCCCAAAATTCCACACAAAATAAGCCGTTTCTTTTGCGTACGGCGTACTATTCACAGGCTGATACAAGGACACATTGTCTCCCTCTAATCCCGTCATGTTAAATACAATTGTTGCGCCTTTATTCTTATTTATATTGTAAAGCCGTTCAACATCGCCACCGATAACGCCTGCATCGACCTCAATCGCAATGACATCTCCTGCTTTCAGCTCCCCGCTTTCCAACTGCCCGCATACTGCCTGTATCGCTTCTTTCCCACTGCCGCCATTTGCAGGTGACACTGCTTTTGCAGCCGTACAAATGCTGGCAAGGTTTCCATCAATCTGCATCAGATTTGCGAAATTCACACTGATTCCTTCATTCTGCAATGCAGCTCTTACCGCCGACGCATCTGTTTTGGATACCTCAGACAGATCAACAAGCCTTCCGTTATTGTTATTTGGGCAAATATCGCTTCTTCCATTCGCATTGCCTAGAACAACTGTTCCATGATTATTCACCGCAATCTTTGCACCGTTATTTATGCTTTCTATGTATGAAATATATCCCGAACCCGCTTTATTGTTCTCTGCCTTAAGCGCCTCAAGCTCTCTGTTGAGATTTTTTACGGCTATGTTTCCGTCAATATGGGTGTACGGTGTGTAGTCCCTTGCATAGATTACAAAGCTCTTTACTCTGTCAATGGATCTGAGAAAAGATTTCGTTGACGCTTTCTGTGCCTCGTCAAATACCAGTGTAACCTTTTCCTCCGTGTTTTCTTCCTCTGTTGTTTCCGTTTCTGTCAATTCCTCTTCCGTTGTTTCTTCTTCTGTCGTCTCTTCCGTAAGGACTTCTGTCTCCGGCGCCGTTGTTTCTTCAGCAGTTGCAGGCTCCGTATTCTCTGCTGCATCTGTCTGCATTGTTGTTTCTGCTGTCGTGCCGTTATTACCGTCATCTATATTCGTTTCAACCGTTTCGGAAGCTTCTGGTATTATTTCTGCGTCTGCAGTTTCCTTACGGTCTCCTTCTTCCTGTTCCGGCCGGGCATCTCCTGCGGATTCATTGCTGTCCTCTACATCACTGTCATTGTCGCCGTCCCCGCCATTATCACTGCCCTCGTCCGAAGCAACCGCTACCTCTGAGTCTGACGAATCATCTTCTGCCGCATGGGCAAGGAGCGTATTTGATGTTGCCGTATTAAAAAACAATGCCGCCGTAAGAATTGCAAGCCTTACCTTTTTACTAAGCGCTTTCAGCTTATTTTTACTGTTCATAGATCCTATCCTTTCTATTTTGCATCTATAAAATGCAGCGTTTTATGTTACTGACACCATCTCTATTTATCAATATAACATAAGAGCGCAACTTTTTTAAGCCAAAGTCATTTGTTCTTCCAATTTTTGTTAAAACAGACAACTCTCCTAAAAAATTTACGCTCTTTTTTAGTAATTATTAACGTTTCTCAACAATCGCCACGATAACCGACCGCGGACACATCTTCACTGTATCTGCTGCTGTCCAGTTCGTAAGTGCATGATAATCCACATTCTTTGTATGCTCAAATTCCGTATTGACAAGGATACGCCACTTTCTTCCGAGCGGAAGCTTGGGAAGCTGCACTTGCTCATACTCCCAAAACGCATTCACGCCGATATAGATAATATCGTCCTCAATGTTTCCCTCAGTACGTCCGGCAAACATAATGCCAATCGTGTGCGTATCCGGATCACACTGGCTGTTCCATGCCGTTTTGTTGTGAATGGACACCTCCGGAAAGCCGCAGCCGCTAGGACCCGAACGTCCGCGCAAAATCGGATGCTTGCGGCGAAGATGAATCATAAACTTACAAAACTCAAACATTTCGTTGTATTCTTCTTTCCGGTTCCAGTCAAGCCATGAGATAATATTGTCCTGACAGTACGCATTGTTGTTGCCAAACTGTGTGTTGCAGAACTCGTCACCTGCCAGAAACATCGCCGAACCTCTGCTGCACATCAAAATCGCAAACGCGTTTTTGCGCAGTCTGTTGCGAAGCGCAAGAATCTCCGGATCATTGGTCTCACCCTCCACTCCGCAGTTCCAGCTGTTGTTGTCATTCGCACCGTCTGTATTGTTCCAGCCGTTCTTTTCGTTATGTTTATTATTATATGCGTACATGTCATAAAGCGTGAAGCCGTCATGACAGTTGAGAAAATTAACTGTCGCATTCTCTCCGCGGTTTTCCTTTCCGTATAAATCCAGCGAACCTGTAATGCGGTTGATTGCCGCCTGCGCCATTCCATAATCGCCCTTCAAAAAGCAGCGCATATCATCGCGGTATCTTCCGTTCCACTCTGCCCAGCGGTTCCATGACGGGAAGCTTCCGACCTGATACAATCCGCCCGCGTCCCACGCCTCGGCAATCAGCTTTACCTTGCCCAGCACCGGATCAAACGCAAGGCTTTGCAGCAATGGCGGCTTGCTCATCGGCGACCCGTCCTCATTTCGACCGAGAATTGACGCAAGGTCAAACCGGAAACCGTCCACTCTGTAAGAAACCACCCAATAGCGTAAGCATTCCATGATAAACTGCTGCACAATCGGATGATTGCAGTTTAACACATTTCCGCAGCCGCTGAAATTGTAATACTTTCCGTCGGGAGTCAGCATATAATAAATGTTGTTGTCAATTCCTTTAAAGGAGAAACAAGGCCCTAGCTCATTTCCCTCCGCCGTATGGTTAAACACTACGTCAAGAATGACTTCGATACCGTTTCTGTTCAGCTCATGAATCAGTTCTCTAAGTTCATTTCCCTCCCTGTTGTACTCATGCTTGGAAGCATATGCTGTGTTTGGCGCAAAAAAGCAGACTGTGTTATAGCCCCAGTAATTCAGGAGTTTTTCACCGTCGACTTCCCGCACGTCCTCCAGCTCGTCAAACTCGAAAATCGGCATAAGCTCCACCGCATTGACGCCCAGCTCCAGCAAATACGGAATCTTTTCCCTGATGCCTTCAAATGTACCCTGATGCTTGACGCCTGAGGAATTGTCCTGTGTAAAGCCACGCACATGCATCTCGTAAATAATCATGTCCTTCGGCTCAAGGCTTGTGTTTTTGAAATTTCCCCAGTCATATCCGCTGTCAACCACGCGCGCCTTATAAATGCGCTTATCGGCATCTTTTCTGTCACCCCATATACCCTGCCCTGCTACTGCCTTCGCATAGGGGTCAAGAATATACTTTGATTTATCAAACAAAAGTCCTTTTCTCACATCGTACTCGCCGTCAAACTGATACGCATACTCTAAATCCTTTGGGTCCAGACCATACACTACCATTGAATATGTGTTTCCGAGGCAATAGGACTCAGGGAACGGTATCACTGCATATGGCTCCTCTTCATTCCTGTGAAACAGGCATAATGTACATGACGTTGCGCCGTTGGAGTGGATTGTGAAGTTGATTCCTCCCTCCACGCATGTCGCACCGTTTCTCAAAAATTTTCCCGGTCTGATGTCAAAACCGTTTACATTATCTGTTGGCTCGTAATACCTTTTATTCATCCGAATATGATTTTCACTCATCATATCTCCTCCCCTCTACATATCAGTATATCCAAATACAGCGACATATTAACCCTTTTAGCATTATTTTACACTATTTTTCAAATTGTTGCAACAATTAATATAATTCGAGGATGGAATTTTTTTACAATGCTCGTCGGATATTGCCGCGTTTTTGTTTGCCATACAGTCATATTTTTCTGCAAATAAGAATAATTGTCTTTTACATTCGCTTCCTGTACAGATGCCGCATCTTTTAGTTCCTCTTTCTCTGCTGTTTCCTTTTTCTTTGAAGCATATGTATTCTCGTATATGCGATTCTCATAAATACTTCCAATTCCTGTAATTGCCATTTCATCTCAAGCAGCGTAAGTCTGATTGTTTTTTCGTCATCACCCACCGCTATGTTCAAAATGCACCACCCCAAGTTCCTGTATGTTCTGTTATCTGATTCATTATCTAATTTATTCGTCAGATTTTTCAAAATTTTTGGACGCAGGGAATAAAAGACATACGAAATGGAATAAAAAGCAGACAAAAAAGCGCCTACAGCATTTACCCCGCAAGCGCTTTTTGTTCCTTTATATTTTTTCTCTTACATCAAATCCTGCATTGCAACGCCGTCCATGTCGTCGAAATCCTGATTTTCTCCTACCATACCCCAAATAAAAGTATATGCGCGGCTTCCGCTTCCGGAATGGATTGACCAGCTTGGAGAAATGACAGCCTGCTCGTTTCTCATCACGATGTGCCTTGTCTCTGTCGGCTCGCCCATGTAGTGCATTACAAATGCATCTTCGGGCATGTCAAAGTAAAGATAAACCTCCATACGTCTGTCGTGTGTATGGCATGGCATGGTGTTCCATACGCTGCCCGGTTTTAATGCTGTCATTCCCATTACAAGCTGGCAGCTCTCAACCTGTCCGGGAAGAATGTACTTGTTGATGACTCTGTGGTTTGCGTCCTCAAGACGGCCAAGTTCTACTTTGTTCTCGTCCTTGATAATTACAACATCGTCTGCTGCCTCGCCCTGCGGCTTAATCAGCTTTGTCGGATATTCCTTGTGCGCGGGCGCGCTGTTTAAATAGAACCGTGCCGGATTGCCGGAATCTACGGACTCGAAGATAATTTCCTTTGACCCCATTCCGATATACATTCCTTCCTTATGACCTACTTCATACTTCTTTCCGTCGATTGTGATTGTTCCGGCAGGACCAATGTTAATCACGCCAAGCTCACGTCTTTGGCAGAAATAATCTGCTCTCAGCTCGTCGCCTGCGGTCAGCTTTAACGGCTTTACGGGCACCGCCGATCCTGTGATGATGCGGTCGATATGGCTGTAGACAAGCTTAATCTCGTCTGCCTTGAACAAATCGTCAATCAGAAATTCTTCTCTTAATCGCTGTGTTGTGTAATTTTTTACATCCTTTGGGGATGCTGCGGTACGAAGTTCCATAATTTTTTACCTTCCTTTACTTGTTATATTTTTACTTCCTTTTCGGAATAATATTCTCATTGTTCCTTTCTCAAAACGGCAATCTAAAAACCGCCTTTCATTGCCAGGTCTACAATCTCGTCAACCGTCGGCTCTTTGGGCAGACCGACCAATTCCGGATAATAAATCAAATCGCTCCCTCCCGGATGGGGAATCCCTTGCTTAAATTTTGTTACCAGTACACAGTGCTCTTCCTCCGTCAACAGCTTTCCCGTCTTTTTGTCACGCACATGCATAATGGTTTCGACCAAATCAACGAGTTCCTCTCTGGACAGTTTTTCCGCCATATTGCCCTCCTTGTCCATACGGTTTCGGCAAAAATGTGAAAGCGCTTACACACTTTCCTTATTTTACTTCATTCTTTACAAATAGTCAATATTTCCACTTGATTTTCATATATTTTCATAGTACACTTACATCATGCGATATCTGTAATATTGCAGATTGTTATGGTAGTGCTTACATAGCTTTTTTCACGACACCAATCAGGAAGGAGCATTACTGTTCAAACAGGAATTTGCATTGACTGCCAATTCCGTAAGAAAACGTATCGGCACCGTGCAAAATCCATCACCAAAGGTGATTTTGCATGGATTTTGCCTGTTACTGAAACGAAGTGAACAGTAACGGAGGAACAACTCATGACTATATACGATGTTTCCGAGAAAGCCGGCGTATCGATCGCTACCGTATCGCGCGTATTAAACGGCTCCGACAATGTCAGCGCGCAGACGCGTCAAAAAGTACTTGCGGTCATTGAAGCGTGCGATTACACCCCGAATGCTTTTGCAAGGGGACTTGGCTTAAACTCGATGAATACCATCGGCATCTTATGTGCCGACTCTTCTGACCTGTATCTTGCAAATGCCGTATATCATGTGGAGCAGGAGCTTAGGGCAAACAACTACAACTGTATCCTTTGCTGTACGGGATATGCACTTTGCGACAAGCAGAAATACCTGAACCTTTTAGTAAACAAAAAGGTGGACAGTGTCATTCTTGTCGGTTCCCATTTTATTGCCGACAAGGACAGTGACAACGACTATATCCGCGAAGCTGCAAAAGAGATTCCGGTGCTTTTGCTCAATGCAGATTTTGACTGTGAAAATGTATACTGCGGTCTGTGTGATGATTTTAAAGCCACCATGCAGGCTGCCACATACCTGTTAGAGACGGGCGTGGAGGATATTCTTTATCTCTACAATTCCAAGTCCTACTCTGCGCTCAGAAAGCTTTCAGGCTATCAGAGTGCGCTGACGCAGAAAGGAATTCCCCTGCGCATGGAATATATGCAGTTTTTCCCCGGAAGAAATGCCAATCTTCCCGCAATCGCAGATTTCCTTGCAGCGCTTGACAGCAGCATTCAGTATCATGGAATTATCGCCTCAAACGACTATCTTGCCATAGGCGCGGCAAAATTTGCGCATAAAAAGGGACTGGACATACCAAAGGATTTATCCATTATAGGATACAACAATTCTATCTTGAGCGCCTGCTGCGATCCGGAGCTTACCAGCGTGGACAACCGGTTAGAAACACTGTGTCATCATATTGTAAACACGCTCATCGGCATTCTCGACGACCGCGAGATGCCGCAGAAGGTTATTTTTTCAGGTGAATTGATTAAAAGAGGTACAACTCTTTAAATAAAATTTCATATTAATTTAATTCAAACAAACAGGAGGAAACAACATGAAAGCTTTTATGGATCAGGATTTCATCCTTCAGACCAAAACCGCGTCTGACCTTTATCACAATTTTGCGGAGAAGACACCAATTCTTGACTACCACTGCCACATCAATCCGGCAGAGATTGCAAACGACCGCAAATTTGAAAATATCACACAGGTATGGCTCGGCGGCGACCATTACAAGTGGCGTTTCATGCGTTCATGCGGCGTTGACGAAAAGTATATGACCGGCGATGCATCGGACAAGGAAAAATTCTTCAAGTGGGCAGAGTGCGTTGGAAAGGCAATCGGCAATCCGCTTTATCACTGGACACATCTTGAGCTTCAGCGCTATTTTGGCTATACAGGCGCGCTCAACAAAAATACCGCGGAGGAGGTTTGGAATCTCTGCAATGCAAAGCTTCAAGAAAGCTCTATGAGCGTGCGCGGCTTAATCAAGGCCTCAAACGTTACCTTAATCTGTACAACAGATGATCCGATTGATTCTTTGGAATACCATAAGCAGATTGCGGCTGACGATACGTTTGACGTACAGGTGCTTCCCGCATGGCGTCCTGACAAGGCGATGAATATTGAAAAGCCTGACTATTTTGACTATCTTGCAAAACTTGCAGATGTGAGCGGCGTTGCAATCAATACGTTTGCGGATTTAAAGAATGCGCTGAACAAACGTTTGGATTTCTTTGCATCAATGGGCTGCTCTGTTTCTGACCATGCTTTGGAGTATGTGATGTATCATCCTGCTACTGACGAAGAAATTGAGGCTATTTTTGCAAAGAGAAAGGGCGGCGCTGCCGTTACACGTGAGGAAGAGTTGAAGTTTAAGACTGCATTTATGC
This sequence comes from uncultured Lachnospiraceae bacterium, assembly GCA_910577115.1. Classification (GTDB taxonomy): domain Bacteria; phylum Bacillota; class Clostridia; order Lachnospirales; family Lachnospiraceae; genus COE1. Next base: position 69,472 of record CAJTMC010000011.1, read on the forward strand.
TTTTTGTCGGCAAGCAGTATCACAGATTAAACTGGGTAATGCAGCTTCACTATGGTTGTAAGAGAGATAACAATACCCTGCGTTATGACCAGCTTGGTCCCGATACAGGTTATGACTGCATCAACAACTATGCGCCTTCTGCGGAGCTTGCGGATTTCCTCAACGCTCTGATTAAGACTGACGAGCTGCCTAAGACGATTATTTACAGTCTGAATCCGAACGACAATCAGGCAATCGGAACAATTCTCGGTTGTTTCCAGGATTCTACGGCATGTGCGAAGATCCAGCAGGGCAGCGCTTGGTGGTTCAATGATCACAAGACCGGTATGGAGGATCAGATGATTTCGCTTGCAAACCTTGGAAATCTTTCCGGATTTGTGGGAATGCTTACGGACTCAAGAAGCTTCCTTTCTTATACAAGACATGAGTATTTCAGAAGAATTATGTGTAATCTCATTGGCGGCTGGGTAGAGAACGGCGAGTTCCCTGCTGATATGGAAATCCTTGAGGAGATTGTAAAGGGTATTTCTTATAACAATGCGGTGAAGTATTTTGGATTTGATTTGAAGACAGTATAAAGATGAACATAAAAGAACCGGTGTTTTGATGCGCCGGTTCTTTCTAATGCAAGTTCTTTATCTCTGCTTTTTCACTACTTTTTCAGATGCTCTATCAGGCAGCTGTGCGGTTTGTTTGGATTATCTTTATTGTAACTGATACAGCGTATTTGTCAGTAAAGCTGCGATATTCTTTTGGATTGTGTCCGCGTCATGCCGCATGACCGCATTTTTGTCAATACAGATGCTAAGCAGCGTATAGTGGTTTGGTGTCGAAATGCTGTGCGGTTCATAAGGGCAGAGAACAAATACTTGGTTTCTTGTGCAGGCTTCTGCTCCCTGCGCTGTGGTAAGCATAACGGAACCGTCTAATACGATTCCGATTGTCAGTACGGAAACATGGTTATGCAGCGGATACGATATGGTTGAACGCTCACAGAAAATCAGTTCGATACCCGTTTGTGCACTGTACAGATAACGTATCTTGCTTGGCATTACAGGTTCTCCTCTCCCCACTGTTTCATGTGTTCAAAAACGGGAAGAAAGCTTTTTCCCAAGTCGGTAAGGTTATATTCCACGCGGGGCGGCACTTCCTTATAGTCATGGCGGGAAAGAAAGCCGTCCGCCTCCAGCTCCCTGAGCTGCTTTGTCAGACCGGACTCCGTAATCTCTCCAATCTGCCTGCGCAATGCACCGAAACGGTGTATGTCCTCAAAGGCAATATAGTATATAATTTCCAGTTTCCATTTGCCGCCTAAAATTTTTTGTATGGTGGAAACGGTCTTGCAGCGTTCGATTGATGCCGGACTTTTTTTCATTTTAAACAATGCTCCCTTCAAAGTGTGCAGATTTTATGTGAACTTATTCACAATGGTGTCATCTACTGCCTTTCTTCTCTTTACAGACAGTATAATACACCTGTCAGCAAAAATCAATGTACCTTTTAAAAGCAGGTACTATAAAAAAGTACAGTACTTGTAAAATAAATGTACCACTGTATAATGAGTGTAAATCACAGGAAAGGAGCGATATTGATGCACTACACAGGAACGATTTGGCGGCCGCCGTATGAAGCGGCGTCACTTTTATTAGAAGTAACGGCAGGTTGTACGCATCACAAGTGCAAGTTTTGCACCCTGTACAATGATCTGCCGTTTCCATTCAGAATGTCCCCTATGGAGGATATCGTGGACGATTTGCAAGAAGTTCAAAAGGCACTCAGCCGATGGAACGACCGTAAAATTGACCGCGTTTTTCTGACAGGAGCCAATCCGTTTGTCTTGTCTTATGACAAATTAGCGGCGATTGCTACGCTGATTCACGAGTATCTCCCGTCTGTATCCTCAATTGGTTGTTTTGCAAGAATTACGGACATTTCCCCCAAAACGGACAGCGAGCTTGCACAGCTCCATGCCGCAGGATATGACCGTCTGACAATCGGCGTGGAAACGGGAGATGATAACGCCCTGCAATTTATGAACAAAGGTTATGGTTCCTCCGACATTTTAACGCAATGCCAAAGATTAGACGCCGCAGGTATCCGTTACAGCTTCTTTTATTTGGCAGGTATTTCCGGCGCAGGCCGCGGAGAAACCGGCGCAGAACGGACTGCCGCGCTATGCAATTGCCTTCACCCGATAACAGTTGGCGCAAACATGCTTACCATTTATCCCGATTCGGCGCTTTTTGGCGAAATCAAGCACGGAAATTGGCAGGAGGAAAGCGAACTTGAGAAATATCGGGAGCTTAGAACACTGGTCGCACAACTGCGGATTGAAACAACCTTTGCTGCCTTCGGCGCCTCCAATGCATTCCAAATGCAGGGAAGCTTACCAAACGAGCAAAAAAAGCTGCTTTCGGTTCTTGACCGTATTATTGAAACTGTCAGTGAGGAAGAATTGCGGCGATACCGGAAAGCCGTACACCATTTGTAAGAGGAGTGAAATTTTATGCACTTTGCAGGCAGAACATGGAGACCGCCGTACGAGGCGCATTCGGTTATCATACAGGCGACCTCCGGCTGCACCTACAATCAATGCACATTTTGCAGTCTGTATCAAAACGAATGTTTTCGCATGTCGCCGCTTTCGGAATTTGAGGAAGATTTGGCAGAAATCAAGCGCTATCAGCCAAATGCCCGAAGAATTTTTTGGACAGGCGCAAATCCTTTTGCCATGAGCTATGAGAATCTCAGACTGCGGGCTTTGACGGTTAGAGATTATCTGATTAAGTGTCAGACAATGGCGATGTTTGCAAGCATCCGCGACATTAAAGACAAGGAAGTGTGGCAGTCTCCGTTGACTCGCTCACACTGTTCCCTGACACGAGGCTTTATGAAATGGCAAGACAGGGATTGTTTATCCCTGCCGGAGAAAAAGAGCGTATTCGTGAATTGCAGACTTTCCTTAACAACCTTATGATACGCACACATTTGTTTGCAAACACGATTTCCAATTTTGCACCAATTACGGCTTATTTACCGTATGACCGCAAAAAGGCCACCGACGCGCTGCAGTTTGTTTTGGAACATACCGATGAAGAAGAAATGAAGGCGTATCGAAAAAATTTGAAGTCTTTGGGCCTTTGAAGGAATCCATTGCAATTACAATTTTCACTGTTCCAACCCCTTCCTGCGTTCTTTCCAATCCGGCATCATCATTGTCACAAAGTCCCAAAATGCTTTGGAATGATTTGGGTGAATAAAATGCGCAAATTCATGCAGTACCACATATTCTACGGAAGTTTTGGGCGCCTCTATCAAGCGGCTGTTTAATGTGATGATCCCTTTCTGCGGCTGGCAGGAACCCCACCTTGACTTCATGGTTCTTACTTTTAGCGTCGGAAAAGGGACATCATATTTTCGGAACCTCTCATATGTCTGCAATATCAATTTCTGAAACACTGCCGTCTGATATTCTTTGAGCCATTTTGTCATCAGAATTTCCTTGCGGCGGAAGTTTTCTTTATTCCTGACCTTTAAGAATATGTAACTGCCGTCTGCATAAACTTCCTCGGTTTGCGCCTCTTCTACTTTCAGTGTGAGGTTTCTGCCAAGCAGCACATAGCTTTCCCCGCTGACATATTGTTTGGGAATGTCGGGGTGCAGTTCTCTTTTCTCCTCGTACTTTGCAAGCGCAGACAAGATAAAGTCCTGCTTTTGGCGGATAAAGTCATCAATAAATGCGACCGGAACGCAGGTGTTAGCCGACACTAACACCTGTCCATCCTGTTTGATTCTTAAATTGACGTTTTTGACCCTTTTTCTAGTAAGCTGATATGAAATTACGCCATGTTCGCAGGGAACCTGGCGTTGTTGTGGTTTTGCTGTCATTCGCGTTTTAATCTCCTTAGTGCGATTGTTTTATTTTTCTCTGAATTCTCTAAACTGCCTCCGATTCGTCCAATCTCACCATTTATCTTCTTTACAAATAAATGCCATATGCAAAATATCATTAAGAAATTTTAAGAACATTGTCTTAAAATATAATCCATACCTGCATCCAGGTTAAGAACAACTGCATTTTTAGATAGAATGTTTATAATGATTTCTAAATTGGTTTTATCCTCTAAATCAGAATCATAAATAAACAAAACCTTTTTTTCAGGGCGCATTTCATCAGCAACGAAAGACCACTGGCGTGCATTACCAATTACTCTTTTCAGATTTTTTCCTTTAAACGAAAACATTTTGATGCAAACATTTCCTACCTGATAATCAAATGAAATCTCATCGCAAAACGGACCACTGATTTTTTGTGTTGTATACTCTAAATTATTGGATTCCAACACTTTACGAATCAGTTTTTTCTCCTCATTACTGTTTAACCGCTGCGACTTTGCAAAATCATATTTCAAATAAATTTTCGTTAAATCTTCTACGTAGTTCTCATCTTCATTCACATTTAATACCTTTACTGGTGAAAATTTAAACTCGTTCGCATATACGCTGATATAGGACTGCATATCAAATTTCTCACTATAGTTAAATATAGAAACTTCAACTTCTTCCTTAATACCTTTCAAATACAATTTTACAAACTCTACATCTGCCTCATCATCAAATACATGAAAACGTTGGAAGTTAGAAATATATTTAAAATCACGTTGACCTGTGGTTACATTATGAAACAGAATTCCAATACACAAACATTCATCAGAAATCGGTGAATGATAATAATTTAATGCTGCATACTCTATGTGATACATAATATACCTCCTTCCTACTTTTTTATATAATTCATTATTGTTGAAATGATAACATCAAGATTATTAATCCTGTACATTAAGTATTTTACAAGCGAATCCATATCACCTTGACTTGGTTTCCATTCATTTGGAATGGCTTCGATAAACTCCGTAATTATATCACAATTGAGCCTGTTTTTGAAGTACAAGCTTTCTTTCTGCAAAAGTTCCTTTGTCACAGATATATTATGAAAAAACATATCATACAAATACCTGTTATAGTCCAAAATTTTTGTGTCTGATAAGTCATTTTCTATCATTGCACGTTCCAAACATCCCGAATTCCATAATGCCTGATTTATAAAAACATGTGAATGGTCAATCACCTTCAATAAAATATTATTTTTATAAAAGCTTACCAAGAGATTTCCCGGATTACGGTCACTATTAAAAATGATATGGTCAAACAAGATTACTTTTATGAAATCTTCTTTATTTTTCATCCGCCCAATAATTGTTGGCAAAAGTTTTGTTGTTTTAGGCATATATGTTGAATAGAATGCCTTTCCATAGTTATTCACTCCTGCAATGTCGTCGTCTTGTATTTCCGTCTTTTCATTCATAATGCATATCCCCGAACGTGGCATTGGAATATCTAACAGAATTGCCAGTCTATAGCATAAATATTCATTAAAAAGCACAAGGTTTCCTTCCGGACCATTTTTTAGTTTTACAATCGCCTGTGTACCATCTTCTAAAATAGCAAATTTAGGCTCGGTAGAACCTATCGACATATTATTACATAATTGCTGAATTATTAGCTCATTAATGAATATCACCCCTATCACGATTCTTATAGGTATTATATCAGATATCCCTCCGTTTTTCGACAAAAATCATATACGAATCCAACAAATACTTTTATCAAAACGCTCCTCACACCTTCTCCACCTTCCGGTCATACGTCACCAGCCCGTTAATCTCCTCCTCAATATCGGAAAGCTGCGTGTAAACCGCCGCGCACAATCCTTCTTTTTTCAACCGCTCCACCTGCGTCATAAACTGCGCATACTCCTCCAAAAACCGCTCTGCATCCTCATGAACGCCATACCCGAAATACGCGTCTGAATACGTATGTCCCTCCACAATCAGCGAAATCCCGCCATACTCCGACAGAACGTATGGTCTGTTTCCTCTTTTTACAGACAGCTTAAAAAAGTACGTATGCTCACTTTTCACATCCCCCGCTCCCTGGTCAAACCAGCCGCTGTGTGCGTCAATCAAACGCGTAGTGTCCATTCTTTGCACAAACGCCGTATTCTTCACCGCGTCAAACTGCCCCCAGCCCTCATTAAAAAGCACCCACATGCAGATACAAGGACAGTTGTACAACTGCGCAACCGTTTCCGCACACTCCTTTTTCCACTCCCTGCGCCCGCTCACGTTCTCCCTCGCAGTATAGCTGTAATGATTATCCTTAAGCTTCTGCAACGGCACAATCGCATTCGGAAGATAGCACGTCTTTATGAAATTATACGTCCCCCCTCCGTTGATCATATCCTGCCACACCAAAACCCCCATCCTGTCACAATGATAATACCACCGCATCGACTCGATTTTGCAATGCTTTCGAATCATGTTAAAGCCTTTACTCTTGACAAACTGAATATCATACACCATCGCCGCATCATCCGGCGGCGTCATAAGGCTCTCCGGATAATACCCCTGATCCAGCACGCCGTTTTGAAAATATGGTACATGATTCAGGCAAAGACGCGGCACGCCGTCCCCGTCCTTCTCAACGGAAAAGCAACGCATACCGAAATAACTCTCCACCGTATCCGCCACCCCTTCACCGCACAGGCAAATCTTTACATCATACAAAAACGGCAATACCGGCGACCAGCTTTTCTTGTCGGGTATCGGTACGGACAGCTCTACCCACTCCGCATCGCTGCCTGCACACTCCGCCTTTCCGGCTAATACATCCCCGTCATAAACCTCCGCAGAATATGACACATGAGTCATATTTTTACTTCCCTTTACCGAAATCACCACCCTGTCCTCATCATACACCGGTGTTATGCGAAGCGATTTTATGTAAATATCGGGAACCCACTCATACCAAACCGTCTGCCACAAGCCGCTCTGCGCCGTATAAAACATTCCGCCGTTTTTGAGGCACTGCTTTCCTCTGCCATGATATGACGTATCACTCCTGTCCTGAACGCACACCATAACGGTATTTGTCCCAATTTTCACCCACTTCGTAATATCCAGCGAAAACGACTGGTAACCTCCCGAATGGCGGCCTGCCTCCCTGTCATTCACATACACCTTGCACCGCTCGTCACACGCGCCGAAATGCAAAATCAAACGTCCCTTGATTTCTTCAATCTCAATCTCACGCATATACCACAAATATTCGTCCGGCATCAACTGCCGTTCCACGCCCGACAGCACCGTTTCCGGCGAAAACGGCACAAGAATTTTCCCGTCCCATGCAGACGGCTGTTCGGTAGTTTCCGTAAATGCGTACTGCCAAAATCCGTTTAATATGGTGTAATTATCACGCACAAGCTGCGGTCTTGGATACTCCGCAAGCGGCTGGGGATTTTCGCTCTTCATAAGCGCCTCCCCCCACCTCGTCATAAGCTGCTTCGGCTGTGCCTTATCCCCTGTGAAAAACCGCTCCGCTTTGATTGCCGTCATTACCTCTTTTAATTTCATACCTAACCTCCATCTGCTGCAAACCGCTTCACTTCTTCAAAATACTCCCATTGTTCCATATCAGTGTATTGTATGCAAACAAAATATCCGCGTTTTCAAAATCCACATACCGGTCAATCAGGCTTGCGCTGATATAGCGCAAATCCACCAGTACAACTTCATCATACTGCTCCAAAAGCAGCGGCGCCAAACTGCTCCCAAACGAATCCCGAAACACAATCAGCCTCCGCGCGTCCGCTCCCGCAGAATCGGCGCGCACAGTTTTGATTGTCAGCACTGCCCGCGCACCGCCAAGATAAATATCGTAAGCGTCAAGGCTCTTTTCGTCCGAAAGCAGCTGCGTCTGATAAACTGCTTTCATACTGTCGCTCTCCGCATCATAAACCTCCGCGTTGTCCGTCGTTTCATTGGTAAGGTAAACAAGCTCCTCCGCCGGAAACGGGAGCGCCGCCTGACCGCGGTAAACACCGTTGAAATTTTCGATTTTATGCGGCACATAGTGCGCAATATCAAACGCCGTATTTTCACACCCCAGTCCGGCCAACAGACATTCTACAACACCGCCAATGCACTCCTGCCGCCAGTGCGCATCTGTCCGGTAGTAGCTGTCAATCGTAAGCGCAGAAGCAATATCAATATAGTTTGCCTCTCTCGCAAGTCCGTCCGAAAGCAGCACAAACAGCTTATCATAGTCCATATGCGGATACCCGTTCTGCGCTGCAAGGAAATAATTTTTGTCCGGAATCACAGTGTAAAATACGCGGTTGTCCGGAAAATATGTCCCCTTCAAAGACCGCACCATCTGCACCGTCCGCTCCACTCCTGCCTCATTCAAGGGATATTCCAGCTTCGATGCATGTCCGTTTGCAATATAAATACCGTTGTTTTCTTTCTGCTGCAACACAGTGACGGCAAAATTCGCTTTCAGCCCCCGATACGCCTCCCGCAGCGGAAAATGATCCAACAGATACGTCTCCAGTCTGCCCGTATAGTTCCCATCCATAAGACTGTCCGCGGAAAGCTCCGGCATCTCCGCAAGCCGCCTGCGCTCCGATGCGGAATACGCCTGTTTCGGACGCAAAATCAATGCCCCCGCGCTCCCCAGCACAATCATCATCAATAAAATCAAAGTCACTCGTTTCATACGCATTCCCACTCTGCCAACCTAAAAATACACAAATTTTTCTATTTAACTTTCCTTAAAACCGAAAATACAAAAACGGATTAAACGAACCGTCAATCAGATAAGCGGTACAAAGCAGCAGCAGCGCAACCGCAAAAACACATTCCAAAAATCCGACCGCCACAACACCCGTCCGCTTTTGCGAAACCTTATCGCAAAAAACGCTCCACAGCTTTCTTGGCAGCGGCGTCGCCCCAATCACGCCGATTACCAGTATTCCAATCCTGTTTTGAAACAAATACCCGCTGACTGTCTTGTCAATCCCTTCCGCCGCAGGCACACGCCATAGCCCTGCTATATCCTGCCATGCTCCGCTAAGCTGCGTATTGTGAAACAGCAAAAAAGTCACTAAAATCACAAAAACCATATAGACATGTCCGATAGTGTCCGTCCAAAAATTTTGCTGCTTCACCAAATTTTTGAGCGCCTTTTCCGCCACAAGCAGCACAGCAAAGCTAAGCCCCCAAAGCACAAAATTCCACTCCGCGCCATGCCACAGCCCCGTAAACATCCACACAATAAGGACATTAAAAAACCACCGCAGCGTCCCTTTTCTGTTCCCGCCAAGCGGAATATAAACATAATCCCGAAACCAGCCGCCAAGCGTCATATGCCACCGCCGCCAAAATTCGCTGACGCTCTTTGCAATAAACGGATAGTTAAAATTCTCAGGAAACGAAAATCCAAGCATTCTGCCAAGTCCGATTGCCATATCGGAATACCCCGAAAAATCAAAATACAATTGCAGGCAGACTGCCGCCGCATAAGCCCACGACAGCAAAATCCCGCGCTGTGTATGCGGCAAAACTGACACTTCTGTTACAAATTCGCCAAGCACATTCGCAATCAGAACCTTCTTGGCAAGTCCCACAAGAAACCGCACCGCACCCTGCTCAAAACTGACACACATGTCATTTTTATCCCCAACACTGCCATTTGTACCGCCCGTCCCGTCAATCACCGCCGCAACGTCCTCATACCGTACTATCGGCCCCGCCACAAGCTGCGGAAAAAGCGTCACATACGTTGCAAGCCCAAGCAGGCTCTTTTGCAGCTTCACACGCCCCCTGCGCACATCAATGCAATAGCTCACAATCTGAAACGTATAAAACGAAATTCCGATTGGCAGCGTTGGACGAAACTTAAAATAAAAAAGCAGCACAAAAGGAAAAAGGACAGACAAAGCATAGAACACTCTGCCTGCCAAACGCTCCCCCAAGCGCTGCATCCATATCGTCAACGCATATGCCGCCAGTATCTCCGCCAGCATCAAAACCACATACACAGGCTCTCCCCATGCATAAAACAAAACGGACATCACAAACAGCACAAAATTTCTCGCCTTTTTGGGCACAATATAATAGAAAAAAACTGTAAGCGGTAAAAAGAAATATAAAAACGTAATGCTTGAAAAAAGCATATGAATCCTCCACGCTTTTCTACATCGGATTGATTTTTTCCGTCATTTCGGACACATTCAAACCGCGTGCCTGCGCCGCCGCTGCCGCGTTTTTATAAACCTCGTCCGCCGTATCCGAAGAGCTCATCACAAAAAAGATATCATCTCCAAACAGCGCACCGACCTGTTTCTCCGCCGACACGCAAACCCATTTTGCAGGATTAATATTGTCCATGAGATTCTGCAAAATTTCTTTTGCATCCCCCTCGTCATTTGTACGGATGTATACGGCGCTGTATGCCGTAGAGCTCATCATCGACTCCGACAGATAAATCCCCGCGATACCCGTCATATCCGTCAGTCCCGTATGGTACTCCAGCATGTCGGCGTCATTTAAATCCAACTCCGTTGTCTGTATCTCATAAGGGAGCAGATCTTGTGCCACTCCCTCATATACCTCGTCAAAAAATGCAGACACTTCGTCAACGCTCTCAAGATGTACCATTCCCGAAGGATCTAATGTCTCATCCCCTGTCACTTCGTCGGAATTTCTGTCACTTTTTGCCCCACAGCCTGTCAGCATGCTAAAAGACAACACTGCCGCCAGACATAAAACTGCAAATCTTTTCATAATAGCAAAATACTCCTTTCTACTTTTATGCATTAATAGCCTAACCAATCTTATCACAGTTTATGCGTTATCCGTTATCGTTTTCTTCGGTCAAGCTTGTTGGAAATAAACATACCAATGGTCTGAAAAATCTGAACAAGCACAATTAGTAAAATAACCGTCACAATCATAATGTCCGCCTGATAACGGTGATACCCGTAGCGGATTGCAATGTCGCCAAGTCCGCCGCCGCCGACCGTTCCCGCCATCGCCGAATATCCCAAAATCGTTCCGATTGCAATGGTCGCGCCCACCAAAATCGAAGTGCGCGCCTCCACCAGCAGCACGCGGAAAATAATCGTAAAATTGCCTGCACCCATAGACTGCGCCGCCTCAATCACGCCGCCGTCCACTTCCCGAAGCGACGACTCCACCATGCGCCCGATAAACGGCGTTGCTGCCACCACAAGCGGCACAATCGTCGCCGTCGAACCGTAGCTCTTTCCGACAATCATTCTCGTAAACGGAATGAGCACAATCAGCAAAATCAAAAACGGAACACTTCTTACAATGTTGGCAATAAAGTCAAGGATTTTGTAAATTACCGCGTTTGGCCGGATACCGTCCTTGTCCGTCACACGAAGCGCCACACCAAGCGGAAGTCCGAATACATATCCGAAAAAAGTTGACACAAGTGTCATATATAACGTCTCGCCGATACCTGCAATAATCATGTCAATGACTGCCTTATCCCACATAGCCCGTCACCTCCTCAACCGCCAGATTTCTCTCTCTTAAATAACCGCGCATTTCTTCCGCCACAGCCCTGTCCTCGGGAAGTCCCAAAATCATTTCGCCGTGCGCGATACCGCTTACATTTTTCGTGTCCGCCTTCAAAATATTGACGGGCATGCCAAATTTTAGAACCATATTGGCAATGACCGGCTCATAAGACGAATTTTCGGAAAAGACAATTCGGACGCAGTTCTTTGTCTCAAGACTCTCCACCAGCTCATAATTCTCGCCATGATTGCGCAGCACCAGCTCCTTTGCCTCGTCGGACTGCGGATGGCTGAATACGTCAATCACATTTCCATGCTCTACAAGCTCTCCGTTTCCGATAATGCCCACGCGCGTACAAATCTCGCGCACTACCGCCATCTCATGCGTGATAATCACAATGGTAATGCCGTATTTCTGATTGATTTCCTTTAAAAGGGCAAGGATTGACTTTGTCGTCTGCGGATCAAGCGCGCTCGTCGCCTCGTCGCAGAGCAATATCTTAGGATTGGTAGCAAGCGCACGCGCAATCGCCACACGCTGCTTTTGTCCGCCCGAAAGCTGAATCGGATACGCCTTCGCCTTTTCGGTCAGCCCCACAATCTCCAACAGCTCATTGGCGCGCGCACGCGCCTTGTCCTTTGGCATTCCCGCAATCTTTAGCGGAAAACAGATATTGTCCGTCACGTTTTTTTGCATTAGCAGATTGAAATGCTGAAAAATCATGCCGATGCCGCGCCGCTCCTCTTTGAGCTCCTTTTCGGAAAGCTTTGACAAATCCTTTCCGTCCACCATAACGGTTCCCTCTGTCGGTCTCTCCAAAAAGTTAAGCGTTCTGACAAGCGTACTCTTTCCTGCCCCGCTCATTCCGATAATACCGAAAATATCTCCCTTTTCAATGGTCAAACTCACGTTCTTTAACGCCTGTACGGTTCCGTCCTTTGTATTGTATCTCTTTGATACGTTCTTTAAACTAATCACATTTTCTCCTCCACGCCTGTACAAAATGATTATCGATTTTCTCTATATTATATAGATGTTTCCATATCCTGACAACCCTTTTCACCCAAAAATCTGATTAGGATGCGCCGCAGGTCTTCTATTGCAATCGGCTTCGAAAGGAAATCGTCAAAGCCCGCCTCAAGCATTTCCTCCTTCACACCGGTCACTGCATTCGCGGTCAGAAGCACCACCGGAATCTTTGCAATCGCACCATCAAGCGCCCTGATTTTCTTCATGGTCTCCAGTCCGTCCATTTCGGGCATCATGTAATCCATAAAGATAATATCCGGCGCCTCGCCGTTTTCCAAAAGCTCCAGACAGTTCATGCCGGATTCCGCTGTCTGCGTCGTCATTCCCATAAGCTCCATAATGCCCGACGCCACGTCCAAATTCAGGTCGTTATCGTCCACAATCAAGACATGCCCGCTGTTAATCTCCGTTTCCTCAGACGCTTCCTGCGCCGCCTGTACCGCGCCGCCGCTCTCTGCTCCTGCGTCGTCCGCATTGCTGCTCTCACCGTCTGTATCCTTGTCCCTGTCATACACCCTGTCATCATTTGGCGCCTGCTGCTCTGTACTTTGCGCGGAAACGTCCTCTGTCTGTTCCTCATGCGTATCACAGTCCAAATCCTGCCAAATATCAACGACAAACCGCGTGCCCTTTCCGATCTCGCTCTCATAAGAAACCGTACCGTCCATCATATCCACAAAGCTTTTTACAATGGAAAGTCCCAGTCCCGAGCCTTGCACATGATAATTATTTTTCCTGTCAACCCGCTCAAATTTCGCAAACGCCGTCTCACTCTCCGACTCGCTCATTCCGACGCCCGTATCCTCAACCTCAATGCAGATTAACGCCCTTTGATCAACAATCTCTTTCAGATGTACCCGCAGAATAACGCTGCCCTGCGGCGTATACTTAATGCTGTTTGTGACAAGATTTAAAATAATCTCCTGAACCTTTACCTTGTCGTCACAAAACCGAACCGGAAGCGCACTGTCAATCTGTACCAAAAAAGCAAGCCCCGCATATCCTGCCGGTATCTCCACCATATGCCGGATATCGTCAATCAGCTCGTTGAATCGGTAGCTTACCTTGACCAGCTTCATTTTCCCACTCTCTATTTTTGTTATATCAATCAGCTCGTTGATGATATGCAGCAAAATATCCGACGACTTTTTGATTTTACGCAGATACCCGTTCACAATCTGCATATCACGATTTTTCAGCGCAAGCTCTGCGTATCCCACAATGGAATTCATCGGCGTGCGGATTTCGTGTGAAATATTTGCAAGGAAGTCCGTCTTTGCCTGACTGGCATTTTCCGCTTCCTCCTTTAGTCGGATCATTTCACTCGTGTACCCGTCAATAAACGTCATGTCAAAAATCCAAACCACGTAGCCCTGTATCTCATTACTGTCCGCGCTCTGCATCAGGTTCGACAGGCGAAACTCATAATGCCTGCCGTCAATCTCGTACACATGTTCTCTCACTTTGGCAAACTGTTCCAAATCAAAACTGCCGTTCGTCTCCATAATGCGCTTAATCAGCGTCTCGGCCGCCTGATTTTGGTATAATATCGTGCTCTTTGTATTATCCACGACTGCAATGCCATGCTGCGTGTCCTCGATAATCCGCTCCTGCGCAAGCTCCAGTGTATCCAGAAGCCCGTAGCGGCGCACAGCAAACAAAAAACAAACCTCTGTCATGGTAATCGCAAACGTGGCAGGATCAAAGTAGACCGGACTTAACAGCAGAAAAGCAACTACCATTACCACCGGAATCGCCACCGCCATGAAGACTGCCATCATTCGAAGCTTTGCAACACGCTCGCTGCGCGTCAGCTCGCGGATTGCGATAATCAGATATATTCCCGAGCCGATGAACAAAAGCGCCATCCACAGATAATAAAACAGGCCATGCTCCAAAAGCATTGCCGCTCTGCCGTTTGGAAGGATTTCATAATCAATTACAGTATAAAACAGGCTGTGCCGCTCACATGTCATCACTGCCGCAAGCGCTGCCGTATTGGCGATTCCCAAAAACGGCACCAGTCCTTTTGGGAGCTTTACGCTGCCATAGCTGCTCACAAAAACGAGTGCCGACGTCACGATATAGCACTTTCCGACATACGCCACCTTAACGGCTGTCAATGCCGCCTCCGGAGTGGTTGCAAAGACCTCCATGACATTTCCGAACGTTGTCGCAAGTCCCCACATGCATGTTATCAGCAGCTTTTGCTGAATGTGCGAGGGCTTTGCCCTGATTACGCTAACGCAGCACAGCAGGCTGATTAACATGCCGGCGGCTTCAAATACTCTGTAAAATATTTCCATACTCTGTTATCCCTTTTGATAAATTTTAATCTGTTCAAAGGCAATCTGTGCCGTCTCCGCGTCCGGTGCATACAATCTGATTGCCGCCTGCAGCGCAATATCGGAAGACTGCATGAGAACCTCCTTATCATAACTGCACGCTTCAATCGTCTGCACATACTCCGCTTTTGGTGTGTTTTTCGTCGTGCAGCTCTTTGCGGCATTTTTTACGTACTCTGCCGCCACTTTATTTAACTGCCTGAAATACTGCATAACCGCGCCATACGCATTGATGCGGTCAAGAAAGCAGCTTCCGTACTCCGCCAATTCAAGGTTTGCGGTAGAAACTGCCTGTAAACACAGCTTACACTCCCCTGTAATGTCAGATGCCTCCATAATCACGTCAGGACGTTTTTTCAGATACTGCATAAAATATTCCTTCGCGCCTGCCGCATCCCTTTTTTGAAAAAAACGCTGCATCTGTACCGTAATCTCGTTTGTTTCCTTCTTTTCCCCGATAATCGCCACCCGGCATTCATAAGCTGACAGTCCCTTTGCGGTCACCCACACATAGAGCAGAAACTCGGAGATAAAACCAAAGACACGCTTATGGTAATCGTCCGCAAACGTCAGGTCAATGCGCTTTTGCAGTTCGAAGAAAATGTCAAAAAGCCATGCACAGTATTCATCATATAGCTCTTTTTTTGCAACCATCATATTCCCGAAATACGTCTTGTTTTGATTTACTAAACTGACATATGTGTCATAAAATTCCGGATAACGCTCTTTAATAATATTCCCTGCTTCGTCAAGCGTATTGACATTGTGGTGCGCCCCAAATCCGTAGCGGTATGAGTTAGGGAGTTCTAACTGCTTTGTCGTGATAATATCATATCTGCTTAAAATATCCTCATATTCCTTCTCCGTAAACGCATAGCCGCTCTCATCCGTCAAAAAGCGTCTGTAATGGCATACGCCGACATAATCTGCCTCGTGATAGTTCTTCCATACCCAGTAGACGCCCGAGAGCTCTGCATAATAGCAGTTTAAGTCCGAGATGTTATCTCCCGTATCGTCCCCCATATAACCAAAATCTTTTTTCGCCCCCGCGTGTCCTACATGCAGCGGTATGTACATTGGATCGTTTGGAACATCAAATTCCTTGTGTGTCATTGCAAAAATCTTTACCATCAATACCCCCCATTCCTACATAATCTGCAAGCTTGGTACAAACTCGCCTTGTGAAAAATAAAATCCCCCTTATATATAGAATACAACTTTTTGCTCTATACATAAAGGGGGAAGCATGAAAATCTTCGATTTTCATGCGACAAGTTTGGGCATAAGCCCAAACTTGCAATATTTTGAAAAAATTATAACTTCTCAATATTTATCGCACAAACCTTATATTCCGGTATTCTAGCGTACTTATCGAGCGCTGCATTGGTCAGCACATTCGCATTTCCGTCAGGGAAGTGGAACGGCATCCATGTTTCTCTTGGCGAAACCTTATCGTCGATTCTCGCTGTGGAAACGATTGCGCCACGCCTTGAGCTGACTCTTACCTTTTCGCCGTTCTTGATGCCTAAGCGTATCGCATCTTCCGTATTCATCTCGATAAACGAATGTCCTTCCCGCTCCATCAGTCCGGGCGTTTTTCCTGTCATGGCTCTTGTATTGTAGTGATAGAGCACACGACCGGTCATCAGGATAAACGGATATTCCTCATCCGGCAGCTCCGCGCTTGGCGTATACTGGGCAGGATAGAACCAGCCCAAGCCTCTTGAGAACTGTCCGACATGAAGGATTGGCGTACCCGGATGCTTCTTGTCGGGACATGGCCACTGGATACTTTCGCCATGATCAAGCCTTCTGTGGCTGATACCGCCAAAGATTGGCGTTACCGAAGCGATTTCGTCCATAATTTCCTCCGACGTAAGCTGCGGCTGCGGATAGCCCATGCGGTTCATCAAATCGATAAAGATATCCGTATCAAGACGCATCTCGCCGTCAAGCTGCACTGCCTTTCTCACTCTTTGCACGCGGCGTTCCGTATTGCTGAATGTGCCTTCCTTCTCCGCATAGCTTGTTCCTGGAAGAATCACGTCCGCATACTGCGCCGTTTCCGTCATAAACAAATCCGAGAGCACGAAGAAATCAAGGCTCTTGAGCGCTTTCTTAATATGGTTCTGGTCAGCGTCCGTCACAATCGGATCCTCGCCGAAAATAAACAGTCCGCGAATTTCCTTTTTGATTGCCGCAGGGAACACATCCGTTGCATGCATACCGGGTTTTGTGTTGAGCTTTACACCCCACGCTTTTTCAAATTTTTCAATCACTTCCGGATTGGTAACTTTTTGATAACCGGGGAAATCGCCGGGCATCGCACCCATATCGCACGCGCCCTGCACGTTGTTCTGTCCGCGCAGCGGATTGACGCCGCAGCCCGATTTTCCAAGCTTTCCTACCAGCATCGCCATGTTTGACATCGACATAACGCCTTCCGTACCTGTCGAATGCTCCGTAACGCCAAGACAATAGATAATCGGCGCCTTCTTCGCTGTCGCATACATCAGCGCTGCCTCTCTCAAATGATCCGGATCAATGTGGCAGATTTCCGCTACTTTTTCCGGTGTGTATTCTTTTACAATCTCTTTCAGCTCCTCAAAGCCTTCTGTCCTTGTCTTAATAAATTCCTCGTCCGCAAGTCCTTCGTTGATAATCACGTTCATCATGCCGTTTGCAAACGCAACGTTCGTGCCGGGCTTTAATTTCAAGTGGACATCCGCTACTTTGGAAAGTCCGATATCTCTCGGATCTACCACAATCAGTCTTGTTCCTCTTTCCACCGCCTGACGGATTTGCATACCGATTACGGGATGCGCTTCCTCGGGGTTAGAGCCAACTAACATAATCGTATCCACATCATTTGTAATATCCGAAATCGGATTGGTCATCGCGCCGGAACCAAGCGTCATCGCAAGTCCTGCAACGGTAGCCGAATGGCAGACTCTCGCGCAGTTATCAACATTGTTTGTGCCGAATGCACAGCGCACCATTTTTTGCAGCATGTAGCAGTCCTCGTTCGGAGAGCGGGAGCATGCAAAGCCTGCCAGTGCGTCGGGACCATACTGCTTTTTAATTTCGTTAAATTTAGAGGCAATCAGGTCAAGCGCCTCGTCCCATGTTGCGCGCTCGAACTCGCCTGTTTCTTTATTTTTAATCAAAGGATATTTCAACCGCTCAGGTGAATGCACAAAGTTGAACGAACCAAAGCGTCCCTTTACACAAAGGAGATTCTTGTTTGACGGACCGTCCGCCGGCTTTACGTCAACAATCTTATTGTCTTTTACAAGCAGATAATACTGGCAGCCTGTCGCACAGTGCGGACATGTCGTCAAAACCTGCTTCACCGAACCTACCTGATAATGCTTTCTGTTCTTTGCGACAAGCGCACCCGTCGGACATACATTCGCACAGTTTCCGCATGATTCGCAGGTGCTTGTCTTCCAATCCGGTCCAAACGGCGCGTCAATCAGCGTCCTTGTACCGATTTTTTCATTGTGCAGCGTGCCGTTTCCTGTCACCTTGTTGCAGGTGCTCACGCAGCGCTGGCAGTTAATGCAAAGTTCCGGATAATAGGTAAGAAACGGATTTTCCTTTTTCACCTCATAGCGCGCGAAGCTTCCTTTATAGCAGGACTCCTCAATGCCATACTCATTGGAAAGTTCTCGAAGCGTACACTCGCCCGACTTGCTGCATGAGAAACAACGCACATCATGATTTGCCAAAATCATATTCAAAACTTGTTTCCGGCTTTTGATGACACGCTCGGAATTGGTTGTCACAACCATGCCGTCCTGAACCTTCGTCGTACACGAAGTCACAAGATGATCCCTGCCCTCTACCTCCACAACGCACATTTTACATGCGCCGATTTCATTCACATCTTTTAAATAGCAAAGTGTTGGAATTTCAATGCCAGCCTCCCTTGCCGCCTCCAAAACCGTCTGATTTTCCGCAACCGAAAGCTCGATACCGTCTATTGTGATTTTAATCATCATAATCCTCCATTCTTAAACAGTCTGCGAATTCCCGACAACGAAAAGCGTAAGCTTTTTGTTGTATGAAATCCCTAAGCACAAATTTGCCGTGTGAAATTTTAATTTCACACTATACTCTGCCTCCTTCCACGACGCCGCAGCCAAAGTGGTCGCACCGCAAACACTTATGACACTCCTGCATTGCCTCATCATAAGACATTCCGTTCTCCACAGGTTCAAAGTTGTGCTTTCTCTCCCGCGCCGAACGGTCCGTCAGATGAACGCGCCCATAATGGGTTCTGTCGTTTTCACGCGGTTCGGGAATGCGGATATCCTCGAGATACTTGTGGTGATACCCAAGATATTCGTCAATGTTGAGCGCCGCAATCTTTCCGGCTCCGATTGCCTTAATTACCGTTGCAGGACCGAACACGCAGTCGCCGCCTGCAAACACTTTATCATATCCTTTAATTCTCGTATCCTGTAAGGTTTCAAACGTTTTCCTCTTTGGATTCACGCCATATTTTTCAAACGGCTGCGACACGATATCCTGTCCGATTGCCATCAGAACAATCTCGCACGGCACTTCGATTTCCTCTTTGTTTGCCACCGTCACACCCGGCTTTCCCTGTCTGTCGTACTTGCTGATAATCTGCGGCTGGCACACAAAGCCCTTCACGTTTCCGTTCTCATCCGGCGTAATCCGCACAGGCGCATTCAGCGTCAAAAGCTCAACGCCCTCCTCAATCGCGCCCTGAATTTCCGAAGGCAGCGCCGTCATGTCAATCTGCCTTCTGCGGTAAATCACCGTCACTTCCTTTGCATTGCAGCGGATTGCCGAACGCGCGCAGTCCATCGCCACGTTTCCGCCGCCGACAACCACAACACGCTTTCCCGTATAGTCAGGAATATTGCCGCGCCCAATCTCGCCAAGCATGTCTACCGCAGAGTAAACGCCGTTGCTGTTTACGCCGTCCACCTTAACGGTCTTTCCGACCTGCGCGCCGATTGCTATGTAAACTGCATGATAATCTTCCAAAAGCTGCTCCATTGAAACATCTGTTCCAACAGCAACATTATATTTCACCTCAATATTTCCGGTCGCCAAAATCCCGTTGATGTCCTCGTCCAGCCTGTCCTTTGGCAGACGGTAATTCGGAATACCGTAGCGCAGCATACCGCCAAGCGCCTCGCGCTCCTCATACACGACAACCTTATGTCCCATCAGGGAAAGGAAGTAAGCCGTCGTCAGTCCCGACGGTCCGCCGCCGACAACTGCAACCCTCTTACCCGTAGCAACGTTGCACTCGGGAACCTTCACCTTATCCACCGCAATCTGATCAACCGCAAACTTTTTCAACCCGCGGATATTGACAGGGCTGTCCAATAAATCACGTCTGCACTTCTCCTCACACGGGTGCTCGCAGATAAACGCACACGCCGTCGGGAACGGATTATCCCTGCGGATTAAATTGATTGCGTCCGCATAACGCTCCTCACCGATTAACGCAATATAGCCCGGAATATCAACATTCGCTGGACAATACGAAATACACGGCACTTTCTGCCCGATGTCCTCCTTGCAGCGGTGGTCCCTGATATGGCTCATGTACTCGTCGTGGAACAGCTCCACGCTTTGTAACACGATATTCGCCGCCTCATAACCGATTGCGCAGTCCGCCGTATCCTGTATCATTTTTGCCAGCTCAACCATATTGTCGAAGGTATCCATGTCCGCCTTTCCGTCGAGAATGGCACGCATCATGTTTTCCACTTGCTCCAAACCGTCCCGGCACGGCACACACTTGCCGCAGGTCTGACTTCTTGAACTCTGCAAAAAGGAAAGCTGCACCGCAATCGGACACACCCCGGGAGGATACGCCTTCACACGCTTGACAAATTTATCTAAGAACTTTGTCGTCTTTTCGTTCATTTCATTTTTGTGTAATACGCTTTTTTTGTACATGAATAACCTCCTATACTTTTTACTTAATCACATACCTGATATAATGGTACTATAATTGTCGATTTTTCACAATATAATTAATTTTTTAACAAAGTTTTTGACAGTATTTACCTTATTTACATGCCAAAAACATTGAAAAATCGTTTTCGTCCTGTTTATTTTCCTGAATTTATGGTATGGTAGTTGTAACAGAAGAAATATGATTAATGAATATAAGCGGTAAAATTAAGAAAACGAAAAAGAAATATATTATAAGATAACAGTCTGTTTTAAAATAGTAAAAGGATGTGTTTTATATGGCATTACTACAAGAAAAGATTTATACAGAGGAAGATTATTACAGTCTCCCGGAAAATGTCAGGGCTGAGCTGATTAACGGACAGTTTTACAATATATCTTCTCCCCCAGCCGGATACATCAGGAACGATTAATGGAGCTATCAGGAACGATTCTCAATTATATTAAGACAAAAGGCGGTCCCTGCCGCGTTTATCCAGATCCGTTTGCCATAAAATTGTTTCATGACAGGACAAATATCGTCGAGCCTGATATTTCTGTGATTTGTGACAAAAACAAACTTATTGATAAAGGCTGCAGCGGCGCACCTGATTGGATTATCGAGATTGTATCACCATCCAATCCCAGTCATGACTATATCACCAAGCTTAGTATGTACCATGATGCCGGCGTTCGTGAATACCGGATTGTTGATCCGCAGAACAATAAAATTCACGTTTATAACATGGATGCCGGAGCATTTACCACAAAAACCTATTCGTTTCATGATACCGTAAAAGTGGGGATTTATGATGATTTGTTGATTGACTTTTCGATCCTTGATTTAAATGTTAACCTTTAATATATGGCAACAATTTTTTTCATTTTCTTTCAGTAAACAGTATTCAATAATGCTTTACAACCCTCGTATGATGTTTAAGCAGTCCTGTCTTTGATCAACCACCGCATATATAACTACTTCTTTTTGGCTTTCATTTACCTTATAAAAAACCAAATTCTTTTCAAGAATCAATACCTTGTATCCTTGCCTTTTTAACACAGGATATTTGGGTTCCATTCCAATATCAGGGCTATCCGCCAAAGCAAGTATACCCTTTTCTAAATGCTCCAATTTTTCAAGTGCAACAACCTTACCAAACTTTTCCGCCACATATAAGATAATACCTCTGATTTGAGAATCAGCCGCATCCGTCCGAACAAAACTATACTTCAAATTGATTCCCCCTGCAGTATATCTCTCAAATCTTGAAAGGTTTCACAGATAGGCGCAGTGTTTCCACTCCTTACGTCGTTTTCCGCTTCAACAAGCATTTCCAAAAGCTCAATTCTTGCTTTCATCCGTTTATATTCCTCATAAGACAATGAAACCGTATCCCCTCTTCCATTCACCGTAATGATAACTGCTTCATTATCTTCCCTGCACCGTTTCGATATTTCATTATAATGATTTCTTAAATCCGCTGATGGTCTAATTGTTTCCTGCAATGCCAACATATCAATACCTCCTTTTTATATAGACATATTATATCACTTTATGTCTATATCTTCAAGTTTTAATATATAATGGCCTGACTTTTACAGTTTTGTAATAAAAACACCCTACATAGCTTGAAAACAGGGCATTTGCAGGGTGTTCCCTGTGTTATGCTCTTTTATCTAATTCCATTTCTTTAAAAAATCTCTTGAAGTCTTCCTGCTTTGCATAAGCATAATAAAAGTTTGTCCCAAAGGTTTCCTGTATCCGACGGTAATCCAAAGCAACCTGATCTTCACTGCTGAATCTCAGTCCGGGCACCATCTTCCCGCTTTTTCGGTCTAATATTTCTTCATACCGGATCTTTCCTCCCACATCCGGCAGACGTACATAACCGCCTCTTTCCAGCAGGCAGTCTGCCTCCCGCAGCGCTTCTGCGATTCTTTTCACAGACAGTCTGTCCTGTCCCATCCCATTCTGTATCAGCCGCAGGATCACAAGCGCCACAAAACAGATCAAAAAGTGTGCCCTGATATGCTCCCATTTGTTCAGATAGATTGACCTTGCATCAAAATCGCTTTTCATGATCCGGAAGGATTCTTCAATACGCCATAGTCCATGATAAACTTCACGTATCTTTTTCGCGTCATAATCCAGTTCACTGGTTATGATGGCAAAATATCAATCATAGAGCGCGTCTTTTTGTGCTTTTTCCCAGTCTACTACGGATACTCTGACGGTCTGCTTTTTATCCAGTATCTCTCCGGTTTCTTTCAGAACGGTTTCTTCTTTAATATACCTGTCCTTTCCGTGGATGATCCCATAGGCATTGTTTTTCGTGCTTTTTTCCGCTTTCTTCAGCTTCTCTTCCCTTTTCTTTGCTACCATCTGCGCATCTGCCCGTGACCAGTAAAGAAGGACTTTCCGCATCCGTTTGACTGCTTTCTTTTTCTCCACTTTCTGGCCATCCTGTATTTCAAAGGAAATATCATGTCCCCTGTATTCCTCCGTGATCAGCTTCCGGCGATAAGATCCATCCGCTGCCTCCTGCCAGCCCTCCGGAGTAAACAGCGTATAATCTGGAATGGATCCTCGGCACCGACTGTACAGATCCTTTTTCCGAAGCAACTCCTGATAGTCCACAAAAAGCCCTCCTTGCCTTTCAAAACTTCCTCTCACAGTATAGCACATTTCCTAACAATAGTAATCCGGATTTTTCCATTCAGAGGAAATTATTCCCGCCTAATCCTCAAGTCGTTCTGTGGTCGCGTTCTGCTCATAATATACCACAAAGATGCGTTTGGTATGCATCTAAAAGACCGCCAATCACGCAATTCTACTCTCAAGGGTGTTAACATCACATCTCAAAACTTCGGAGTTCATTCGTTATTTTCTGCCGTAAAATGATTCCAGTCTGTCTTATACAGTTTATTTACAGTATAGCTTATTTAAATTATTATAAGTTAGCTCTACCACCGTTTACCATCCAAAAAGGCTTGCAACTCCACTGTAAATCCCGTTTACTACCGTATTCGCTACATTTTTAGCACCTGATACCATTTCTTTTACCACCTTCTCCACTTCATCCTTTATTTTTTGAGCCCCTTTCACAATTGTTTCTCCAGCTTTCGATCCAGCCATATATCCAACTGCCCCGCCTACAAATCCGCCAATTGCAGTTCCTACCGGACCAAACATCGTTCCTACTGCTGCCCCTATAGCTGATCCTTCTTCCATTGTAACCAGCCCAGCAGCAGTTGCCACTGTTGTCTGTTCAATTTTTTCAACACCCTCTTTAAACGATAATTCTCCTGACATCATTTTTCCAACAACTTTGGCATCTTCGATTGCAACATATGCAATATTTGCAATCGTTCCAGCCGGAGTCCCTTTTGGAATCACAGTTATTATCTCTTTGTCTACCCCAACCTTTAATGCACCTGCCGCTGCTGCTTTTATTCCAAAATCAGCACCACTTGCAAGGGCAGTTTCTACTACTTCTTCTGCCTCAATTTCTTCTCCATTCCACAATTTCTGTGCAATATCAAATCCCACACCTATTGCTGCACCTTGTAGAGCCGCATATCCTGCCTGTTTTCCTATACCAATTGCTAAATCTTTTGTGGCATACTCATCCAAATTTAATTCATTCCAATTACCGCTTTGTGCCTCATCTCGCATTTGCTCTGCACGTGATTTTGTAAGCGGATTACTTGTCGTCCCATCAGGTGCCTCTATTACTGTAGTACACTTCTTTTGAATTTCGCTTTCTTGACCTTCTGGAACCAGTTTTTGCTGTCCTCTATAATCCCCATGTTCAAACGCTTGCTCAGTTGCTCTTGCATCCTTGCAGTACTTCGATTGATACCGTCTTACTACGTTTCCGTCACCATCAAATATAACAATATCAACAGAATTTTTTGCATAGCCATTTCCCGTTGGCTCTAATACTTTTGCACGATACGGACTTCCCGTTGCTTCAGCATTCATGTTAAAAGTCTGAGCATGATACTGTTCCGCAATAAATCCATCCAGACTTGGATTTTGGTTTATTGCACCAGTTTGTGTTATAATTGTTCTATACAAAGATTCATTGGCTGTTTGAAGTGCATTATCCAGCGTTTCAAGATATTTTGCTGCCTCCTGTACTGACATTGCTGAAACTGCTTTATGCGTAGTTGATGCAAACCAGCTTTCTTTACTCCTACCATTTGAAATTGCTTCAGACAGAGATAACTGATTCTCTTCATCCACTTTCAACATTGTAATTATTTCATTTGTCAATTCAATAATTTCTTCCGTATTTCTGTCAGAAAGCTGTTCCTGCATTTGCTTACTTAACCACTCTTCAACTGGCTTATCCTTATTTGCCACATAACATGCCACAAATCCTGTTAATATAGGTTTTAATTCTTTACATTCATTTTCAATCAATATCGGTACATACTCTTCATCAAGAAGAAGTATATCTGTTTTCTTTTCACTCATCTATTAACGCCCCCTCGTCCTCTCAACCTGACCAAAAATTGAAATTCCTTTAACTACATCATATTTGTCGATATCCTGAGATGGACTATCTTCTTTACTTGCAGGCTTAATGTCAATTTTATCAATGGTTGATTTGATTTCCTTAATTTTGTCTTTTAGTGTACTCGAAATGGATTTTGTTTCTTTCACTGATTTCAACAAATCTTCTGTTGTAATGATATCTTTACCGTCGATAAATGCCATCTCAATTGTGTCCTTAACAACAGCCTCTAAATCAGCACCATTAAACCCATCTGTTTCTTTTATCAGTGCGATTGAATCTATGCCCTTATGCCATCTCTTCCGCTTTTTCAAATGAATATCAAGTATCTTTCTTCGCTCCTCACCATTCGGCAAATCAACAAAAAATAATTCATCAAAACGTCCTTTTCTCAAAAATTCCGGAGGCATCCTCGAAATATCATTTGCTGTCGCAACGATAAAAACAGTATTTTCTTTTTCCTGCATCCATGTCAGAAACTGCCCGAATAGTCTTGTGGTAACATCACTACCGCCACCATCACTACCAACACCGGAAAATGCCTTTTCAATTTCATCAATCCAAAGGACACAGGGACTTATTGCTTCTGAAAGTTTTAATGCCTTACGCATATTTTCTTCTGATTCTCCGACATATTTACCAAGAAGCCTGCCTACATCAAGACGCACCAATGGAATTTGAAATAAACCTGCTGTCGCCTTTGCTGTTAGGCTCTTACCACAGCCTGGCATACCAATAATCATAATTCCTTTTGGCACATCAACACCGAACTTAATCGCCTTATCTAAATTCTCAAATACTTTTGCTTTTCTAGTAAGCCATTCCTTCAGGTTTTCAAGACCGCCGATATCGTCAATTTTTTCTGTAAAATGAACAAGTTCAAGCATTCCTGATTTTTTTATAAACTGTTCTTTTTCCTTTAATATTAGCATTTTATCGTCCTGATCAATACACCCACCATCCTGATATGCCAAGTTTAAAATCTGCTTAATCTGAAACTCATTCAATCCTTTAAATGAAAGTGCAATATCATTAATTGTTTCCTGATTAACAATAATATCCATATCAGATATAAAATCATTAATAATACCAAGTATCTCACTGGTTATTGGTAACGGAACATCAAAAATAGTAATATAGTTTTCAAGTTCGTGAGGGATTACTGTTATTTCTGAGAGGATAAATATTGTAGTATTGTAATTATCATTATATAAATTATTCTCTGCAATCCTTTTTAAAAGGGCAATAATCTTTGGATTATTTAACTCTCCATGAACATCTTTCAACACAAGGAATGTATCTTGTTCAAATCCATCATCCATTGTAAGTTTAAGAAACCGTTCTAAATCACATTCCTTCATAGGACTCTTTGTTTTAAAATCCACTAAGCCAAGCGCATTATTGAACTCTACACATTTCACATTTTCTCCAACGTGTTCAATAGCATCATCTATTACCTTGAAATCGAAATGATTAATATAAATAATCGGATGCAAAGCATCTATGTAAGAAGCTAAAATATTGACTGTACTTCTTTTCAATTCTTACACCTCCATATACAGCAACTGATGAGTTGAATAATTACTTTTATAATCTATACCATCAATAATAACAAATTTATTTTTAATATCTGCACTGCTTAAATCACCACCAGATAAACCTGAAGAACGGACAAAGTCGCCACTACCCATACTAATGATCATATACTTCTTTCCTTTTGGTTCAAGGTCTTTCCAATAACCTTCTGTAGTGCCAGCAAAAGACACAAGATTTTCTCCAAGTTCTTTTCTAAACATATCTGATGTAATCATTAAACAAATTTGGTCAAACATCTCGTCCTTATCCGCATCAATTTCTGTGTCATAAGTGATTGTTCCATCTTCGTTTTTTGTTTCAATTGGCAAAAAGTAATTTCGTGAATGCCCATTCATAAGAAAACACATAATTGCTAATGAAGATTCTTCAGTTAATTCATAAAATAAATCCCTATAATTAAGCTTCAAAACCCACGAATAATTAGATACCATCTCCGTAATAGCCGCTTTTATTATAGCTACATCATTTGGGTGTTGCAAAATATTATCGACAAGCTGATTATATCCTTTTTCGTAATCTTCAATAATATTCCTGATTTTATAGTTGTCCTTTTCATAGATTGAATACAGTTCTTGTCTTTCTTTTAAATATTCAAGAATATAAACACTTTCTTCAATTTTCTTGTCGTCACTAATAACATCACCACTTTACAAGTTTTTAATAAAAAAATATCGTACAGGACTTTCCAATGTATAATAAGTTTACGACAACAATTACAAAGGAAAGTGATCCCATACGATAAACTCATTATACAACA
>CAJTMC010000012.1 GCA_910577115.1 uncultured Lachnospiraceae bacterium
GTTCGTTCTTTTGAACATACTTTCTGAATAATTCTCTTTTAGAATTTTCAGGGTTGCATTACTGTTTATTTGTCAAGGTGCATAATCTGTTCCTTTTTATTTCTTTCACTTTTGCAAATGGCAGAAATAAAAACGGAGAGGGTGGGATTCGAACCCACGCGCCCTTGCGGACAAACGGTTTTCAAGACCGCCTCGTTATGACCACTTCGATACCTCTCCATATCTCCATATTGAATTTTATCGCTTGCCTGCTTTTTACTTATCACTCGCAGCGACAATATTTATTATATGCATGTTACCTTAATTTGTCAACAACTTTTTTCAATTTTTTTAAAAAATTTTTTAAACTTTTTTATTTTCCCTTTAAAATCTAGCGTTTTAAGCCTTGTAAAGCCAAAAAGATCTCCGCTATTTTTAAATCTTCTGGCGTCGTGATCTTAATATTTGTATAAGAACCTTCTACCAGTTTGATCGGTATATGCATAAAATATTCAACGGCCATTGCATCATCTGTTATTGAAATATTTGCTTCCTTGAGCGATTTCTCCTCCGAAATCAGCTTTTCATATGCCGTTGCTATTAACTTTTTCTCAAACACCTGCGGCGTCTGTATCTGCCATACGAGCGAGCGATCCGGCGTGCTCTCCACATATCCGCTTTGATCTGCAAGCTTTATCGTATCTTTTACAGGCATGCCAACCACGCACGCCGAAGTTTCCTGCACATTTCGAAACACGCGTTCTATGATATCGCGACTCACAAAAGGGCGCGCGCCATCGTGAATAAATACATAATCACATTTCCAACTGATTGCCGAAATCCCACATGCAACAGAATGATACCGTTCTTTTCCTCCTGCCGTCACAATCCGTACTTTACCGATTCCGTATTTTTCCACAATTTCCTTTTGGCAAAACTCAATTTCCGCATTTCCCGTAACAAGCACAATATCATCAATAATGCTTTCCTCAAATGCTTTCAGCGAATAATACAGCACCGGCTTCTGATCAATAAGGAGATATTGCTTTTGCACAGCACTATTCATCCGTTTTCCTTGTCCTGCTGCCAAAACGATAGCAGTTGTCCTTATTTTTTCCATGTTCACATCCTATATACATTGATTTTCAATCTACCGCTCTCCCAGCTTCAGGTTTGGCACAGCATTTAAATCATAGCCGCTTCTCACGCCTTTGATATATTCATAATAGCCTGCCGTTCCGATCATTGCCGCATTATCCGTACACAGAATGGGCGACGGATGATAGAATTCAATATTTCTTTTTGTACATTCCGTTTCAAAAGCCGCACGCAGTGCCGAATTCGATGCCACTCCGCCTGCAATGGCAAATTTCCGAAAACCATATTCCTCTACGGCGTGAAGCGCATGCCCCACCAGAACATCTATCACTGCCTTTTGAAAGGAAGCCGCCACATCTGCCCTGTTGATCTCAATTCCTTTCATTTCACAGGAATTTAAATAATTGAGCACTGCCGATTTCAGACCGCTGAAGCTAAAGTCATAGCTTGCACCGTCAACTTTTGCGCGCGGAAAGCTGATTGCATCAGGATTGCCTTCTTTCGAAAGCCTGTCAATCTTTGGCCCGCCCGGATATCCGAGTCCGATAGCGCGCGCAACCTTATCAAACGCCTCACCTGCCGCGTCATCTCTTGTGCAGCCTAATATCTCATAGGCTCCATAACCCCTTACGACGACAAGGTGCGTATGTCCGCCTGACACCACAAGACATACAAAAGGAGGCTCCAAATTCTTATTTTCGATAAAATTGGCGCTGATATGGCCTTCTATATGATGTACGCCAATCAGCGGTTTTCCTGTGGCAAAGCTGATTGCCTTTGCTGCCGAAACCCCCACCAAAAGAGCACCTACAAGTCCCGGTCCATATGTCACTGCGATCGCTGTTACCGCCTCCAGCGTTGTCCCCGCCTTCTCAAGCGCTTCCTCTATCACTTGATTTATTTTTTCAATATGCTTCCTTGACGCAATTTCCGGCACAACGCCTCCATAAAGGGTGTGCAGCTCTATCTGTGATGAAATCACATTGGACAACACTTCGCGGCCGTTTTTGACAACTGCGGCCGCAGTTTCGTCACAAGAACTTTCAATTGCAAGTATCAGCACATCTTCTTTCTTATCCATACTGTCAAAATCCTTTAAACGTATTATTCATTGATAATATCAAAGCCAAGAATCTTCCAGTGTCCGCTTCCCGACTCTTTGCGCAACACGAAAACCTGCTTTGATGACACATAGTCTGCACCTGTTTTGATTGAATAGGTGCAGTAAAGGCTTGCACACTTTCTGCCCTCATGGGTATATTCCTCGACATCTGTGCTTGAAGACGTCGTATAACTTATGATTGTGTAATTTTTGTCAGAAAACTCTTTCACGTCGTTCTTCAAATTCGCAATATATTGGTCTCTTGGATTATTCTCTGCAAGCTCATCATCATAGAGCGCAAGCATTTTATCTGCCATCTGCTCAAGCTGATCGTCCGTATATTTTTCGTTATAGAGGCACTTTGTGATATCACTATAATAACGAATCAACTCTCTGGGCGTAGCAGGATAATCATTGTCGAGATTGCGCAAGAGCACATCCTGAACAGCTGATACAACTACTCCATCGTCGTCCTTGCCTACATTTGACACGTAAAAATAAAAACCTCCCACCAAAGCAACCAGTATAACCGCTATGATGACTCCCTTCAATTTCCCCATATTTGTTCCTCCTTATATGTTATTTATTCCTCATCCTCAAACCTAAGCGCCTCACTCCAGCCGTCCTTTGCAAGATAGGTCTGCGGAAAGATTGCCTGTACTTCCTTTTTATACTCCTCCGGATGTGTGAGCGACGGTGAATAATGTGTGAGCCACAGTTTTGTGACAGTTGCACGTTTTGCCATTTCTGCGGCCTCATAAAACGTCATGTGCTTGTATTCCTTCGCCTTTTCTTTTTTATCGGGCTCCCCATACATTCCCTCACATATAAATAAATCGGCATTTTTTGCGTTTTTTATAATCCCTTCTGTCGGTCTTGAATCCGTACAGTAAGTAACCTTTAATCCTTTGCGCTGCTCCCCCAGCACCATATCGGGTGTGTAAACATTGCCGTCAAGCTCTATGATTTCACCCTTTTGCAATCGGTTCCAGTATTTTTTGTCAATGCCAAGCGCCAGCGCTTTATCCAGCTGAAATTTTCCTTTCCGCTCAATGACGATATTGTAGCCATAGCATAAGACATTGTGATTCACGCGAAATGCCTCTATGCGAAAGCCTTCAAAGCAAAAGCACTGTTCCGGCTCGGTGATTTCCATAAATTTTATTTCAAACGGAAGCTCCGGCGCCACCACACGCAAAGCATTTACCACTCTTGTGAGTCCTTTGGGGCCAATCATCAGAAGCGGTGTCGTCTTTTCTGCGTTTCCCATTGTGAGCAGCATTCCCGGAAGACCTGAGATATGGTCGGCATGATAATGGGTAAAGCACATGATATCTATCGGCTTTGGGCTCCACCCTTTTTCCTTCATTGCAATCTGTGTACCTTCCCCGCAGTCAATCAGGATACTGCTGCCATTATAACGCGCCATAAGAGACGTCAGCCACCGATACGGCAGCGGCATCATTCCCCCTGTTCCCAACAAACATATATCCAGTATTTTAATCACCTCTTCCACATTATAATCGCATCGTCTTTTGGTTTCTCATAAAAATTCGGTCTGACGCCTTCTGCGCGAAAGCCTGCATTCTCGTAAAGCCTGATCGCTGCTGTATTCTTGCTGCGAACCTCAAGCGTGTATGCACAAATTCCATATTCCGCGCTTCCAAACGCAAACAGCTTCTGTAGGAGAGCCGTTGCAATTTTGCGGCCGCGGAAACGCGCATCTACTGCTACGTTGGAAATGTCACCTTCCCCCGCAATATTTGTAAGCATACAGCCACCGATGATTTCCTGCCAGTCTGTCTCCGCCACCAAATAGATACGGTGCGGATTTATGAGTGCCTCCTCGAAATCCTTGTATTTCCAAGGCATGGAAAAACATGCGGCTTCCAGTGCCGTAACCTTTTCCAAATCATTTTTTTGCATTTTGCGTATGGAATAATTTTGTGCCTGTGCTGCCATTTGTCATACCTCTTTGGATTTTTGAGTTCTTTCGCGCTCTGCCTGTGAGAGCCTTAGATAATCCGGCGCATGCTGTGCCGCATTTTGCACGATTCCCGATTGATAAAGCTTTTCTCCCAGCGCTGCCACACATGCTGCACGCTGCCGGTTGCAGCAGGAAGGAGCAAAATCATATTGAACCTTTGCCAGCTTTGCAATTGATTCCCGATATACGCAAACACCGTCTCCCAAAAAAATAACTTCTTTACCAAGCGTGTTTATTTTACCCATAATTTCCGAAATATCTACGGCACACTGCGGCTCTATTGTGATAAGCGCATCATCTTCAAATGTATACAGCCCTGTATATACCTGATTTCTTCTTGCATCCATAAGCGGACAAATCAGCTTTTGGCTGCCATAAACATTGTATGCAAGCGAATCCACCGTAGGCACCGGAATAATCGGAATATCCAGTGCAAGCCCTAATCCTTTTGCCGTTGCCGCTCCAATCCGCAGTCCCGTAAAAGATCCCGGGCCTGATGCAACTGCAATCGCATCAATCGAATTCAAATCCAGCTCTGTCATGCGCTTTATCTCGTCAAGCATGGGAAGGAGCGTCTGCGAGTGTGTTTTTTTATAATTTACCGTATACTCCGCAACCACGGCATCCTCTTCCACAATGGCAACAGATGCCACAAGTCCCGAGCTGTCCAATGCTAAAATTTTCATTTTTAGATTTTCCCTGATTTTAAACCTTTGTTTTTATTCCAACGTTATTTTTCTATAATTAAACCCTTTTTCGAGATTTTTTTCTATCGTGATTTTTTTTGCATTTTGCGGTATCAGGTCGGATATCAGATCCGCCCACTCAACCATGCATACGCCATCTCCAAAGAAATAATCCTCATAGCCAATCTCGTCCATTTCTTCGATATCGCCAATGCGGTACACGTCAAAATGATAAAAGGGGAGCCTTCCGCTGTCGTAAACTTGAACAATCGTAAAGGTTGGACTGTTTACATGCCCGCTGATGTCAAGTCCTTTGGCAACACCCTGTGTAAATACCGTTTTTCCGACACCCAAATCACCGTTTAACGTATAGATGTCACCCGGCTTTGCCAACAGTCCAAGCTGTCTTCCGGCTTCAAAGGTTTCATCAGGACTTGTTGTTTCTATGGTTGACCCTATGATTGATTTCATATTCTTTGTCCCAATCCTTTCATCAAAAACGGATTTTTACCTTTTGGGGAGGCATGTGTGTAGAAATCATCTGTATCAGCGCCTCTTTTTTCTCTCCCAAATCTCTCTTGGGAAATATGGACGCAGTTGTTTTTGAGGTATAGAGAATAATGCTTCTGGCTGTCGAAACCGCCTTGACACAGCTTTCCCAACTCTGCGTCTCCTCGTTTTCGCCCTGCGAAACACTGAGCCCTTCCTCTGTCATTTTATAGTGAAGCGATTCTTTAAACACAGGATTGTTGATTGCCTGCTGCTTTGCCTTCAAGAAAAGCGAACAGGGCATGTAAGCAATCAGCACCACACCCGCAATCAGATAAATAACATATCGTGTGGCCAAAAATGCCATGAGCAGGAAAACGCCTGCCAGCGTTCCCAGCATTCCTGATAAGCCTGTATATGTATGATATAGCAAATAGTCGTATAGCTCTGATGAGGTTACCTTTACATCAATTTCCAGTTCCACTTCCATCTCCGCCTTTCTCGATACACAATCTCTTGTTACTGCTATCTTCGTTCCAGCCAGCAACAATCACTTTACAGTATACCAAAATGTGCAAAAAGTGCAAGTCTTGATTAATATTCCACTGACACGAGGCAAAGCCCCTTTGCAGGAACAAGTGTTCCCGACATTTCTCTTGTTCCTTTGTCCAAAAGCGTTTGGACGGAAAGCACATCACGCTCATGCAGGCCGACCTCAATCAGCGTTCCCGTCAGGATTCGCACCATATGATACAAAAAGCCGTCTCCTTTGTATGTGAGCACCAGCTCATTTCCTTTTCGTTCGATCGTGATGCTTTCAATCGTGCGCACTGTTGACTTCTTGCCTTTTTTCGTTGATGTAAAAGCCTTAAAGTCATGCTTCCCCACAAGGAGCGCCGCCGCATTTTCCATTGCCTGAATATCCAGTTTTTCTTCCAGCTCATACACATATCTTCGCTCAAAGACACAAGGAATCTGCGAATTCCATATGCGATATACATAGGTCTTCTTTTTTGCATTCAGCCTGCCGTGAAAGCGATCCGGCATCTCGCAGATGTCAACGACCTGGATATCTTCGGGAAGATACCTGTTCATATAACGCATAATTTCCTGCGGCGCCATGTCCGTCTCAATCTTAAAATTTGCCACCTGTCCGAGTGCATGCACGCCTGCGTCTGTACGTCCCGAACCGTTTACCTGCACAAAACTGTTTCCTGTCATTTTTCCAAGAAGCGCCTCCAGTTTTCCCTGTATGGTGTTCTCTGTGGAATCCTGCCGCTGCCACCCCTGATAGCGTGCCCCCTCATATTGGAGTACTATTTTAAAATTACGCATCTGTCTCCCTCTCACCGCGTTTTTCCAAAACCCTTAAATCATTTTCATTCAGCTTACGAAACTGATTGAACTGCGTCACAAGAATTTTCACACTCTGCTTTGGCGTATCAAAAAAACCTGCTTCATTCATATTGACTACAATGATTCCAACCGGCACAGCCACAAGCATTCCAATTACGCCTGCAGTCTTATATCCGATAAACAGCAGAACAATCGTGGGAATAGGTTCCATTCCGATTGAATCCCCCATAATTTTCGGTTGGATAATCTGCCGGAACAGCTGTCCTACGCCCCATATCACGAGGAAACCAATCGCACGCACATAGCCTCCACCCAGCGCCGTCACAATCGCCCAGGGTACAAGCACTGCCCCGCTTCCAAAAAACGGCAGGATATCAATAATGGCAATCAGCAGTGCAATCAACAAAGCATACCGCACATTTAATACGGTAAGTCCAAGCAAAATTAAAATATACATCCATACCTCAATGCGAAGCTGTGCTTTCACATATCCTCCGACAGCCTGCTTCAGGCTTTTGTAAAACACGTCGTATTTTTGCACAATCCCATTGGGCACGATTTTTCCAAGCATTTCATAAAGCCATTCCCGGTCGGCTATAAAAAAATACGCCGACAGCATTGTCATAATTACGGAAATCACCACGTTTGCAATACTTCCCACCATTGAACCCATACCGCCAAATGTATCAAAGTCCAGCTGGGAAGGCAGACTTGTAATCGCTTCACCGATTGATTTTCCAATATTATTCAAAAACTCCGTAAGATTTGGCGCCACGCCTCCCACATATTGATTTGCAAGGGACGCAAACCTGTCAAGGTCATGTACCAACAGCTCCCACATTTCGGGCAGCTCTTTGACAAATCCATGAATCTGTCGAAACAGAACGGAAAATGCCGCATATCCGATTCCACTCACCACCGCAATGACCGCCACAATCACAACTACGGTTCCTGCTTTTCGGCGCATCTTAATTTTGCTTTCCAAAAATACCACCAAAGGATTCGCAATGCACGATATCACCCAGCCAATCAAAAGCGGCATGAAAAGCACAATTAGTCTTGGTATCAAAAAGATACACAAAAGCAGGACAACCAATGAAAACGCCAAGTTTGTCAACGCTTTAATGATAGATTTCATGTCCTGATTCATATGCTATTCTTCCTCCATCGGTTTCGGCGCATCTTCCTCTTTGTTTGATATTATTTTATCAATCAAGGCATAAATTTCATCGCGCCCCTGCTTGGAAACTGCCGAAAAGGGAATGACAACCGTATTGTTATCCACTTCCAAGCCCTGCTTCACCACTTTTACATGTTTTTGAATCTGGCTTCTGTTGAGCTTGTCCATTTTTGTCGCAATAATAATCGGATGATATCCATTGGAAAGAATCCATTCATACATCTGCCTGTCGTTTGCGGACGGCTCATGCCGAATATCAATCAGAAGGAATACCGCCTTAAGCTGCCTTGACTGTTTCAGGTATCGTTCTACCATTTTGCCCCATTTTTCTTTCGCCTCAAGGCTTACCTTTGCGTATCCGTACCCCGGTAAATCCACAAAATACAACTCCTGATTAATATTATAAAAATTAATCGTCTGTGTTTTGCCGGGCTGTGCGCTGGTACGTGCTAATGATTTTCTGTTCATCAGCACATTAATCAGCGAAGATTTGCCCACATTGCTCTTTCCTGCAAAGGCGATTTCCGGCATCTGATTTTCAGGTATTTTACTTGTAACTCCGATAACTGTTTCAAGACTTACATTTTTTATTACCATTCGTTTTTCTCCTGTTTGCGACAAAGGCTTTTTCGATTACCTCGTCCATTGATTCTACAAGACATATTTCCATGCCCGATTTAATCTCGGCCGCAATCTCTGCTACGTCTTTTTCGTTCTCCTTCGGCACAAGCACTGTCTTAATGCCTGCCATTTTTGCCGCCAAGAGCTTTTCCTTGAGGCCTCCGATTGCAAGCACCCTTCCCCGCAGCGTAACCTCGCCTGTCATTGCCACTTTTGCCTTCACTGGTGTGTTCGTAACTGCCGAAAGCACTGCCGTTGCCATAGTGATTCCTGCCGACGGCCCGTCTTTTGGTACCGCGCCTTCGGGGATATGTATATGAAAATCATTTTCCTTGAAGAACTCCGGTTTGATGTTATACTGCGGCGCAATGGAGCGAATATAGCTAAGACCTGTTTTTGCCGACTCCTTCATCACGTCGCCGAGCTTTCCGGTGAGCTCCACTTCACCCTTTCCGGGCATTACGTTTACCTCGATTTCCAGCGTATCGCCGCCGACACTCGTCCACGCAAGCCCTCTCACGATACCGACATCATCCTTTTCATTCGCCATATCCTCATGGTATCTTGGTTTTCCCAAATATTTTTCAAGGCGTTTTGAATCAACCTTAATACACTTTCCCTTCGGTTCCTTGCTTTTTAGTATTTCCAAAGCAGCCTTTCTGCATACCGTTCCAAGCTTTCTTTCAAGACTGCGCACACCGGCCTCTTTCGTGTACTTTGCAATAATGCCGCGCAATGCATTATCACTGATTGTAAGCTGGCTTGCCTTTAACCCGTTTCGATCTAACTGCTTTTGCCATAGATGCTCTTTTGCAATATGAAATTTCTCGTTTGCCGTATAGCTTGACACTTCTATGATATCCATACGATCCAGCAGCGGTCTTGGGATATTTCCTGCATCATTTGCCGTCGCAATAAATAAAACTTTAGACAAATCCAGCGGCAGTTCCACATAATGATCCCGAAAATGACAGTTTTGCTCTGTGTCCAGCACTTCAAGGAGCGCTGACTGCGTATCGCCCTTATAGTCGCTGCTGACCTTATCAATTTCGTCCAACAGCATTAGCGGATTGTTGACACCTGCCTGTCTTAGTCCTGCCGCAATGCGTCCGGGCATTGCCCCTACATAAGTCTTTCTATGGCCGCGTATCTCCGCCTCATCGCGCACACCGCCAAGACAGATACGCACATATTTTTTCCGGAGCGCCTCGGCAATTGACTTTGCGATGGATGTCTTTCCGGTTCCCGGCGGACCTACAAGGCACAAAATCGGCGTATCACCCTTATGTGTCAGGCTCCGAACCGCAAGGTATTCTATAATGCGTTCCTTCACCTTTTCAAGCCCGTAATGGTCACGCTCCAAAATTTCCCCGGCGTGTCTGATATCGTTATTGTCTCTTGACGCCTTATCCCAGGGAAGCTCTAAAAGCGTTTCGATGTATCCCCGCTCTACGGCACTCTCTGAGCTGGAGTTGACAATTTTCTTAAAACGCGCAATTTCCTTGCGTATCTTCTCCTTTACCTCATCGCCTGCCTTGAGCTTCTCAACAGCTTCCTCAAACTGCTCCGCCTCCGAACCTTTGTCATCTCCGCCTAACTCATCCTGAATGTACTCCAGCTGCTCGCGCAGAATATAATCTTTTTGGTTTTTGTCTATTTTTTCTTTAATTTTGACAGCAAGCTGTGTTCGGATTGCCGCTATTTGCGCCTCGTTCATTATCAGGCATACAAGCGCCTCGCACTGGCCGCCCAAATCCTCTATTTCAATAATTTCCTGCTTTTTCTCATACGAAAACGGTGTGTTAATCAACACCTGATTGACCAGAAAACGCAGGGAATTTTCTTCCTCAAAATATTTTCCGAGGCTTTTTCCGACCTTCGGATAAAAGCGCACATAGGTAGAAAAAACCTCTTTTAGAGAACGTTTCAACGCCTCCTCCTGCACTTCGTCGACGTCGTTTTCATCCTCATCAATCTCCTCAACAACGGCTGTAAAATATTCATTCTCGTTGTCATGCACTTCCACAAGCCTTGCTCTGGAAGCGCCTTCGACCATTACGCGCTCGATATTGTTTGGGAGCTTTGTCACCTGCTTTATATTTGCGATTGTTCCGATATGGAAAAGCGTCTCAAGCGTGGATTGCTCCTCGTTTTCATCTCTTTGCGCCACTAAAAATATCTTTTGATTTTCATTTAAAGACTGCTTCACTGCCTTCTTGGACATATCTCTGCTCAAATCAAAATGTATGATCATATCCGGCACGACGGTAAGTCCGCGTAACGCCACCATTGGTAATTCAAACTGATCCATCTGTTAAATAACCTTTCTTATTCTATCATTTCTCTCATATCTAAAATTTCTGAAGTATGAAAAAACTTTGCAACAGCTCTGCGCATCAAGCTGCGCTGAGCGTACACGCGCCATGCAGCTTGCTGCATGTGTGCATCCTATATTTGTGCCCGTTTACGGAACGTTTGTATTGGGAGCAACATGGGCACAAATCTGAACAAAAAGAGCAATCCATGAGCGGATTGCCCTTTTACTTAATGCAATTATCTCGCCTTTTTCTCCCGCTCCGTATGCACTGCTTCACGATGTACGATTAAAGGCTGACTTGTTCCTTCCACTGCCTCTTTTGTGATCACACAAGCTTCTATGGTTTCGTCCGAAGGAATTTCGTACATTACGTCCATCATAATGCTTTCCATAATCGAACGCAGACCTCTCGCTCCTGTTTTCCTCTCAAGCGCTTTTTCTGCAATTGCCTCAATTGCCTCCGGCTCAAAGCTGAGCTTCACGTCATCATACTCAAACAATTTCTGATACTGCTTAATCAACGCGCTCTTTGGCTCTTTTAAGATGCGGACAAGCGCCTCCTTGTCAAGTCCCTCCAGTGATACATTAATCGGCACACGCCCTACAAACTCCGGAATCAGTCCATATTTGGTCAAATCCTGCGGCGTCACCTGCTTAAACACAGCGCCGATATCCCTTTTAGACTTATCGGCAATGTCTTTGTTAAAACCAATTGATTTGCGGTCAAGCCTGTTTTCAACAATCTTATCAAGTCCATCGAAAGCGCCGCCGCAGATAAATAAGATGTTCGTTGTATCAATCTGTATCAGCTCCTGATGCGGATGCTTTCTGCCTCCCTGAGGCGGTACGCTTGCCACAGTCCCCTCCACAATTTTCAAAAGCGCCTGCTGCACGCCTTCTCCTGATACATCTCTTGTAATGGATACGTTTTCACTCTTTTTTGTAATCTTATCAATCTCGTCAATATAGATAATACCGTACTGCGCGCGCTCTATATCGTAATCTGCCGCCTGTATCAGCTTTAATAAGATATTCTCAACGTCCTCACCCACATATCCTGCCTCTGTGAGCGTCGTGGCATCTGCAATAGCAAACGGCACGTTAATAATTTTTGCAAGCGTCTGTGCAAGATAGGTCTTACCGGAACCTGTGGGTCCTATCATGATAATATTGCTCTTTTGCAGCTCAACGTCCAAATCCTTCTCAGCCGTAACACGCTTATAATGATTATAAACCGCCACAGACAGCACCTTTTTTGCGTCCTCCTGCCCGATTACATAATCATCTAAAAATTCTTTGATTTCCACAGGTTTTAAGAGGTTAATGTCAAAGTCGCCGTCTATGGTTTCTTCGTCTTCGTATTCCTCCTCTATAATATCAGCACAAATATCCACGCACTCGTCACAAATATATACACCTGCAGGCCCCGCGATCAGCTTTCTGACCTGATCCTGTGTCTTGTTACAGAAAGAACATCTTACTCTCCCCTCAGTGCTTTTTCCTGCCATCCCTTTCTCTCCCTTTAAATCTACTCAATCCAATTATTTTATATGTTTAACCGTAACAGTTCAAATACCCTCACTGTCACTTGTAAAAATCCATTCAATATTGCCTTCTCCAATGGAACTTTTGCTTTCGGCTGCCACGCCAACTTACAGTCAGCACAGTAAATGCGCAGATCTGCCCAAGCTGTCACATTTAATCTTCTTTATTCTGATCCTGCCTGTCAACAATTACCCTGTCAATCAGGCCATACTGCATTGCCTCCTCGGCGGTTTTCCAATTATCACGCTCTGTGTCTGCCGCGATTATGTCATAGGGCTGACCGCAGTTTTCCGCCAAAATCGTATTTAATTTCTGCTTTGTGCGGAGAATGTGCTTTGCAGCAATCTCAATTTCCGTAGCCTGCCCTTGTGCCCCGCCAAGCGGCTGGTGAATCATAATCTCAGCGTTTGGAAGCGCAAGTCTTTTTCCCTTTGTGCCTCCTGCAAGCAAAAACGCACCCATGCTTGCTGCCATGCCAATACAGATTGTTGAGACATCACACTTTATATACCGCATCGTGTCATAAATTGCCATTCCGGCAGTCACCGAACCGCCAGGGCTGTTGATATATAACTGAATATCCTTATCCGTATCCTCAGACTCCAAAAACAAAAGCTGCGCCACGACAAGGCTTGCCGTTACCTCGTTGACTTCCTCTCCAAGAAAGATAATACGCTCTTTTAAAAGTCGTGAATAAATATCGTACGAACGCTCTCCACGACTTGTCTGTTCAATGACATATGGTACTAAACTCATGGTTTCTTACCTCCTAAATCCATTTATTTCTCAACAGCATTCTCCACTACAAAGTCCGCTGCCTTTCTGATGCAAATGTCCTCTCTGATTGACTTCTGCTCAAACGCACCTATCATATCGTTTATCTCCGCAAGGTCCATTTGGTATGCGTCAGCCATTTTCTTGATTTCCTCGTCATATTCTTCATCTGTTGCCACAATATTTTCAGCCTTGGCAACTGCCTCAAGCACAAGTCTTGACTGAATTCTCTTTTCCGCCTGCGGCTTGAGCTGCTCTAAAAACGCTTCCCTTGTCAGGCCTGTAAACTGGAAATACTGGTCGATTGAGATACCCTGCATCCGTATTCTCTGTGCAAAATCATCAGCCATTTGACGCTGCTGTGTCTCAAGCATCGCCTCAGGAATGTCCATCTTTGCATCAGCAATAATCGCATCAACGACTTTGTCCTCCTTCTCGTTCTTTGCTTCCTCTGCCTTTTTCTCCTCAAGGTTCTTCTTTACATCTTCTCTGTACTCTGCAAGTGTCTCAAACTCGGAAACCTCACCTGCAAACTCATCATCCAGCTCCGGAAGCTGCTTCTCCTTGATTTCCTTTATGGTGCACTTAAATACAGCCGGCTTTCCTGCAAGCTCTGCTGCCTGATAATCCTCCGGGAACGTTACATTGACTTCTACTTCCTTGTCGATTTCAGCGCCGATTAACTGCTCCTCAAATCCCGGTATAAAGGTGTTGGAACCGATTGTCAAAGGATAATTCTCACCCTTTCCACCTTCAAAAGCCACAGCATCGACAAAACCCTCAAAGTCAAGCACTGTCATATCGCCGTCCTGAACTGCCCTGTCATCTACAGAAACTGTTCTTGCGTTGTTTTCTCTTTCTCTCTCAATTGCCGCATCAATTTCCTCGTCCGTAACAGACGCATCTGATTTTTCAACCTCTACGCCCTTATAAATGCCAAGCGTTACCTCAGGCTTCAATGCGACCTCTGCCGTAAAGATGAACGGCTTTCCCGCCTCTGCCTGCTCAATGTCAATCTTGGGCTGGGACACGATTTCCTCCGTACACTCGTCAACAGCCTTCGCATAAGCGGAAGGAATGGCATAATTTGCGGCATCCTCAAAAAAGATTTCTTTTCCATACATCTGTTCGATCATTTTTCTGGGAGCTTTTCCCTTACGGAAACCGGGAATGTTGATTTTATTTTTACTTTTCTGATACGCCTTTTCAACTGCTGCCTCAAAATCCTCCGCTGACACCTCTATTGTAAGCTTTGCCATATTTCCTTCTAACTTTTCCACCTGTAAACTCATTTGTTTCATTTCCTCCTTGCGAATATTGCCTATTTTCTTCTCTAATTTTTCTTGTCAATAGAAATTCGTTCCTATTGTATATGGCATAACAGTCTGCCAAAATCAGGCTGTTAAGATGTGTCGGCCAACCATAGCTACACAATCATTCCATAATTATATCATAGCAATTCCAAAAATAAAAGGGTGAATTTATTAAAATAAAAAAATAATTCAAAAAAATCAGACAGGTATTATCAGATTTGATTTCCCTGCCTGATTTCTTATTTCTTTTTAACGATGATAATGATTTTTCTCTTTAAGAGGTCTTATTTGATTGACTCCTCATAGCTCTTAACCATTCTTCTTACCATCTCGCCACCGATTGATCCGGCTTCACGTGATGTTAAATCGCCGTTATAACCTTCCTTAAGGTTTACACCAAGCTCTGATGCTACCTCTGTCTTGAAACGATCCATTGCTGCCTTTGCCTCTGGAACTTCTACTCTGTTTGATCTCTGTGATGACATATTCATACACCTCCATAAAATTCTTTCATTTATAATATCTATCTTCAAAGACAAGCTTTTTGTCGCTTATCTTAATCCTATTATCTGCGAAGTTTTT
Source organism: uncultured Lachnospiraceae bacterium (assembly GCA_910577115.1). GTDB lineage: Bacteria > Bacillota > Clostridia > Lachnospirales > Lachnospiraceae > COE1. Next base: position 15,030 of record CAJTMC010000012.1, read on the forward strand.
TGTTTTATGAATGGTATATTTTTACTAAATTGGCAACCGGAAAAACAGGGTAAAAATTTTAAAAAACAGCACTACAGATAAACGATTCCTTTGCCAAGCTTATCCGCTGTTTCTGCATCAAGCAGGTTTGCAATAATCTCGAGTCCAAACGCAATCGCCGTTCCCATTCCGCGGCTTGTAATCACATTGTCTGCTTTTACAACCTTATCATATACAACCTCAGAGCCTTTTAGCTCTGCCTCCATTCCCGGAAAAATGCATGCCTTTTTTCCTTCTAAAAGTCCCATATGCCCAAAAATGCTTGGTGCCGCACAGATTGCTCCGATTAGCTTTCCGGCGTCATAAAATGCACGTAACTGATCCGTAAGTTTTTTGCATGCTTCAAGATTTTTTGTGCCTGGCATTCCGCCCGGACATACCAAAATGTCAAAGCTGTCAAAATCAATTTCATCAATTCCGGCATCCATTGCAACCGTAATTTTATGACTGCCTGTAACGCTCTTTTCATTATTAATAGAAACGCATACTGCCTCGATGCCTGCGCGGCGGAGCAAGTCCACCACTGTGAGCGCTTCTATTTCTTCATAACCTGTTCCAAAAAATATTGCTGCTTTTTTCATATAAATAATCATGCTCCTTTCCCGGCATAATGTAACTGCCTTTCGTTTGTTTATAGTTTAACACGCTTTTGCGCATCTGCCAATCAGATTTTCATAGTTTCGGAGCGGCTGCACATAATGATAGTATGAAAAACTTAAATATTCACTATTTTGACTATTATGTGCTTTTATTTTTTTGCCTGTCCTTTTTTGGCTGGCTTTGGGAGGTTCTCCTCTATCTTTTTACAGGCGGCGTTCTTGTAAACCGTGGCGTATATTATGGGCCTTACCTTCCGGTTTACGGTATCGGGGGGATTCTTTTAATGCTTCTTCTTCATGCAAAGAGAAAGCAGCCTGTCCTTGTTTTTATCGTTTCTTCCATCATCTGTACTGCCGTAGAATATGCTGCCGCCACATGGCTTGAGCAAAAATGGGGCGTGCGGTGGTGGGATTATAGTGACGCTTTTATGAATGTTGACGGAAAAATCTGCCTTCTTTGCAGCATTGGTTTTGGAATTGGCGGCGTACTTCTCATCTGTATGTTCCAGCCGCTTTTCCATAAATTTTACCACAGAATGACACGCGGTATGCGCATTTTTATTTGTATTGCTTTGATTCTTATTTTTGTGGCGGACGCGGCATACTCCATTATAAGGCCGAATGCCGGTAAAAATATTACTTGTATTTTTGTTTCAGATATCATACCATAATTATGAATAAAAAAAGCTTGGAGGTTCTCTGTCATGGAAAATTTTGAAATCGAGAAAAAATATACGATAAAGTGTCTGCCCGACGGGCTTGAAAACCATACCTGCATAATCATAGAACAGGCATATTTGAATACTGCTCCTGTGGTGCGCGTGCGGAGATCGAATGACAAATACACTCTCACCTATAAGGGCAGCGGTCTGATGACGCGTGAGGAATATAACCTTCCTTTAGATGAAGCATCCTATCGGCATCTTTGCCAAAAAGCCGACGGAACTATCATTTCCAAAAAAAGGTATGTGCTGCCGCTTGAAAATCCATGTTTTCAGGATAATTTGAAGCCTAAAAATGCACTTTCTTTAAAAATTGAGCTTGACGTTTTCGAACCACCCTTTGCACCTCTGATCATCGCAGAAATCGAATTTCCCGATGAGGAGACGGCAAATGCATTCATACCGCCCGAGTGGTTCGATGAAGATGTCACTTTAAATCCTAAATATCACAACTCTTACTTATCCAAACAAACATTTTGATAATCACATCAGAATCTATCCGTTTATTGCAAGGCCTGCATTAACAGCCTTGCAAAATAAACGGCATACATTGCGAGCATCAAAACACCGCCTGTACGGCTTAATTTTTGTTTCCGGAACACAAGCAGCCATAAAACAACCATTACAAGCGCAGCTACAATGCTGTCAAAAATAAAATCGGTTTTATATTCAATCGGAGTGATCACCGCACTTGTTCCGAGCACAAACAAGACATTAAACAGATTCGAACCTACAATATTTCCAACTGCAATATCTGTCTCCTTCTTCTTTGCGGCAATACATGATGTCACCAACTCTGGGAGTGATGTTCCAAATGCCACAATTGTCAAGCCAATCAGACGATCATCCATTCTAAATTCTTCCGCAATATTCGATGCCGCATCGACTGTTACATTTGATCCGGCGACAATCATCGCGCCGCCCACGATAATTAAGAACAATAGTTTCCATACTTTGTCACTTTCGTCTGCCGGTTCAAACGCATCGTCCGCTGCCTGACTCTTTCTTGTGAGCTGTATCATATAAACAATATAGAAGAGCAAAAGCACCCAAAAGATGAAACCGTCAGCTCTTCCAATGTTCCCACCCATTATCCCAAACACAAGAAGAAGTGCGGAAACCAAAAACACAAATGGTATGTCAAACCGAATCGTTGTCTTTTTTACCGCAAGCGGATAAATTACAGAGGAAAGCCCCAGTATCAGCAACACATTCATAATATTGCTTCCAACTACATTACTGATGGTCAGATCCACACTGCCTTTTAACGCAGCACTGATACTTACTGCCGCCTCCGGCGCACTTGTCCCGAATGCCACAATTGTAAGTCCGATTACAAGATGTGGTATTCCAAATTTATCCGCTATCTTTGAAGCGCCATCAACAAACCAGTCAGCGCCTTTCATCAGCAGCACAAAACCTACTACAAGCAACACAAACTGCAATATAATATACATGGATACCATTTCCTTTCTTAGTTGAGAGCTGCCATATCAGGGCCCAGCATCCCTAATTTAAAATGTTTTCTGCAGAGCGCCACATAACTGTCATTCGCTCCCAGAAACACCTGTTCTCCATCGCGCACGATTCCTGCACTGTTAAAGCGTGCATTTGCAGTCGCCTTTCTACCGCACCAGCACACTGTTTTTATCTCGTGGATCGTATCTGCTATCGCAATCAGCCGTTCGCTTCCCGGGAAAAGATTGTTTTGAAAATCTGCACGAAGTCCATAGCATACCACAGGCACTTCCAAAAAGTCCACAATGTCAGATAGAAAATCAATCTGACTTTTTGCCGCAAACTGTACCTCATCAACGATAATGCAGTCGTACTGTTTAATCTCTTCATCAGTCATGCCCATCAACTCCGAAAGAAAAATGCACTCCATTTCAAGTCCTATCCTTGAACGAATCACGCGCGCCCCGTCTCTGGTATCGGTCTCCGTTTTACAAAGCAGTGCTTTTTGCCCTACCTCTTCATAGTTAAAGTGTGTCATAAGCGCATTTGCAGTCTTTGAGCTGTTCATCGCACCGTAATAAAAATACAGCTTTGCCATATTGGTCCCCTTTTCTTTCTCATTACTATACGGAAAAAGCTGAACTCTTCAAGTCCAGCTTTATCTTTCGATACTTCAAATCATAGCTTCGAATAAAACTGCGGATAACAGGAGTCGAACCTGCACGGTCGCCCACCAGAACCTAAATCTGGCGCGTCTGCCAATTCCGCCATATCCGCATAAGCATATCTGACGTTTCTCTGCCATCAGTAAAATATGCTTTTATATATTATCAGATAGCGATAAGAAAGTCAACACTTTCCTGCCAAAATTTACTGTCTGATTTCTCTACGCATTATTCGGCACGCGGCTGATAACCTTTTTCCAAATAACAATGAGAAATATAGTCGATACGCATAGTGACATTAACTCCGCAAGCGGAAACGCCCACCACACAAGGTTCAGTCCGCCAATTCTTGCAAGAATATATGCCGCTGGAATTAAAATCACCAACTGCCTTGCCACAGACACAATGAGACTGTACATACCGTTTCCAACCGCCTGAAATACCGAACCTGCGATAATGCAGTACCACGCAATCAGGAAATGCACACCGATTGTCCGAAGCGCCCTTATTCCGATTGAAAGCATCTCTTCCGATGCGTCAAACATTCCAAGCAGCACGCCCGGTATCAACTCAAAGGTTAAAAATCCAAGAAACATCAATATAAATGCATAGAACATCGAATATTTTATCGTCTTTACAATCCTTATCCTCTTACCTGCACCGTAATTATATGCAATAATCGGAACCATACCGTTGTTTAGACCGATCACCGGCATAAAGAAAAAGCTTTGGAGCTTAAAGTACACGCCAAACACTGCCGTCGCAGTCGATGTAAACTGTATTAAAATTAAGTTCATGCTATAAGTCATTACAGAACCGATTGCCTGCATAATAATCGAAGGAACCCCGACCTTGTATATTCTTCCGATAATCTGCCCATTTGGCCGGAACCCCTTAAAACTTATGGTCAATTCCTTGTTGCGTTTGAGATTAAAAAGAATTGCCATTGCCGCTCCAACACACTGACCGATTACCGTCGCAACTGCTGCACCCACAACGCCCATTGCAGGCAGTCCAAACAGACCGAAAATCAAGATTGGGTCCAAAACAATATTGGTAACAGCACCTGCCAGCTGGGAAAGCATGCTGTAAAAAGTCAAACCCGTAGACTGTAACAGTTTTTCAAAAATAAACTGTGCGTACACGCCAAACGAACAGATACACACAATCGAAAGGTACTGAATACCCATACTGTAAATATCTGATTCCGTAGTCTTTACCTGACTGAAATAAAATGGTTTTACAACCGTAAGGCCAATCACCACAAACAGTAAAAAATTTAAAAATGCAAGAAAAATACCGTTTACAGCTGTCTTATTTGCTGTTTCATAATTCTTCTCGCCAAGCGTCTTTGACAAAAGCGCATTCACACCAACGCCCGTACCGGCTCCTACAGCAATCAAAAGCGTCTGTATCGGGAAGGCAAGTGAAACCGCAGTAAGTGCCTCCTCACTTACTCTCGCCACAAAGATACTGTCAACGATATTATAGAGAGCCTGCACGAGCATCGAAATCATCATTGGTACTGACATATTCAAAAGAAGCCGGTTGACAGGCATGACACCCATTTTATTCTCCTGCTGTTTTGTACCTAATTCACTACTCATTCGTAACTCCTCCATTATTAAATACGTGTCTCCACAAAAATATCATAAATTGCCTTGATGGCTGTCTCAAAATCTTCATTTGCCACGCCAATAATAATGTTCTGCTCACTCGAACCCTGATCAATCATCCTGACATTGATATTGGCATGCGCAAGCGCCGCAAAAATCCTTCCCGCCGTACCTCTCTGGGATTTCATGCAACGTCCAACGACTGCAATCAAAGCAAGATCCGACTGAATATCCACATGGTCAGGATTCACTGCCCTATTGATTCCGGAAAGAATTTTCTGCTCCCTGTCAACAAACTCTGACTGATGCACCATAACGCTCAATGTATCAATTCCGGACGGCATATGCTCAAAAGAAATATCATAATCTTCAAATACCTGAAGCACTTTTCTGCCAAAACCGACCTCGGCATTCATCATATCCTTCTCTATATTAATAGAAGCAAAGCCTTTCTTACCTGCAATACCCGTAATTGTATACTTCGACTTCTGGCATGTATTTCCCACAATCCATGTACCCTCATCATCAGGCTTATTTGTATTCCTGATATTAATAGGAATGCCTTCCTTTCTTACAGGGAAAATCGCGTCCTCATGCAGCACGCCCGCACCCATATACGAAAGCTCTCTCAGCTCACCATATGTGATAATGTCAATTCCCTTCGGGTCTTTGATAATACGCGGATCCGCGATCAAAAAGCCTGAAACATCTGTCCAGTTCTCATATACATCAGCCTGAATTGCCTTCGCCACGATAGAGCCTGTGATGTCAGAGCCTCCCCTTGAGAACGTTTTTACCGTACCATTTCCCATTGCACCATAAAATCCGGGAATAACCGCGCGTTCAATCCCCTCAAGTCTTTTTGACAAAAGCTTATTGGTCAATTCCGCATCAAATACCTCCGCCTCATTAAAGCGAATGGCATCTGCCGGATCCACAAACTCATAGCCAAGATAGTTTGCCATAATGATGCCGTTTAAGTATTCACCGCGGCTTGCCGCATAATTCGAACCTGCTTTTTTCTTAAAATTGTCTATGATTTTATTGAATTCCTGCGAAAGATCAAGCTCCAGCTTTAAACCGTCAATAATTTCCTGATACCGCTTTTCAATTTCATTGATCTCTTTTGTAAAGTCATGATCCTTTTCTGCAAGCGCATAGCATGCATATAGCATATCTGTCACTTTTGTATCTTTATCAAACCGCTTTCCCGGCGCCGAAGGCACAACAAATCTCCTGTCATCGTCTGCATGGATAATCTCGGCAACCTTCATAAACTGCTGTGCACTTGCAAGCGAGCTTCCTCCAAATTTTACTACCTTTTTCATATTAATGTCCCTACTCCTTTCAAAGTCTTGTCTGTTCACTTTCTATCTTATAGTATTAATCCATTCTAATCATGGTGATAACATTGCCTGCCTCTGCTGCCCTTTGTCTGTATTCTGCCTCACTCATCTCGCCTGTGACAAAGCCGCACTCCCCCTCTGCAACGCCGTCATACAGTTCAACTTCTCCAAAAATTTTCTGTATTCCTGCCAAATCATTTCCCAAAACTCTGACAAAAAATCTTCTGACTGCTGAATCAACCGGAGAAATCTCAAGCTTTTCCTCATCCCACTTTGTATCCAAATTTTTACCGATATGTTTCGCACAGTCAAGCACATCTGCAACCACAGCGCTCGCCGTAGCAAGCTTTCCTGCACCTTTCCCGTAATACATTGTCTCACCGCCCATATTACAGTTTAACAGGATTGCGTTAAATACACCGTTTACCGCGTAAAGCGGATTTTCAGATGTGACCATAAATGGCGCTACCAGTGCATAATACTTTCCGTCCTTCTTCAGGCTTTTCGCAAAAAGCTTGATTGTTGCCCCCATCTTTTTTGCATACGCAAAATCCGTACCTGTAACCGCTGTAATTCCTTCTGTCAAGATATCGGCATAGTCAACATTCTTCCCGTATGCAAGCGATGTCAGAATCGCTATCTTACGGCATGCATCAAAACCCAAAATGTCCGCATCCGGATTTCTTTCGGCATATCCCTTTTCCTGTGCGCGCTTCAACACATCTTCAAAAGCAAGACCTTCTGTCTCCATTTTTGTTAAAATATAATTTGTCGTACCGTTTAAAATACCTGTAATCGATAAAATTTCTTCCTGCGCAAGTGACGTTCTGAGCGGTCTGATAATCGGTATACCGCCTCCGACGCTTGCTTCAAACAGGTAGCTGCAATTGTTTGCCTTTGCAATCTTTAAAAGCTTTGGTCCATGTTTTTCCACAAGCTCCTTGTTTGAGGTGCACACGCTCTTTCCGCTCTCAAGGGCACGCTTTGTAAACTCGTAGGCAGGTTTGACGCCGCCCATTGTCTCACACACAATTTTCACCTCGTCGTCATTGATAATATCATCATAATTGCTTGTTAATACCTCCATTACCGGATCATCCTCAAAGGTTTTTAAATCAAGCACATACTTTACTTCAATCTCCTCACCGATTTTGTTGGTAATTGCATTCCTGTTTCTTCTTACGACTTCAAAAACGCCGCTTCCTACCGTACCATATCCTAATATCGCAATCTTTACCATTTTTCAAATCCTCCTTATTCTTTCGCCAGCACCTTCACATTATGCACGCCGCTTCTCTTTTCCATCGCCTGTATCATCTGCGATACGTCACCTGTATTAGCAAGGATCTGTACGCTTAAAGACAATGATGCCGTCCCGTTAATCGGAATCGTCTGATGAATGGTCAGAATATTTGCCTCAAAATCCGCCACCACTTTAAGCAAATCAGACAGCAGTCCGGGCTCGTCATCAATTTTGCACGCAAGGTTTAAGGTCGTTCCCTGCGCCGAATCGTGAAACGGAAAAATGTCTTCCTTATACTTGTAATATGAGCTTCTGCTGATACCGACTTTATCAACCGCCTCCTGAACGGATACCGCCCTTCTGGTATCAAGCAGGCGGTTTACCGCAACTACCTTGAGCAGAACCTCTGGAAGCGCCCTTTCCCTTACTACATAATAGGCTGTTGTTCCTTCCATTGATTTCCTTTCCTTTTCTACCCTTTTTGCAGGATTCCATTTGTCAAAAAAACAAATGTCTTTTTCTCAAAAACATTTGCTCGTATTTGTTTTTCCACAAAAGACATTTGTGCGTCACCGCAATACATGTTATCATAACGCACAAAAAAAAGCAAGGGATTAATATCAAAATATCCTGATGTAAAACCTATTTTTCATAGCGAATAGAAGATTTCAATATACGAGTAAGGTGATTCAAAGAAAACTTACTGAGTTTTAAGCGGATTGGCAATTCCGCAAATGAAGTTATTTGACCGCAATTTCATAATGGATTCTCTGCCCCGCATATTCGGAACAGAATGTTTCTTCGCTCGTTTTTACAAATTGAAAACCTGCGCTTTCGTAGGTATGCTGCGCGGGAACACAAATCTCATTTGTCCAAACGACAATCTTTTTTGCACCCTGCGCAATTATGCGCGAAACTGCTTCCTGCATCTGCCGCTTTCCATAGCCGTTTCCTTTGTATTTTGACAAAATACAGTTGTGTCCGACTTCGGTAAATTCAGGCAGATTTGTCGGATTCCACGAAACGAACCCGATAGGCGTTGTGTCCAAGACGGTCATAAACCCGCTAAACTCGGCAATATGAGGGTTATCGTAAAAGAAGTCGTCAAACTCCTGCCATTGTTGCGCCCAATCGCGCTCAAATTTCGGCTCGAAAGAATAGCCGTCCTTCAAAAGAGCAGCGAGTGTTCCGCGGGGAAACGCTGTTATTTTTCTAAATTCGATATCCATTTTTGTAACTGTGCTCCTTTAAAAATTCAAATATATATTTTATATTAAATCAATTTTTTATTATTTACAATGTTTCTTTGTAACATATTATTTGACAGACACCTTGTCTGTTCTATTATAAGTTGATTTTCTTTTTTTCCTGTTTCCGATATAATGATTTATGGAGATGGTTGCAAATGAAATTGTATGATAAAGCACAAATTAATCGGAAAACCTTATTATTTGACAACAAAACACTGTTTTGGCTGATTTTGCCGATTGTGATTGAGCAGCTTTTAAATTCCCTTATGGGAATGGTGGATACGATGATGGTTTCGACAGTCGGGAGCGCGGCAATCTCGGCGGTGGCGCTTGTGGATTCAATTAACAATCTTGTGATTCAGATTTTTTCGGCTATGGCGGCGGGGGCGGCGATTATCTGTGCGCAGTTTATCGGCAGTGGGGACAAAGAAGGGAGCAGTCGGGCGGCAAGGCAGGTTGTGCTTACTGTCTCGGTTATTGCGTTTTTTGTTTCGGCAGTCTGCCTTTTGGGTGGCGAGCGGCTTCTGCGGCTGGTATTCGGATCGGTTGAGGACGCCGTTATGGAGAATGCGCTGGCTTATTTTACGATAACGGCGTTTTCCTATCCGTTTCTAGCCTTGTCCGGCGCGGGGGCGGCTTTTTACAGGGCATCAGGGAATGCAAAGTTCCCAACTAAGGTATCTGTTCTCTCAAATGTGATGAATGTTACGGGAAACGCATTGTTTCTTTACGGCTTTGGCTGGGGTGTGTCGGGGGCGGCTTTTGCGACGCTTTTGTCAAGGATTTTCTGCGCGGTCGTGATTTTGTACTGCCTGAGAAAGCCAAAACAGACGATTGTCGTGCGAAATTATCTGAAAATCCGTCCGGATTTGCCGCTGATTGTGAAAATAATGGCAATCGGTATTCCGACGGGAATTGAAAACGGCATGTTCCAATTCGGCAAGCTTGCGATTGCGTCTACGGTTTCGACAATGGGGACAATCGCGATTTCGGCGCAGGCGATGACGGACATTCTCGAACTGGTAAACGGTATTTTCAGCAACAGTGTCGGTATCGGGCTGATGACTGTGGTCGGTCAGTGTATCGGCGCGCGCCGGACGGAGGAGGCAAAGTATTATATAGTAAAGCTTATGCGTGTTGCATGGGTGGGGGTTTTGGTGTCGTGTCTTTTGGTGCTTGCGATTACAAAGCCTGTGACGTGGATTAGCGGCATGGAGCCTGCGGCGGCGCAGTTGTGTTTTGAGATGGTTACAGCGATGACGATTGTAAAGCCGCTGGTGTGGGTTGGTGCGTTCGGACTGCCTTACGGATTTCGTGCGGCAGGCGATGTGCGGGTTCCGATGGTGATTTCGGTTTGTTCCATGTGGTGCTGCCGCGTGGGACTTTGCGTTGTGCTTGTGCGAGTGTTTCATTTTGGGCTTATGGCGGTGTGGATTGGGATTTTTGTGGACTGGATTGTCAGGGCTGTGATTTTTTCGACGCGGTTTGCGCGCGGGAAGTGGTGTCAGGCTTTATGAATATACATTCTTGAAAGCTCCGGTTCACCGTCACCCTGAACCATACAGAAAAATTCCCAGCCGTAACGCTCATAAAACGAGGTGTGGTCTGTTAAAAGGTATAATGTATCAATTCCTTTGCTTTTCATATCCGCACAGACATAATTTAACAGGGCGCCGGCTATGCCGTTGCAGCGCTTGTCCTGTTCCGTATAGACTGCGCAGACATTCGGCGTGAGGTCTTTTCGGTTGTGAAAGTCATTTTCGATAACGCCTAAGCCGCCGATGATTCTGCCGTTTTCGATTGCGAGGTACCATTGTGGTACGGGGGTTTTGTTTGCCAGGCATTCTTCCATGCTTTCTAAATACGCAGCTAAGGGAATGTCCCATTTTTCGTGAAACCATTTTGCGGCTTGCTCTTTAAATGTGGGGTTGTCTGTCAGGCGTATTATTTTATAGTCCATTGTGTTGTTTCCTCCGTTTCTTTTTGCAGATTTTTTCATTATAACATAATGAATGTTTTATGGGAATAGCCTTGTAAATTTCTCCTAAAAAGTTTATGATATAGGAAAATGAAGTTATTTACTGACGGATATATTTTATGTTTATTATCTGAAGATTTGTAAACGTTAAAAACATGACAAAGAGTATGGGCAGTAAAATCCATAGAAAGCTTTGTGCAGTGAAGAAAATTTCAAAATATGACACTTGTGTCACTTTTTGTCTGTATGCACTAAGAGCCTTACGTTTTTTATTCTATTTGAGCCGCCCAATGCGGCATGGAGGATTTATATGTATCTTGCAAAGGAAACGCGTTATGACAAAATGAAATATAATCGATGCGGAGCAAGCGGGCTGCTGCTTCCGGCGATATCGCTGGGGTTGTGGCACAATTTTGGTTCGAATGCGAATTTCGATCATATGACGGAGATGTGCGAAACGGCATTTGACAATGGAATTACGCATTTTGACCTGGCAAATAATTACGGCCCTGCTGCCGGTGCGGCGGAAGAAAATTTTGGACGTATTTTGAAAAAAAGTCTTGGTGTTTACAGAGATGAGCTGATTGTTTCCACAAAAGCAGGGTATGACATGTGGCCGGGGCCTTACGGGAATTGGGGCAGCAAGAAGTATTTAGTGGCAAGTCTTGACCAAAGTCTTCGGCGGATGGGACTGGAATATGTGGATATTTTTTATCATCACAGACCGGACCCGAATACGCCGTTAGCGGAAACGGCAAGGGCGTTGGATGGAATTGTCAGAAGCGGAAAGGCATTGTATATCGGAATTTCGAACTATAATAAGGAACAGACAATCGCGATTGCAGGGCTTTTTCAGGAAATGGGGACGCCGTTTATTATCAATCAGAGAAAGTATTCGATGTTTGTCCGCGATATTGAGAAAGACGGGCTGAAGGACTATGCGGCTTGGAACGGAATTGGCATTATTACATTCAGTCCGTTGGCGCAAGGGCTTTTGTCAGACCGTTACCTGAACGGCATTCCCGAAAACAGCCGTGTCCGGACGGACGGGCGCTTTCTAAAGGAAACTGCGATAACGCAGGAAACGTTAAGCAAGGTACGCGCGCTGAACGCACTTGCAAAGGAGCGCGGGCAAAGTCTTGCGCAGATGGCGCTTGCATGGATTTTGCGGGACGGAGATATTACCAGTGTGTTAATCGGCGCATCAAGTGCGTCACAAATCCAGGATAATGTCGGAATGCTTGAAAATACGCAGTTTTGTCAGGAAGAGCGGGACGCGATTGAGCGGATCTTAGCATAACAGAAGTTGCAAAAAGCTTGCGGCGCATTGAGGAAACGCTTGAACCGCAAGCTTTTTAGTATTCATAAATCCGCCAGCTTTGCGCCTTGCTTAAAATGTATTTCTTTTCCTGCGCTGCTTTCCTCTCCCTTATCGTGCAGCCACCAAAATTTTCCGTATCCTTTCAAAACTTTCCTCAAGCGGCAGGCTCCCATCCAATATAATCCTTGGACATGGCAGCAGCTTCTCCCATTCGTCATGTTTTGCCTTACTTCTCATATCCAAGCCGCCGTTATCATATGAAGCTGCCCACTCGAGAAATTTCTGATGATTTTCATACATATCGCCGTCCGCATCAATCCGGCTTCCGAAATGCGCCCGCTCTCTTTTTTTCAATCGTTCAATCCGTATCGCGGTATCCGTATTTACACGGATTGCCAGCGTAAAAAACAGAATGAGCACATCCCCCAGTCAACCAGTGAACCAGAAATGACAACCGTGTCATATTTTTCAATATCTTTTTTCATTTTTGCAATTCTGTCGGACACCGCTCTTTTTGTCGTATAGGGCGGATTTGTCGGCTCCCAAAAATAGTCGTCGGTATCCATGAAAAAATACCCTGAATTGTCACAAAGAAACCTCCCAATTGTAGAAGTTCCGGAACCGGACGCACCATATATGTGAATAACCTGTTTCGCCATATTATTCCTCCGTTTTCTTTAAACACATGCACCGAAACTGCGTTTTTAACACCGCTAACGTACTTTCTTAATTTCATCCAAAACCTGCATTGGCGTTTCCATCTGCAAAAATCCTGCCTTCCTCCCGATGGGCTGCCCTATGCCGTCTCTTAGGTACCAAACCGCCTGAACTGCACGCATTCCGAATTTCTCTGCCGCTTCCTCCGAAAAACAATTGCTGATCAAACCGATTAACGTACCGTTTTCCTTTAAACTGCGTAAAAGCGGAATAATCTCTTCATGCAAATGGTTGGAGCTTATCCCTTATGCGTTTACTCGTACCCCCGTAATTTTCATCCAAACAACCAAATACCGTTTATTCGGCATATATTTGTTCGATTACACCATACTTCTTTCGCACACCGTTTGTATTGAGGATACAGTTTACGTTGTAATTAAACGTTTGATTATGCGGCAGCAGATTGACCTCCGCCTTTGTAATCCGCAAAAACTTCCGCAGCTGTTCAAAATACAACGGATACGCAAAGGCATCCCAAAAGCGGTCTTCCACTGTTATTTCACAATCCCCGCTCCGAAGCGATAATCCCATATACACCTTAAAGTCAAACACTGCCTGATAAAAGTCTTTTGGAAGCAGATAAAACTCAATATGTGATATTTCTTCTTTTCTGTCTATACACGCTTCAATTTTCTTTAAATATCTGCTTCGCGTTCGGATACCGTTTGGGTTCAGTGTTTCCGTACTGCATGACACATGAGAAAACGCAAAGCCATTTTCCTGCTCCTGCCGCATACAAAACCGATACCAGTCTTCCCAAACAGTATCTGTACAAAGGGGCGTGCAGACTGCAAACAGACTAATCATTTTACGCATATATTTCTCTCCTCCCCATGTCAACAAATCAATATCACGCTTACAATCCTCGTACAATGTATCATTCTTATTCCCTTAATTATTGTAAATCAACATTAATCTCGTAATGATCTTGAATCAGCACATAATTTACATGAAACCTTTGAGCAAGTTCCAAAAACTTTGCATTCTCTTCTAAAATATATTCCATCGTGCACCCTTCGTCCGCCCTCGCGCAACCCCGTAAAAATAATACGGCACCTCAAACAACAGCATCACAGACCAACCAATCGCACACGAAAACGCAATCCCTACAATTCCCATAGCAGGCGCCAGCAAATACGTGCACACTGTCCGCACCGAAATCTGAATCACCGTCCCGCAAATCGTTGTACCCATCTTTCCCATCCCCCGGAAAAATCCCTGAAACCCGTTCGTAAACGCGGGAAACAGATAAAACGCCGCCATAAACAGCAAATACTGACTGCCAAGGCGCACCACCTCGTCCGCCTCTGCTCCCGCGACAAACAACGACACAATCGGCTCCCGGAAGAAAAACGTCACCGTCCCAATCAAAATCCAATAACACACCTCCAGCCGAAGTCCCGCAAAAAATCCCTTATGAATGCGCTCCGGTTTCCCCGCGCCGCGGTTCTGCGCGACATACGTCGAAATTGCCGCCGCAATCCCCTGCTCCGGAATACACGCAAAGTCGTCCACCTTTGTGACCGTCTGAAACGCCGCAATCGCCGTGACGCCCAAGCCGTTGACCTGCCCCTGAATGAGCACCTTGCCAATTGGCTGCGCCGCCTGCTGCAATGCCGTCGGTCCTCCGTAGGAAAGAATTTTCCCAAGCATTTTTCGTTCAATCCGCCACTGCTGCCGCGTCGGGCAAAGCGCCTTTGTTTTGCATACAAGATACCCCGCCGACAAAACGGCAGAGCACGCTTCCGCAGCCACGGTCGTCACCGCGCTGCACACAATGCCAAATCCGAAACCGCCTAAAAAAATCAAATCCAACACCGCATTCAGCACTGCTGAAAACGCCAAAAACTTTAGCGGCGTCTTCGAATCGCCCACACTCTTTAGCCCTGCCGACAGCGCATTGTAGAAAAAGGTAAACGGAAGCCCCAAAAATGTGATTTTCAGATAAACAACAGTCATCTCAAAAATTTCCGGCGGCACGTCCATCGCGCGCAGCAAAACCGGCGAAAGCGTGGCGCAGACTGCCGCAGCCCCGACGCTGACCAACGCCCCAAAGAGCAGCATTGTCGCCAACGACTGCCGCAGCTTTTCCCATTTCCCCGCACCAAAATACTCGCTCATCAAAACGCCCGCACCGATACAAAGCCCGCTGACCGCCAAAATCATCAAATTCATCACGGGCGCGGCAATCCCCTCCGCCGCAAGCGCCTCCTTGCCGATAAAACGCCCCGCAATCATCGAATCCACTGCATTGTAGGCAAGCTGCATCCAATTGCCAAGCAAAATCGGAAGCGCATACCGCCACAAATGCCCCTGCGCCGGACCGACCGTCATGTCCCGCATAAAAAACCTCCGTTCCTGCCAATAAACTATTCCATAACATTCTGTTATGCCTTAATCCGCTCCACAAGCGACCGGCTTTGCAAAAAACGCACCGCAAACAGCGAAAACGCGCCGTGCACTGCAAATAAAGCAGCGGCAAAAACAAGCAGCGCAGCCGCCGGAAAATGATACGTCATACTGCCGAACAGCCCCACCTGATGGAACGCACGCACCGTCGCCGCACCGCACGCCGTACCAAGCGTCAGCGTAATCAAAAGTGTCACGCCCACATACCAAAGGCACTCACAGGAAATCATACGGGAAAGCTGCCGGTTCGTCATGCCGACCGACTGGAAAATCCCAAACTCCTGTTGGCGCGTTAATAAGTTAGTCATCATCGTGTTGATAAAATTCACCAATGCAAACAATGCGATAAACACGTTCATTCCGTACAACATCAGCATCATCTGCCGCAGATTCATCTCGGTGCTCAAAACCAAATCCTCCAAAGACGCAACAGACACGCGCGGATCGTCCAAAACCGCATACAATTGCTGCCGCTGCGCATCAGAGGTCTGCACCGTATGGATATTAATACACTCCGTAAAATCCGCAACCTCCGGATAAAGCACATGCAATTCCTCCTCAGGAAGTACAAACGCATTGTACGAAGCGCCCTTGACAAAATCCACAATTCCCATCACGGTATACGTTTTAGCAATCCCCACATTGCTTTTCACTGTCACGCTGTCCCCCACGGACAAATCCAAATGATACAGTTTTTTCAGCAGATTCTCACTGTCACGCGTCACCAAAATGCCGTTTTGCGCCGCAAGCGTATCATAATCCGCAGTCCCCTCCAGCAAAAGGTTATTTTCCGAAAGCGCCGCCATCTGTTCCTTCGTAAACCCGCCAAGGTCATAAAGGGCGTCCGCCCGCGGCGATTCCTCCACCATACAAAGCGTCCCGCTCCATACCGTCAGAAACTCCACATCGGGCAGCGCAAGCAGCCGCGCCTGCGTCTTGGCATTCAAAAGCCCTGCAAGCTGCGCCTCGTACATCGTTTGGTTGCTCTCCAGTTCCACAATGTAACTCCCGCCGTCGCCAAACGCGTTGCGTGCAAGCTCCCGCGCGTCCACAGAATCCGCATAGGACGCAATACACGCCGTCAAAATCCCCGTCAGTCCAAGCGAAACAAGCGTTATCGCGGTTTTCCTGCGGTTGCGCGTAAAGTTCATGCCCGCAAGGCGGAAAATCGACAACGGACGGTGCAGTCTCCGCGAAACACCCGACAATGCCTGATACGCATTGCTGCGCACTGCCTCAATCGCCGAAACCTGTCCTGCAAGCTGCAGCGGCTTTCTCGTTGCGACAGCCACCATTGCGATTGTCAGCAGCACGATAAACACCATATACGGCAGATTTTTCTCCCATCTCCAGTAAGCGCGCGCCGTCACAAACGTAATCAGCATGGCAGCCGCAATCCCCGACGGAATGCTAATCCACATCAGGGCGCGCCGCTCGCGCCGCACCACACGCCTTAGCTGGCGCGGTGTCGTCCCAATCACCTTCAGCCGTCCGTACTCGCGCAGTTTTCCCATCACGGAAATATAGAAAATATTGTAGATGACAATCGCGCAGACCACGGCAATCAACAGCGCAATCCCGTAAACATACAAGTCGCTGCCAAGATACATCTCGTTTAAATCAAAGTAGTTGGAACTGTAAAAAATCGTTTCCTCCGCAATGCCCATCTCCTCATAAAACGCCGCAATCTCCGCACGCAATTGTTCGGGCGCCTCCTCACTGCTGCCCGCAAAGCGAAAACGGATTGTAAACGGGTTTTCACCTCCCATTGCCACGGCAAGCGCCTCCGAGATATACGCCTCAAAGTAACGGCTGTCGTTCTCTGCCTCCAAAATGCCGGAAACAACAAACGTCCGCTCTCCGTCTCCCAAATCTAAAGAAACTGGTGTTCCCTCCTCCTGCGGCAGATTAAAATACTTTAAAAATGCACGTTCGATACATATTTCATTCTCCGCCTCGGGATAGCGCCCCGTAATCGGTGGCGCCTGCATTAAATCCAGCATCTCGCTGTCGTAAAACTGCACGGACACATTAGCATCCTTATAACGGATACTGTGCGTTTCGCTCTGATACCCCCAACGCTCCAGCTTCCCCGTCGCGTCAAGTCTTGCAAGGTCATCATAGGAAAGCTCCCCGCAGCCCGACTGATAATGCCCTCGCAGGCTCTCCACCGTACGCACATAAGATGCCGTATAATAAAACGCGACAAGCGACATCAGACAGACCGCCAAGCCAATCGTAAGCATGGCGACCGCGTTGCGGCGGCGGTCTGCGGCAAGACTGCGCTTTGCCAGCGTCTTTTCAATTTTTCCCGTATCGTTTACAAAAGGAAGCGTCATCGTTTTGCACCTCCCTTTGTCACGATTTTACCGTCCTCAATCCGCACAATGCGGTCGGCAAGCTGCGCAATCTCATCATTGTGCGTAATCATGACAATCGTCTGGTCAAACGCCGCACTCGTGCGCTTGAGCAGTCCCAGCACGTCCGCGCTCGTCTGACTGTCAAGGTTGCCCGTCGGCTCGTCGGCAAGCACAATCGCAGGCTTTGTCATCAAAGCGCGCGCAATCGCAACACGCTGCTGCTGCCCGCCCGACAGATTATTCGGCATATTTTTCAGCTTGTCCTCCAGCGAAAGCATCTGCACAATCTCGTCCATCAACGCCTTGTCCGCGCTGTTGCCGTCCAGCTCCACGGGCAGGACAATGTTTTCATAGACATTTAAAATCGGCACCAAATTATAATTCTGAAACACAAACCCGATGTTGCGCCGCCGAAAAATCGTGAGCTCCTCCTCGTTCTTTTTGGCAAGCTCCTCGCCCCGCACAAGCACACTGCCAGACGTCGGCGTATCCAGTCCGCCCATCATGTGCAGCAGCGTCGATTTGCCGCTCCCCGACGTTCCGACCACCGCCACAAACTCCCCCTTATCCACGCGAAGACTCACGCCGTCAAGGGCGCGCGTCACATTCGGCTCTGTACCGTAATACTTCCTTAAATCAACCGTTTCCAAAACACTCATATTCCAAGCTCCTTTCAAAGTTGTAAATTTGCCATATGGCTGTTCTTCTCATAAGCAACTATAAAATACAAATGTTACGGAAATGTCCGAAATTGTCAAAATGACAAATCTTTCCTATTATCCTATCAGACACTCCTTTCCCCGAAATGCAGACCCGTATTTGCGTATTTTTTCCGGTGCGAATCCGCGCGCCACCAGCTCTGCCTCATATTTCTTCTTCGTTATCTGACGGTGCGCTGCCGCCAAAGTATCCTCAAGTGTCATCTCGTCCTCATCCAAATCCAGTACCTTGAATTCAAAAATAAACGCCTTCCCGCTTTTGTCAACAAATCCGTTAGTATCAGTATACACGATACTGCTATTTTAGGCAAACAAAACGGGCATTAACCCGGTTAGCGAAACGGCAAAAAAACAGAAAACGTCGAACCTTCCCCAACAGCGGACGTCAGCTTAATATACCCGCCCTGCCTTGTCACAATCTCACGCGTAAGGTAAAGCCCGATGCCGACACCCTGTACGTCATGCACCTCCTGCTCACGATAAAACCGCCCAAAAACCGCCGCCTGACGGCTCTCCGCAATCCCTTTACCCGTGTCGCTCACGTCCACCCTGACATACAGCTCCCAGTCTTTCACCGACACGCAAATCCTGCCGCCCGCAGGCGTATACTTCACCGCATTATCCAGCAGGTTAAAAAGCGCCTCCGCCGTCCACCTCGCGTCATGAAACAGCTTTAATTCCTGCGGACAATCCACCGACACGTCAATCCCCTTTCGCTTTGCCGCATAGACAATACCGCCCACCGCCTGCGCCAGTGTATCAAACAACAGCCCCTCCTGCTTTTTAAGCCGCACCATGCCCGTCTCCAGGCGCGACGTCTTCACCAGCGCCTGTACAAGAAAATCCAGCTTCTGCGCCTGACCTTGCATCCCTTGCAAAAATGCCTGCCGTTCCTTTGGTGAAACCTCTCTTGACAGCAGCGTGTCCGACACCATTTTCAGATTGCTCACGGGCGTTTTCACCTGATGCGAAATATCCGACACCAACGCCTGAATCTCCCGCCGTTCGCTGTCCACCTTATGTTTCGCCTCCAGTAAAATCTCATACAGGCGAAACAGGCGATGACTGATGCGGTCAAAAAGCAGTTCCTTATCAAAATTCTCCTGCAAATCTACACGACCGTTTATCATGTTATCAAGCGTTTCACACAATCCGTCCGAAAAAAACGACAATTGTTTCCCAAACGCTGCCGTCAGCACAAACAGCCAAAAAAGAGCGCACGCCATAAGCGCCGCTCCCGCAGAAAGCACCTCCATACTCCCGGTCATTACAAAAAAAAGAACGGTTACTCCCAACATGGAAAGCAACGCTCCCAGTGCCACAAACAGACACAAATTTTTCACGGATATCTGCCTTGGTCTCATTTCATCCTGCCTCCTATCCATTGATACCCCATTCCATAAACCGTCTTAATATACCGCTCCCCGCCCGCCTCAAGCTTGCCGCGCAGACGGCTGACAAACGTCGTTAGCGTATGTTCCTCCACATACTTTTCGTCCACGTCCCACAGCCGCTCCAAAAGCCGCTGCCTCGTAAGCACCACTCCTGCATTCTCGCAAAACAGGTGCAGCATTTTATATTCCATTGCGGAAAATGTGAGCGGCTGCCCGCATAGCGCGGCGTTCTGCTGCGAAAAGTCAAGAAACAGCCTCCCGTCGTCATAGACTTCCCGCGCCGGACACTGACGCGCAAGCAAAGAAAACATCGCGCTGATTTTCCGCAGCAATGCCTCGACGGAAAACGGTTTTGTGATATAGTCCACTGCCCCCGCCTCATACCCCTCAAGCTGGTCGCGCTCCTCGTCATTTGCCGTCAGGAAAATTACCATTGTGTTTGGATCGTTCGTTTTGATCCGTCTGCATATATCATAACCGCTGCCGTCCGGCAGATTAATGTCGAGCAGTGCCAAATCATACGACGCGCCTGCAAACAGCTCTGCGGCAGTTTCCGCGTTAAACGCCGAGGCAGCATCATAGCCGACGACATTTAGATTGTAAGCAAGTGTCTTATTTAAAAGTCTGTCGTCCTCAACAATTAAAATCCGTTTCACAGGTGTCCTCCCTACCACAAAACATATTTATCCGTTCAATATCTTGGCAAGCTCCGCAAGCAGACGCTCTTTTACGGGCGGCTTTAAAAAGTATCCTGCAGGCTTTAACTGCAAAACCGCCTCAATATTTGCCCGATCATTTATCGCTGTCAGGAAGACTACTGGAATATTCGTCAAATCCTCGTCCGCACGTATCATTTCAAGCGTCATTCTGCCGTCGCAGACAGGCATTTCATAGTCAAGCAGAATCAAATCCGGTCTTTTTTTGCCAATAGAGGTCATAGCCTGCGCTCCTGAAATCGCAATCGCAACCTCATAGGTATCCTCCAGCATCGCCTTAATCGTCCGTAGTGCTGTTCCGTTATCGTCAACCACCAAAATCCGTTTTTTCCCCAAATTTTCCTCCTGCTGCGTCCTTGCTTCCTCTTCCACATGCGCCTCTTCCACGCCAAGCCGCCTGCACACCGCTTCCATAATCACCGTATTTTCCACCGGACGGATTAAATTTTCAAACTGTTCAACCTCATAATACTTAAAGAATTTGCTGCTTTCCTCCTTTGTGCCGATTGTCAGAACCGGAACATGTGCATACCGGTCGCTCAGCAGGAAAAAAATCGACGTGTCAATGTCATACGCGCCAATCAAACTAATCACCACCAAATCCGGATTGACAATTTTTAACATCCCCTCTAAAACGCCTGCATTCTCTGAGCAAAGCTGTACATGAAAATATTGGGACAAAAACTGGTTTGTTTCGTTCACCACTGTATTCAACTTTCCGATTAATAATATTTTTTTCATTCTTAACCTCCATTTGACCTCAAGCTTGTGCGTGAAAGATTCCTGTTTCACGTTTCTTCCTGTCACTGTTTATTCTTTTTATCTACCCGCTGTCTGTTCTGACAAAAGTGCCGCAATGCGCTCTGTTTCCTCCGGATCGAGATTTGTCACCGCCTCCGCAAGCATTCGGATAGTTTCTCCGATTTCTTTGGGATATTCGTATGTCCGAAGCTGTGCCACCGCCTCGTCAGCCGCATCAAATTCCATTTCCTGCATGCTGACACGCACCATTTCCACAAGCGCGCGGATAACCGAATAGTCACTTATCTCCTCTCCCGCCGCGGTTCCAATCTCAAAGACGCCCTGCAGCCTTTGCTGATAAGCGCGCCACTCCTCCAAAAATGCGGGCGTCATGGACAGAATTGTTTCTATTTTATCACCTTTTGCCGCATATTCCAAGACCCTTGCCATACCAAAAAGCGTCACAATGCCAACTGTCCCCGCAAGACTTTTCATCGCATGTACCTGAATGCGATACTGTTCCAGCGCCTCCGGCTGTGAAATCTGAACAAACGCCTGCTCCAACCGCTCCGCTGCAGGCTCAAGCTGTGCGTAAAACTCTTTTACTGTACTCTCCAAAAGCTCCTTATCCGGCAAATGCAGCCACGCATAATCCCAGTCTAAGCCCTCCACCAAAGGCAGTTCTAATAAAACCGTTTCCCGCGCAATATCCGTTTTCTGTTCCGGAAGCGTGTCTATTTCATTGACTTTATCACTCAAAATTAATCCCTTGGGCAGATATGTTTTCAACATTGCTTCCAGTTTTTTCGGCATAATCGGCTTTGACAAAAAGTCGTCAAAGCCCTCCAACAGGTACTTCTCCTTTGCTCCTGACACCGCATTTGCCGTCAGCACAATAATCGGTGTGTCCTTACAGGGACACTGCGGCAAATCCTTGATGTGATGCAGCGTTTCCACCCCGTCCATCTCCGGCATCATATGATCCAAAAAAATCAAGTCAAAATGCCGCTCCTGCACCAAACGCAGACACTGCGCGCCCCCGTCCGCGTCCGTCACCTGAATCTGCGTTTCCTTAAGCAGACTGCGCAGCACCTTGCGGTTGACGGCATTGTCATCCACCACCAAAATCTCCGCGTCCGGCGCATAAATGCTCGTGTCATAGCTATATGTATCCGCCGCCTGACGCACCTTCGTCTCAAAGTCCCCAATCGGCGTATCATCAATAATCTTCTGCTCCAGTTCAAAGAAAAATTTGGAGCCCTTTCCATATTCACTCTCCACCTGCAGCCTGCTGCCCAAAAGCGTCAAAAGCTGAATGGTAATATTCATGCCAAGTCCGCTGCCCTCGATATTGCGGTTCCTGTCCTCCTCAATCCGTTCAAACTCCGCAGACAGCTTCGGCAAGTCCTCCTTTTTAATGCCAATCCCTGTATCTTCTACTTCAAACCAAAGATGCGCCATATCCCCTGCGTTTTGGTTTTTTACCCGCAGCCACACAGTTCCTTCATGTGTGTATTTGACCGCATTGGTCAAAATATTGGTCAGAACCTGACGCAGGCGTACATCATCTCCGTACAGACGGGACGGAATTGTATGGTCAATCTCTACCGTAAAGCAAAGATTTTTATCCGCCGCCCGCTGTGCCGTCATATTCACCAAATCATGAATGAAACTGCTGAAATCATACAAAACCGGCACAATCTCCATTTTACCGGATTCAATCTTGGAAAAGTCCAAAATATCGTTAATCAGCGCCAGCAGCGTCTGCCCCGCCGAATAGATATCCATCGCATATTCCCTGATATTGCTTTCTTTCGTTTCACGCAAAATCATTTCGTCCATGCCAAGCACCGCATTAATCGGCGTGCGTATTTCGTGGGACATGTGCGCTAAAAATTTTCCCTTTGCCTCATTTGCGACAAGCGCTTCACGCCTTGCTAAGTCGGCATTCTTTTTTGCCTGCGCAAGCATAATACTCTGCCGCTCCGCTGTCTTTATCCGCTCCTCCGCGTCCGCCCGATACTCCTTTGAGATACGCAGGATATGCATCACCGCGATTGTTACGCCAAACGCAGTTATGCCGTACATTCCTGCCATATTTCCGTATGTATACATAAAAAGCGCATTTAAAATCAGTTTTGCAATCTCTCCTGACAGCAGCACAATAATTGATATGACTGATAACAGTGTCCGATGACGTCTGTCTTTACCCTCAAGCTGTATCAGGCTTATAATGCCGGTTACACAGACCACGCTCATCACAACCGTCGATATTCCCTCCATATTCTCTAAAAGCTGCAATCCCGTCCACTGCAAAAGAATCTGTGCCCCTGCATTCAGCATAACAAAGCCAAACAAAACAGCAAAACGACGCGGATAAACGGTTCGCAGATTTCGCTCAAAATAATACGTCAATATCAAAGGAAGCATCAGGAGCAAATAATTCTGAATCACATATGCGCCCTCAATATGATAAAAAAATATACGCAATGTGTCCGTTCCGATAAAACAATAAACACCCGCCACCAGTCCAAACAATCCCAAAAGCAGCTCTCCCCGCGCCGGCTGACCGGTATGCCACCGGATCAGCGCAAGCACAAGCATGATCATCGCGGCAATGATAATCAGCAGACAGCAGGCAATATCGACAAGATTGCTTCCGGTCAGTCCGACTACTACAATATCCTGCACTTCAAGGACAATTTCCCCAAGCGCCGTCTCTGTATTCTGCCCCCGCGCCGTCAGCACAATCTTCAGCTCCCCGTCGGAAAACGTATGCGGAATATCCACAAAATGTTCCATATTCACAACGCGGTCTTTCCGATCCTGCCTGTAAATCTCCTCGCCGTCCAAGACAACAGACACGTTTGCATTTGCAGTTGAAAAATGCATTGTCATACCTGCAAATTCCTGCAACAGTGTATTTTGAAAAACAATCGTTTCATCCGTCTGATGCTTTTGTATGTATGGCAGCGACGTTTCCGCCTCTGCCGTGGCATCCAAAGAAGCAATGCGCCAGTCTTCATTAAAATCATATTCCAACCGTTCCGGCAGAAGTGGCACCTTTGTATCCACCTCGTACCGAATCAATGCAATCACCATAAAAACACCAATTAAAAGAATCGTAATTCCCGCAAGCTTTCGTAAATGTTTCATGTTATCTCCTCATTTTTGATGTTTTCCCAAAGTAATCGCCTCCGTCGGGCATACCGCCCTGCACTTGCCGCAGCGGATACACTCGGGGCTGTTAATATTTTTTGTCACCTCCACCGCCATCGGGCAGGAACGCTCACATTTTTTACAACCAATACATTTTTCCGTGTCCAAATGTAACTGGAAAAAGCTAAAGCGCTGAAACAGCGCATAAAATGCTCCCAGCGGACATAGATAACGGCAAAAGGGACGGTGAATGCAGACAGATGCAAAAACAACCACCAAAAGCACCAAGAGCTTCCACGAAAACAGCGCCCCCGCCGCACTGCGCAGGCTCTCATTGGTCAGCAAAAGCGGAATACCACCCTCAAGCGTACCTGCAGGACAAATATATTTGCAAAAATATGGCGGTGCAATCCCTGTTTTGTCTGCCGCAAAAAGCGGCAGCAAAATGACCGTTATAAGCAAAATCAAGTATTTTAAATACCGCGCAGGCTTGTCCGCTTTCAAAGGCACCTTAATTTTCGGCGCAGGAATTTTATACAGCAAATCCTGCACCAACCCAAACGGACACAAAAGACCGCACGCTGCGCGCCCAAGCAGAATCCCAAAAAGCATCAGCATTCCCAGCACATAAAACGGAACATGATGTCCCATTCCGCCGAGCACCGTCTGCAGCGAGCCAATCGGACACGCCCCCAAAGCGCCCGGACACGAATAGCAGTTCAGCACGGGAACACAGAACGCCTTGCTCTTTCCGGTATAAATTTTCCCTTTTTGAAACCCCGCCGCATAGCCGTTGATGAAAACAGCGAACACCAACTGACAGAGCCGCTGAAAAGACAGCCGCCCTATCCGATGCCGATGCATTCCAAACATACCATCACCGCCTTCTGCATCACTTCCATATGCTCCTTATTTACAACGCCAATTCCGATAAAAAGAACGGAAAGCGCTAAAATGCCAATTGAAACCATCAAACGCTTAGTTTTCATCGCCAATCTCCGCCTTTCCCAACGCAAGCAATGCGTCATTGACCGCTGCCTTATATGTTTCTTCCAAATCCTGCTGCCCACCAATAATGGCATCGCCGATCATATTTCCGTGTTGGTCAACGAGGATTGTCGTTGGAATATAGAGGATTTCCCCGCACACACTCGCAAAATCGCCGTCCCCATCCAAAAGCGTTGTCCCCTCATAACCTGCCTCCTCCAAAATACTTTTTACACCGTCCGTATTGCCCGCACCGTCAAGACAGACCGTAATCATCTGAACATTCTCAGGAAGTGATTTTTCAAACGCGGCAATATCTGGCATTTCCGCAAGACAGGGACCGCAAAACGTCGCCCAAAAATTAATTATCGTGACGTCTGTCCCTGAAAAATTCTCCTGCGTGTACGTTCCGCCGTCCAGTGTATTTGCCGTAAAGGACTGCAAAATACCGTCCGCACTGTCCGTTTCCTGTACATTTTCCTCGCTTTGCGGCGCAGCGTCTGTTTTCTGCGGAGACTGCGGAACGCTTTGCTTATCGGCACACCCGTTTAAGAAAAGACCGCATAATAAAATTGCGCCAAAAATTGTTGCAGCTGTTTTATTGTTTTTCATAATCCTGTACCTCCTTAATATCCTTTTACTATTATCCGACCATATTCCCTATCGCCTCTTCTACTGCAGCATTCAGGCTTTTTCCGTGTTCCAGCGCATATACCGCAATACTCCGGTGCAGTTCCGGACTAATCCGGACATTAAATGTCCCCTTATATGGCTGCTCGGGGGAAATATCCTTTTTCCTGCATTCTTCCAAATAGGTGTCAATTACATTCTTGAAATCCTCTTCCAATTCCTTAACAGAATCCCCTTCATAAGAGAGCATTAATTTTATTCCAACTACTTTTCCAAAAAGAATTCTGTTTTCTTTTGAATATTCGACTGTACCGTTGTAGCCCTTATAAGATAACAAATTGCTCATAACAATCCATCCCTTCTTATTTTTTCCTGCTCCGATTGCCAAGTTCTCTTTTTTACGCACCCATTCTTTTCTATAATATACCACCACGCCCAAAAATATGCAACTATTTTTAGTTGCTATATACATACGGTAAAACATAAGCCATAGTACCATCCTTATATTGAGAAATATAAGGATCATGAGCCTATCAGACCTTATGAACAGGAAAAAAAACATTTTAGTGGGGGACGCATCTTGGCGATGTTGGATACGCTGATTGATATTAGTGTGAAAAATACTTCTAAGGCAGCAAAAGACACTGCCTAAGAAGTATTAAATTTCACACAGGAAAAACGCAAAGGACAGCGTTTTTCATTTCTATTTGAGCCGCCAAAGGCGGCATGGGGGATTTATATGAGAAGACCCCATAAACGAAAAGATACCATTCACCCTTTGACAGATATGATTTCTGCAAACCGTATGGATTATATGCAGCGGTAAACCTTTACAGATTTACCGCCGTTTATGTCCGTAAAAACAGCCCTTTCTTTTGATAAGGCTCCCTGCTTACAGACACTACTTCATATCCGGCATTTGCAATCACACGTTCTAACTCCCCCTCCGCAATATCCTGCTCCGTAACAATAACCGTCTGTTTCTTTGTGTGCGAGCTTGACACTTTTCTGACCGGAAAGGCATTTCGCACTGCCTCATTTATATGTGCCTCGCACATACCACACGCCATTCCTTCTATTCCTGCTGTAATCTTAACCATGAAACGTAACCATTCCTTTCTAACAAAAATTAGTAATTACTAACCGCAAGTTTAAATAAATGCGGCTGCCTTTCTGTCAGCAACCGCTATCTTAATTTTAAGTATAACGAATTCCCCTATTTTTGTCAACACACTGCCGGCTTCTTAATATCCACACCTTTTCCCTGGCTTAAACGGTACAAATACAGACACCGAAGACTTTTTCAAGAGAAAAGAAACTTCCCTCGTCAAAGCGCAAAAGGCTGCAACAGTTTTCAGACTGACCACAATCATTTTTTCAGTTTATCATGATCTTGATCCACATTGTACTCTCCTCATTACCCACAGAAATAAAAAATGCAGGAGATGGGACTTGAACCCACACGGTATTGCTACCACAGGCACCTGAAGCCTGCGCGTCTGCCAATTCCGCCACTCCTGCGAACAAATAATATTGTACCGTGTTTTATTCAATATGTCAACAGATTTTTTGATTGTTTTTCACATATTTTATCCATTAAAAAGGGGCACACAAAAGTCATTCACAACTTTTGAAGTACCCCGTAAGCTTAAAATCTCTTTATTTTCTTTGTCGTATTTTTCTCAAACTCAACTTCGCGGACTTTCAGTTTAAACACACGCTTATAAAGCGGCGCGCCCTGATTGTACTCGTCAATAATCTTTTGCAGCGCAGCCTGAATGTCCTTGATTTTTTTCTTTGCGGCATATTCATAATCCGGAAAAATTTCCGCTTCAATCGCCCCCTCGCTCTCGCGCACAAGAACCTCCTGCACCAGCCGATTCTCACCAAGCTTATTTTCGATTTCCTCCGGTGAAACATTCTCGCCGTTTGGCGTGATAATCAGATTCTTCTTCCGGCCTGTCAGGAATATATAGCCGTCCTCATCAACATAACCCAAATCTCCGGTTTTCAGCCAGCCGTCAACCAATGTTTCTTGCGTTTCCTCCGGCATCTTGTAATACCCCTGCATTACGCTTGAGCCTTTTACCCAAAGCTCCTCGTCAACCACCTTCGCTTCACAGTTTGGCATCAGCTTTCCGACAGAACCGTCCTTTATGTATTCACCATAATTCGTACTGATTACCGGTGCACACTCCGTCATGCCATACCCCTGCCAAATGGTAATTCCATATTTCTGAAACAGCTTAATATAAGCAGGATTTAAGTAAGCGCCGCCGCTGCAGATTGTGTGGAACTGCTTTCCAAAGACCTTTGCCTTAATAATTGCCGCCGGAAGCAATGCTGCTTCCTCAAGTTTTTTGGCAAGCGTTTCAATCATCAATGGTACCATCAAAATCATATTCGGCTCAAAAAGCTTAATATTCTTTGCCACACGAAGCAGCGAATCGTTAATACAGATAATCGAACCAACTGAAATGCCTTTCAAAATATCCATACTGAGACAATATGCATGATGAATGGGAAGCACACTCATAATTACCATACCGGAATCCAGACCCATATCCAGACAGGTTGCATTCTCCGCAAGATTTCTGTGCGTAAGCATAACACCCTTGCTCTTTCCGGTCGTTCCTGATGTAAACATAATGGTTGCAAGCTGCTCCGGCTGCGGTACATAATCAAATCCACAGCTCTGCGAATCAATCAGTTCCCACATTGCATATTCACCCTCAATTCCATGCGGTTCATCCATACAGACAATATGCTTTAACGCCTCGCAGCGCTTTGCTGCCAGCGCTGCCACGCCTGCTTTCGTCTCGTCATAGACAAGTGTCGTGACATCCGCACGGTCAATCAGCTCGCACAAATCTGCCTCCGGAAGGTTTGCATCTAAAGGCACAACCACACTGCCGCTGTCTGCAATGCCAAAATATGCGACGATCCACGAGTAAGAGGTAGGACCGATAATTGCGATATGTTTTCCCTGCTCTCCAAGGGAAGCCAGCGCTGACGAAAAACGTTCACTATCTTCCTTCAACTGTGTATACGTTTTACTTTCAATTTTCGTTGCTTTCTTTCCACTCTCATCGGCGCCTTTCACCTTATAGCGAAAGGCATCCTGTGCATTATATTTTTTTTCTGCTTCCACGAGCAGCCCGCGTATGGTACTCTTTGTTTCATTCATATTGAATTCTCCAATCATGGTTGACTGTGATAGTCATTTTTTTGCAGCATGTTTTCCTTCTATTTACTGTAAAGACTCCAAATAATCAACCGCCTCCTGTACGGTACGGATATTCGCAGCCTCCTCCTGATCAATCTCCACCTCAAGCTCGTCCTCTACCTCGCCAAGCATACTCATAAAGTCAAACGAGCTAAACCCTAAATCCTCCATAAAGCGCGATTCCGGCTTGATATCTTCCTTTTTCACTTCCACATAATTTGTAATGATTTCCGCTAATTTCTCAAACATCTTTTTACCCTCTCTTCACAATTATTTCGCAATGCATTTACGCAGAGCTACAGTTATTGTAACGCATAAAACTGCTTTTACACAAGCCTGATAATATCGCCGATTTTCAAATGGGGTCTTTCAATTCCCTTAAACATAATCTTACACATATAATAATAGAACAGCTCAAGCGCTTCTCTGCTGTACGCCTTTGTCTGATGTTCAAAGCTAAAGTCTAAACCATTATCCTCCGGTCTGTGCATAACCGTAAGATAAAGTCCGTCCGCATAGTAACCATTGCCATATCTTTTTGTCTTATACCGAATATCTCCCAAGTCAGACAAACCCTTCTCACGCAGTGTAGCCGGCTGGTATGTGAGCGCTACCGTTTCATACCCCATGCCCCTTGGCGTATTGTAAGCCTGCTTCTTGTAAAGCATACATTCCACCGGATCAAAATTCACATACCGGAATGTCTCATTCTGCTTCTCCCTGATTTCAAGAATTCCCTCCAAAAAGGTCTTGTCCTCCGAAATAATCGTTCGGAACGGAAAACTGTGAATACGGGTACCTCCGGATTTCTTTTCCAAAAGCGTTGCCCTGCGGGCATATGCAACCATCATGGAAACATCATCGCAGTTGTTCATCTTCTGCAAATACGTACGGATTCCCATAATCAGCAGACACTGCAGGGAAATATGCTGCTCCTCACAGAATGTCATAAGCCGCTTTGTCGGCTCTCCTTCCAAATGGAAAATATCAATTGCCGCCGCAAAGCTGTCGGAGCCGGTCGGTGCCGCCCGAAGATTCGGATTGCCGGTCGCTTTCCTTGCCTCATCCAGTTTTTTCTTTCCCTCAATACCATTGTAAATGGGTTCCGGAGCTTCAAATAATTTGTGGAAATATTCCCGGTCTCTTGCCTGTGCCTTACTGCCTGCCTCATACGCAAAGTCCTTCTCAAGCTGCTCCACATAAGAGCGTGTATCCGCAGGATATGGAACATTTTCAAAATTCGCGCTGCAGTACAGCTCAATGACATCTTTCATAAAACCAATCAACGACTGGGCATCAAGAAATCTGTGGTCTCCCACAATGTACATTCCTTCAAAACCGTCAGGAGTCTTGATGAGGACAATCTTGTTCATCGGCTCGTCCTGTCCAAACGGAACGCGTGTCCACGCTGTCATCTGTGCATCCGCCTCTTCCATTGTCTTGCCCGAAAAGTCCACAAACTCAATTTCGCGCTCTTCCTTATCTACAATATACTGATACCACTCTTTCTCCTTCTCATCGTACACAAGCCGCGCACGCATAGACTCATTACGCTCATACGCCTTATAAATCGCCTTGCGCAGTTCATCAAGATTTAACTCCGCTTCGATTGTAAGACTGCTTCCGACATTGAGAATCTCCTTTCCTGGGCAATACTCGGAATAATAAAAATGGTACTTCTGTGCGGCTGTCAATGGGTAGGTCTTAAATCCTTTTCTTGTTTTCATCAAGTTCTCCCTTCGTTTTGACTTTGATAGTCAACTACATAATATCCTGAAAAAATTCTGTCAATGCCTGCTCATATTTTTCTGTATCCTTATAATAGCTCTCCGCGTGTGCGGCGCCGTCAATAATCAGCTTCTTCTTTGGCGAAGCACAGCAGTCATAAATTTCATGGCACATTTTGCACGGAACAAACGTATCATTCGAACCATGAATAAATAAAATGGGGACCTTCGCACACGCTACCTCACGCTTAGCATTGCACTCATCCATGCCATAACCCGCAAGCTTTTTGTTAATCACATCTGCCCCCTGAATTGCAGGGAATGCAGGAAGATGATACATCGAATTGAGTACGTGCGTAAACACCTCCTTCGGAGACGTAAATCCGCAGTCGGAAACAATTCCCTTAACCTGCGGCGGCAAATCCAAACCGCTTGCCATCAGTACTGTAGCGCCGCCCATAGAAGTTCCATGAAGCACAATCTCCACGTCCTCACCAAGCTCCTGTATCACCCAGTTAATCCACACAAGCGCATCCTTTCTGTCAAGGCAGCCAAAGCCGATGTACTCGCCCTCGCTCTGTCCATGCGCTCTCGCGTCCGGCAAAAGCATTGCAAAGCCTTCTCTTCTCAGGTAATAGTCTGACAGTCCGATATAATCCGACATTCCCTGACTTGTATACCCGTGAAAGCAGATTGCCACTTTTTTCTTCTCCGAATTTTTATCAATCGTCGGAAAATACGTTGCATGAAGCCTTAATCCGTCAAACGACATCTGATGTACATCTTTATGTTCCTGTTCCAGCATAAATGCCTTGCGCTCCTGCAGCAGCGGCTGATACTGTGACCAGTCTGTTCCGGACATCTTCATGGTCCGCTCCACTTTCGCATTGTTCCGCTTCATTGTTCTTCTGTAAAAATAAGCTGTCTCTCCTGCGCCTGCCACGGCAAGTGCACCAAGACAGAGCATGGTTTTTCTTAGTATTCCCATTATTGTAATGATACTCCTTTCAAAGGATTATTTTCCTGCATTCTTGCCTGATTCCTTTTTCGCTTCTTTTTTTTCTTCCTTTTTCGCCGCTTTCTCTTCTTTCTTCATTTCCTTTTTCTTTCGCTGTATGATTTCGTTTAATCTAAGCGCCTTGTCTATATTGCCTTCCACTCTCAGCTTCTGTGTTGTGAATGCCCAAACCGGGTCCATCTCGCCATCGGCAATCTTGATTAAAACTTCCGGTGTACAGATGAACATCGCATCCCTGTCATAATATTCATACGGCTCCACGAAAAGCTGTCCGTCCTTTACCTCAACATAGAAAGCTCCTCCAGCCTCCTCGTCCTCAATGTCGAACTCAAAAGCCAAATGCTCCTGAATATCGCTCACGTCGGCTCCCATAAATTTTCCTTTGATTTCATAAAATAAGTCTGTATAAGTCATAATATCCTCCATTTTTGACATTTTTCGACCAACGGTCGAATTCTTTTGTCATAAGCCTATCACATTTTTCGACCAACGGTCAAGTACTTTTTCCCTGAATTTCACATAAAAATCAAAACGTTTTTATGGCACTTTTTACAATTGTCCGCCTCAAACGGATATGCTATAATTTTGAATAATTGAACGATTATCAAACTTATAATAAATATAAGGAAAACTTTGAACAATACAGAATAACAAACGGAATCACAATCAGAAAGGTGGCGTATTCATGCCCGACATAAAAAAATATGACATCATATTGAACGCGCTCCAAAAGCTTTTGGAAGAAAAGACAATTCAGAGTATCTCTGTCAGTGAGATTGCACAGCGTGCAGGAATCGGAAAAGGAAGCATTTACTATTATTTTCCGTCAAAAGACGCGATTTTGGACGCACTGATTGAGCGCAGCTATGAAAAACCGCTTTTGACGGCAAAAAATCTAGCTGCACAGACGGATATTCCGCCATTTACGCGCATGGCAATGCTGTTTCAGGCGTGTCAGAATTCTTCTGTCTTTATCAAACAAAACAGTACTTCCTCTAATTCGGAAAGTGCGCAGAAATTCGCGTTTTTGCATCATAAATATCTGTCTCATGTGATTTCAAGGCTAAAGCCGGATTTGACGGAAATCATAAAGCAGGGAATTGAGAGCGGCGAAATCAGCTTTGCTTATCCTTCCGCCCTTGCAGAAATTGTATTGATTGTACTTGCTGTAAAGTTTGACAATACGTTACTGCCATCTTCCCCCGAAGAAATGGAAGAAACGATGCGCGGACTTGTTACATTGCTTGAAAAAGGCACAGAGGTAACTCCCGGAACGCTTAGTTATCTGACTCTAACACCATATATTTCATAAAATCACCTGCCTGTGTGCATAAAAATACCCACACACGACGACATTCATCGTCTGCATGGGTGTTTTTTATAAATCCGGATTTTCTGCTTTTATATGCAAATCTACCTGCGTAAACGGTATTTCTATCTGCGCCGCATCCAGCGAAAGCTTTGCATTTTCAAGAAGACGCCAGCGCACATCCCAGTACTTGGCATTTTCACAAAAGCATCGAATCCCCAGTATCACAGCGCTGTTTGCAAGCTCATCCACAAACACAAAGGTCGGTTCCTCATGCAGTACATCAGCATCCTGATCCATGACTTCTCCAAGCACAGCTTTTGCCTTTTTCAAATCCGCATCATAGGCGATTCCAATCTTCAAATCCACACGCCTTATCGGTGCAAAGGAAGCGTTTGTGATCGAATTATTTGCAAGACTGCCATTGGGAAGCACAACGAATTTTCCGTCAACCGTTTCCAATCTTGTATAAAAAATACCGATTTCCTTTACCGTACCCTCCGTGCCATGTGCGGATTCCATAATAAAATCCCCCACCTTAAAGGGCTTTAGCATCAGTATCAGCACGCCGCCCGCAAGATTGCTTAAGCTTCCCTGCAGCGCAAGACCAATCGTAACGCCTGCAGAACCCACCAAAGCAACCACGCCCGTCGCATCAAATCCAAAGTTTCCTGCGATAATGAGAATCAGCAGACCATACAAACCGACCTTGATTAATCCGTCAAGAAATTGTATGACTCCCGTTTCCGCGCTTGCTTTTTGCAGCGATTTTTTTGTTATCCTCCGTATCAGTTTAATCAGCTTTGAACCCACGAAAAACAGCACTGCGGCAATCAGGACACGCACTCCGAGACCAAGCGCCTTTTCCGGAAGTGTGTCCATAAATTTCTCCAGCGCGTTCAAATCCCTGCTTATCTGCTCTATATCAATTTCCATATCCGTCGTTAACAGCATCTGCTTTTCATCTCATTTCTACAATGTATTCATGCTAGTCAATTGTATGTATAAAAAGTCCGCTTCGCAGCTTCGGCTCAAACCAGGTCGATTTGGGCGGCATCAAAAGTCCTGCGTCTGCAACCGCAAAAAGCTCATGGATGGATGTCGGGTGCATTGCAAAAGCGACGGCGGAATCGGTCTTTACACGCCTCTCAAGCTCCGAAATTCCCCTGATTCCCCCAACAAAATCAATCCGCTTATCGGTCTTGGGATCTTCAATTCCAAGCACAGGCGCAAGAAGATGATTCTGTAAAATTGCCACGTCAAGTCCGTCTACAGGGTCCTTACTTTTGTACTTGTCTTTTACCTTAAGCAAATGCCATCTGCCGCCAACAAGCATCGCAATCTCCCCCTTTGCGGAAGGCTTTGTGCATTCTCCTTCCACTTTTACAATGTCAAATATTTCTGACACACGTGTCATAAATCCATCAACAGAAAGCCCGTTTAAATCCTTCACGACGCGGTTGTAATCCATAATCATCAGCTCTTCGTCAGCAAACAGCACCGAAAGAAAATAATTAAACTCCTCTGTTCCTGTATAGGCAGGATTTTCCTCACGCTTTTTTAATCCAACCTTAACAGCTGAGGCGCACCGGTGATGTCCGTCTGCAATATAAATCTGCCCAATTCCCGCAAAAGTATTTTCAATTGTTTTTACATCCTTATCATCACGAATGCACCAAACCCTGTGTATGATACCATCCTCCGATGTAAAATCATAAAGCGCATTCTCCTTTTTTGTTTTTGCGATAATCTCTCTTAACACATCATTTGCCCTGTATGCCAGGAAAATCGGTCCGGTCTGTGCCTTGCAGGTCTCCACATGGCGGATACGATCAAGTTCTTTATCAGCACGCGTATTTTCATGTTTTTTGATTACCTGATTCTGATAATCATCCACACTCGCACACGCCACAATTCCGGTCTGTACTCTCCCATCCATCGTAAGCTCATAGATGTAATATATCGGCTTGTCCTCTTGCACAAACTCGCCCTTTTCCATCATTCCCCAAAGCAGCTCATGCGCCTTTGCATAGACTTCATCTGCGTAGGTATCCATACTGCTGTCAAACTGCGTTTCCGCCCGGTCAATATTTAAAAAAGAAAGCGGATTGTCTTTCACCGCCTCACAGGCTTCCTCTCGATTATATACATCATACGGTAGCGCTGCAATTTTATCCTCCAATCCTTTCTTTGGTCTGTATGCCTGAAATGGTCTGATGACTGCCATAAATATTCCTCCTGACTGATTTGTTATAATACATTTATTTTATCAGATTATGCGGATAAATAGAAGTCCTATTAGGGAAATTTTCTTGCCTTGCTCGTTCGCAAATGGAAAAAACAGGACATTGATAGTGACAACTCCGCATGAAATGTGTTAAACTATTATTCGGACAAAGCCTGCATCCAAAAGTGATGCTATGCAAAATAAACGGTTTGCAGGAAAAAAGGAAAGGATTAAAAAGAAGGAAAGGATTGATGAACATGACCTCAGAAGACAAACAGCTTCTTGACCGGATCAACGATTACGCTGACAAGGTCTTAAAAGATTTTGACCCGCAGAAGACGCAGGTTTCATTCCAACTCGAGAAAGTCAGACCAGTTATGGAAGAAATTGCAAATGAAAATGGGACAAGTGTTGAGGAAATCTTTATCAAATACATGGACTTGGCAAGTGAAGTAACTGCCGAACGCGAGATAAAATTCCAAAACACCATTGGTAACATGACAAAATACGGCGACGTGCATGACGCATAACATGCATAAAAAAAGGACGCATTCGCGTCCTTTTTCATTTCACTACCCTTACCCGAAATACACCCTCAATATTATTTAAGCGTGCAATAATCTTCTCATCTGCCGCTGCCGCAATATCCATTAACGTATACGCATACTCGCCTCTTGACTTATTCGTCATATCGCTGATATTAATGCCAGCCTCGCCAAACGCCGCCGTAAACTGCGTAATCATGTTTGCGATATTTTTATGTAGAATCGCAACCCTGCCCACATTCGAGCATACCCCCATATCGCAGGCAGGATAATTCACGCTGTTTTTAATATTACCGTTTTCAAGGTAATCCATCAGCTCATCTACCGCCATAACGGCACAGTTGTCCTCTGACTCCTCTGTCGAAGCGCCAAGATGCGGAATGACAATGCATCCCTTCTTTCCTGCCGTTGTCGGATTCGGGAAATCAGAAACATACTTTCTTACCTTGCCTGCCTCCAGTGCAGCAACCATATCCTTCTCATTCACAAGCTGGTCTCTCGCAAAATTCAAGACAATCACATCCTGCTTCATCTTCTCAATGGCTTCCGCGTTAATCATGCCCTTTGTAGCGTCCATAAGCGGTACATGCACTGTAATATAATCACAATCCGCATAAATATCGTCCACATTTTTTACATGCTTCACTTCCCTTGTAAGCTTTAGTGCCGCTTCTACGGAAAGGTAAGGATCATATCCGTATACCTCCATGCCAAGCGCTACCGCCGCATTTGCCACTCTCACACCGATTGCGCCAAGTCCGATAACACCAAGCTTTTTGCCATATATTTCCGTACCTGCAAAATTCTTCTTTGCCTTCTCTGCATCTTTGCCGACTGTCTCGACGTCTGCATTTGCCTTCACCCAGTCAATACCGCCGATCACATCTCTTGATGCCAACAGCATTCCCGCAATCACAAGCTCCTTTACGCCGTTTGCATTTGCGCCCGGTGTATTAAATACCACAATGCCCTTCTCTGCACACTTGTCAAGCGGAATGTTGTTTGTTCCCGCACCTGCTCGTGCCACTGCAAGAAGCTTTGCAGGTAAATCCATCTCATGCATAGATGCACTTCTTACAAGCACGCCTTCCGCATTCTCCACACTGTCTGTTTTCTGATAATTTTCCGTAAATCTTGATAAACCGATATCCGAAATCGGATTCAAACAATTATATTGATACATTTCGACACCCTTGCTCCTTTCTCAGTCCGCGAATTTGAGCCCCTGCTCAAATTTGCCGTGTGAAAAATTTATTTTTCACACTGACTCCTCAAACTTTTTCATGAACTCCACAAGCTTCTCCACGCCTTCTATCGGCATAGCATTGTAAATACTTGCCCTCATGCCGCCGACCGTTCTGTGACCCTTCAAGTTCTCAAATCCTGCCTCTTTTGCCTCTTTTACAAACTTCGCATCAAGCTCCTCGTTCCCTGTCACAAAAGGAACATTCATCAGGGAACGGTCTTGCTTCCTCACCGTTGCCTGAAAAAGCTTGCTCTCATCAAGGAAATCATAAAGGATTTTTGCCTTCTTCTCGTTGTATTCCTTCATCTTCTCAAGTCCGCCCATTTTCTTAAGCCACTTGAATACCTTGCCGCAGATATAAATCCCATACGCAGGCGGTGTATTATACAACGAATCATTGTCTGCGTGTGTCTTGTATTTGAGCATTGTCGGTGTGCCCGCAAGCACATCGTCCGTAATTAAATCCTCTCTGATAATAACAATCACAACGCCTGCAGGGCCGATATTTTTCTGAACACCGCCATAAATCACACCATACTTTGTCACATCAACAGGCTCTGAAAGAAAGCATGAAGACACGTCTGCCACAAGCGTCTTTCCCTTTGTGTTCGGAAGCGTCTTGTACTTCGTACCATAAATGGTATTGTTTTCACAGATATAAACATAATCCGCATCTTCGGAAATCGGCAAATCCGAGCAGTCCGGTATGTATGAGAATGTCTGATCCTCACTCGAAGCAATCTTGTTTGCCTTGCCGTAAATGCATGCCTCCTGATATGCCTTCTTTGCCCACTGACCTGTCACAATATAATCTGCAACGCCATTCTTCATAAGGTTCATCGGAATCATCGCAAACTGCTGGCTCGCTCCGCCCTGTAAGAAAAGAACCTTATAATTATCCGGAATATTCATAAGCTCTCTTAAATCTGCCTCAGCCTCTTTGATAATCGTATCATAAGCCTTCGAGCGATGGCTCATCTCCATTACCGACATGCCGGTTCCCTTATAATCTAACATCTCATCTGCAGCTTCTTTCAGAACTTCTTCAGGTAAAACTGCCGGACCTGCTGAAAAGTTATACACTCTTGCCACTTTTTCTCCTCCTGATTTCTCATTAAATTCGGGGGTCTCCCCATTTATATATACAACATACTTATGTTGAATATTGCCAAAATAATTGCTAATAAAATAAGATTACGGGTGTTCCTTTTTCCACCACGTCATACATCTCACTCATGATTTCAAGCGGTGTATTGATGCAGCCATGAGAACCGTCCGTCAGATAAATGTCGCCGCCAAATTCCTTGCGCCATGTCGCATCGTGAATGCCGATATTGCCGTCAACCGCCATCCAGTATTTCACCGGCGTCGCATAATTTCTGCCCCGAAGCACCCGGTTTCTCTGCTTGAAATAAACATAACATACCTTTGACGGCGTATCCCAGCCTCTTGAGAGATTTCCCGTCACAACAGGCGTATCAATCACAATCTCGCCGTCCTTGTAATAATACATATGCTGCGCACCCATATCAATCTCAATATAGGTACTGCCAATGTCGTCCTCGCCCTTTTCCCATACCTCCGCGCGGTACTCCGGCACTCTCGTGCCGCTCTCGCCGTTCAAAAAAGCATTGCGCAAAAACGCATATTCTTTTTCGGTATCAATGGCATTTCCATAGCTGCCGCCCGAAATCTTCACGCATCTCCCGCTTGTTGCCTGAAACTCCCGCTCAATTCCTACGGTATCATACGTCGCGGACAAATATGCCACATACTCTTCTATCAAGGATTCATCGAGCACAGGCTTATTCCCATCATCAAATACAATCTGCCCGTTGTTGTCAAGCGCCATCCAGTCGGACACGACATTTTCGTCAATTGTCTCAAGCCGGTCTCCAAACACATAAGTCATGCGGAAGCTCTGAAATTCCTGAATGCCCTGCCATTTTGCGAGCGTATCCTTCATTTCCGCCGTATACGGTATGGACCGGTAACATTGTTTTTTATTTTCATCCGTTGAAAGGTCTATGTCTGTTAATTGATTAACAATCCCGTCACAAATCAATTCTACCGCAGAATCCTTCAAAAGTAAATCCTTTGTTTCGTCTACAAGAATATATCCATCCAGCGCACTCTTTACAATCGAAACCGAATTGGCAGGATTATAAAGGCGCTCACCAAGCCAATCCAATCTCTCAAGCCTTGCTTTCATAACCGCTATATCATAACTGTATTCCGGTTCTATATGATATTCCCTGCCTGCAAAGTCTGCAAGCCAGAAATAGCCTTTACTCTTCCTGTAAAGTGCGTCCACAGCCGTCTGATAAGAAGCGCTTGTTCCATACTCGTCAGGCCTGATCACATGCACCTTTCCGTCAATCGTATGTATCTTCACACTCTGAAAAGCTGTTTTTCCAACTGTACTGTCTAAACGGTCAGTTACCTCCTCCGGCGTCATTCCCGTGCAGTAAATTCCGTTAATCCACACTCCCATTGGAAAGGTATCCTTGTAATAAATCTCATTGAGTGCGATGACAGCAGCCGCAAAAAGCGCTGCCACCGCAAAAATCATACCAATGCATCTGATTATGTATTTTTTCATCTTAATTTAACTGTTATTGTTTGTTGTTTAAATCGTCTGCGTCAAAGGCATCACTGATTGGCGCTCCCGCCGGAACCATTGGAAATACCTTGTCATCCTCCTCAATCACACACTCAATCACAACCGGCTTCTGCAAAGAAACCGCCTTCTCCAAAGCAGGGGCAACCTCCTCGCGCTTTGTCACGCGGATTGCCTCACAGCCAAGTCCTTCCGAAACCTTCACAAAATCAACCTTGTCGGAAAGTATGGTTTGCGAATAGCGTTTCTCGTAAAATAACGTCTGCCACTGTCTGACCATACCAAGCACATGATTGTTGATCACAATCTGTATAATCGGAATGTTGTATCTGCTTGCCGTCGCAAGCTCATTCAGATTCATGCGGAAGCATCCGTCGCCTGCGATATTGACACAGATTTTCTCAGGTCTGCCGACCTTCGCACCGATACATGCACCAAGCCCGTAGCCCATTGTTCCAAGTCCTCCTGATGAGAGGAAAGTGCGTGGCTCCGTATATTTATAAAATTGCGCTGCCCACATCTGATGCTGTCCTACATCCGTTGAGACAATCGCTTTCCCTTCCGTTACCCTGTCAAGCTCCTCAATAATATAAGGACAAGTCAGCTTATCTGACTCATATTTTAACGGATACTTTTCTTTCATATCCTTGATGCCGGCAATCCACTCGTCATGATTTTGCTGCTCCAGCTTGCTGTTCAGCTCCTTAAGCACAGTCTTTAAATCACCGATAACCGCCGCG
The DNA here is from genome assembly GCA_910577115.1 of uncultured Lachnospiraceae bacterium. Classification (GTDB taxonomy): domain Bacteria; phylum Bacillota; class Clostridia; order Lachnospirales; family Lachnospiraceae; genus COE1. Next base: position 55,757 of record CAJTMC010000012.1, read on the forward strand.
TCCGTCTTGATATTTTTATTGACCTCCGCCGCATCAATATCAATCTGCAAAATCTTTGCATTCTCCGCAAACCTCTTCGGATTGCCGATTACACGATCGGAAAATCTTGCACCAAGCGCAATCAGCAAATCACACTGGCTGACGCCAAAGTTGGAAGTCTTGGTGCCATGCATACCAATCATACCTGTGTAAAGCGCACTCTTTCCGTCAAAAGCGCCTTTTGCCATAAGCGTATCACATACAGGCGCCTGAATTTTATCCGCAAACTCTTTTACCTCTCTTGACGCGCCGGAAATGATTGCACCTCCGCCAAGATAAATATACGGTTTCTTCGCATTTCGAATCAGCGCAAGCGCCACATCAATATCCGCTTCTGTATATGCGTTTTTTACAACCGGAGGCTCCGGCTTTATAGGCGTAAACTCGCACTTGTTTGCCGTTGCATCTTTTGTGATATCTACCAAAACAGGACCGGGTCTGCCTGATTTTGCGATTTTAAATGCCTCTCTTATGGTATCCGCAAGCTTTGTTACATCTTTAACAATATATCCATGCTTTGTAATCGGCATGGTCACGCCCGCGATATCCACCTCCTGAAACGAATCCTTCCCAAGCAGAGGCAGCGTAACATTTGCCGTAATTGCAACCATTGGTACAGAATCCATATACGCCGTAGCAATCCCCGTAACCAAATTTGTCGCACCCGGACCGCTGGTGGCAAAGCACACACCAACCTTGCCCGTTGCACGTGCATAACCGTCCGCGGCATGCGAAGCTCCCTGCTCATGTGATGTTAAGATATGCTTAATCTCATCACTGTGCTTATATAATTCATCATAAATATTTAAAATCGATCCGCCGGGATAACCAAAAACGGTATCTACTCCCTGCTCCTTCAAACATTCAATAACAATCTGTGAACCTGTCAACTGCATCTATCATTCTCCTTTTTGACCATAATTAATTCTTTTTTGGGATTTCCAAAATAGCGCCTCTGTTTCCGCTCGTCACAAGCTCCCTGTATCTTGCAAGATAACCTGTCGTAATCTTCGGCTCTCTTGGCTGCCATTTTGCCCTGCGCGCCGCAAGCTCCTCGTCCGAAACCTTTACGTTTAGCGCATATTCCGGAATATTGATTGAAATAATATCTCCTTCTTCTACCAATGCAATCGGTCCACACACAGCTGCCTCCGGTGAAACATGGCCGATAGACGCACCTCTTGATGCACCGGAAAACCGTCCGTCCGTAATCAACGCAACCGTTGAACCAAGTCCCATACCGGCAATCGCCGATGTCGGATTTAACATCTCCCTCATGCCCGGGCCGCCTTTTGGCCCCTCATAACGAATCACCACGACATCACCTGCAACAATTTTTCCGCCCTTGATTGCCGCAATCGCGTCCTCCTCGCACTCAAACACACGCGCAGGACCTTCATGTACCAGCATCTCAGGCGCCACTGCCGAACGCTTTACAACGCTTCCGTCCGGCGCTAAGTTACCCTTTAACACTGCAAGACCGCCCGTTTTACTGTACGGATTGTCGTTCGGTCTGATAACATCTGTATTTTTATTTTTTACACCTTGAATATTCTCTCCTATGGTCTTTCCCGTAACAGTCATGCAGTCCGTATGTAACAGTCCAAGCTCCGCAAGCTGATTCATCACCGCATACACGCCGCCTGCCTCATTCAAATCTTCCATATAAGTAGGGCCTGCCGGTGCAAGGTGGCAGTAATTTGGCGTCTTTGCGCTGATTTCATTTGCAAACGCAATATCAAAGTCAAAACCGATTTCATGCGCAATCGCCGGAAGATGGAGCATGGAGTTGGTTGAACAGCCAAGCGCCATATCTACAGTAAGCGCATTCAAAACCGCTTCCTTTGTCATAATGTCGCGCGGACAGATATTCTTCTTTAACAGCTCCATTACTGCCATCCCCGCGTGCTTGGCAAGCTTAATTCGTTCCGAATAAACCGCCGGAATCGTGCCGTTACCCTGTAAGCCCATTCCAAGCGCTTCCGTAAGGCAGTTCATGGAATTTGCCGTATACATGCCGGAACAAGAACCACAGGTCGGACATGCTTTATTTTCAAACTCGCATACATCTTCCTCTGTCATTGTGCCTGCCGCATAAGAGCCTACCGCCTCAAACATGGAAGAAAGGCTTCTCTTTTGTCCCTTTACATGACCTGCAAGCATCGGGCCGCCTGATACAAACACTGTAGGCACGTTGATACGCGCCGCCGCCATTAAAAGTCCCGGAACATTTTTATCGCAGTTTGGCACCATGACAAGCGCATCGAACTGATGTGCTAAAGCCATTGCCTCTGTCGAATCTGCGATCAAATCTCTTGTCACAAGCGAATACTTCATGCCGACATGCCCCATTGCAATTCCGTCGCACACAGCGATTGCCGGAAATACCACTGGAACACCGCCTGCCTCCGCTACGCCGAGCTTAACCGCGTTGACAATTTTATCAAGGTTCATATGCCCGGGAACAATTTCATTGTAGGAGCTGACGATCCCAATCATCGGCTTCTGCATTTCCTCCTCCGTAAAACCAAGTGCATTAAAAAGACTTCTATGGGGCGCCTGCTGCATCCCTTTTTTTACATTATCACTTCTCACTTTATTCCATACTCCTTTCACAGCCTGCAAATTTTCAATCGTTCCTCCATTATATTCCATATTGCAAGCTTCTATCTTTTTTTCAAATTAAATACGCTCGGCAATCAAATCACCCATCTGCGCCGTTCCTACCTGTGTAACGGCTGCGCGCCTGCTCTCTTCCTGCGGCACAATATCAATTGTGCGGTAGCCTTCCGCAAGCACCTTCTTTACGGCTGCCTCAATCACTGCCGCCTCCTTATCCAAATCAAAGGAATAGCGCAGCATCATTGCCGCACTTAAAATCGTCGCAATCGGATTTGCAATTCCTTTTCCTGCAATATCCGGCGCCGAACCGCCGCTTGGCTCATAAAGGCCAAACTTCGTATCATTCAGGCTTGCAGAAGAAAGCATGCCAATCGAACCTGTCACCATGCTCGCCTCGTCGGATAAAATATCCCCGAACATATTTTCGGTTAAAATCACATCAAACTGCTTCGGATCTTTCACAAGCTGCATGGCACAGTTATCCACAAGCATATGCTCCAATGTCACTTCGGGATAATCTTTTGCGACCTCCTCCACAACCTTTCTCCAAAGCCTTGAGGAATCCAACACATTTGCCTTGTCAACGCTTGTGACCTTTTTTCTGCGCTTCATGGCAATGTCAAAGCCTTTCACCGCAATGCGTCTGATTTCCTTCTCTGTATATGTAAGCGTGTCAACTGCCGTCATCACGCCGTCAACCTCTTTCGTGCTGCGCTCGCCAAAGTACAGCCCACCTGTCAGCTCACGCATAATCATCATGTCAAATCCGCTTCCGATAATATCATCGCGCAGCGGGCACGCCTCTTTGAGCTCCTTGTAAAGATATGCCGGTCTTAAGTTTGCAAAAAGGTTTAATTCCTTTCTAAGCTTTAACAAACCTGCCTCTGGTCTTAAATTGGGCGGCAGCTGATACCAGGGGGAAGTCGCGGTATTTCCTCCGATTGACCCCATAAGCACTGCATCGGCAGCCTTCGCCGTCGCAACCGCCTCCTCTGTAAGCGGCTCACCGCACGCATCAATCGACGCGCCTCCCATAAGAATGTCTTTATAGGTAATGCTGTGGCCGAATTTATTTGCAACCTGATCTAATACTTTCTTTGCCTCCGATACGATTTCCGGACCGATACCGTCACCGGGGATACATACAATGTTTAAATGCATTCTAACAAACTCCTTTTTTATGGGTGTCCGATAAAAACGACAACCAGTGAATAATAATACATATTTTTTATCATATTACATTCGACAAAAAATTTCAACCGTTACCATAAAATTGTTTCAGGAAAATAATATAAAAAGGCGCATTGTCCTGCTTTTCATCAGACGCTGCACCCCTTTGTAACTGCGCATAGTTATTCAATTATCACAAAATTATTACAAACTCAAAAGCTCCATTAACAGCGGCGGCCGATAAAACTTTATCCCACTATTCCGCATCCGGTTTCTCAACCTGCTCAATCGCTGCCTTTTTCATAGGAATACGGCAGTTCTTGTTGTTTCCGAACTCCACAATTACATCATCATCTGTCACGTCAATTACAATGCCGTAAAAACCGCTTGTAGTAAGAATGCTGTCACCCACTGCAACGGAATTGACCAAAGCTGCCTTCTTCTTCTGCTCCTTCTTCTGTGGACGAATCATCAAAAAATAAATAATTACAAACCATACGGCAACCATCAAAACCATAGAAAGCGCACTCGCTGTTCCCGCACCTGCTGCTGTCGCGTCCGCTGCCTCTGCCAACAATAAATTCATCTTAGTATCCATGCTCCTTTCTCAATACGCACATTCTGTTTCATGCACTCAGACTATCATACACAAAAATTACCAATACATCAAGTAAAATATTTATAAAGATGCAAAAAGATGTCAATAACATATTTTACTGCTGTCCGCACGCCATGCCTTCCAGCTTGCGCTTTTTATACGCCGCAAACTCCCCTGCATCAAGCGCATCCCGAATCTCTGTCATCATCGTATTGTAAAAATAAAGATTATGCAACACGCAAAGCCGCATTCCAAGCATCTCCTTTGCTTTTAAAAGGTGGCGGATATATGCCCTCGAATAGCGCCTGCATGCCGGACACTGACAGCCCTCCTCAATTGGTCTTTCATCAAGCTCATACTTTGCATTAAACAGATTAATTTTGCCATGATTGGTATACAAATGGCCATGTCTGCCGTTTCTCGAAGGATACACGCAGTCAAAGAAATCAATCCCGCGTTCCACACCCTCCAAAATATTGGCAGGCGTTCCTACGCCCATCAGATACGTCGGCTTGTCCTTCGGAAGGTAAGGCACCGTTTCTTCCAATATATAATACATCTCCTCGTGCGTCTCTCCTACCGCAAGTCCGCCCACCGCATATCCGTCAAGCCCGAGTTCTGATATACGCTTTGCATGCTCTATTCTGATGTCCGGAAAAATCGCCCCCTGGTTGATTCCAAAAAGCATCTGCTTTTGATTGATTGTATCCTCCAGTGCATTTAACCGCCCCATCTCCCTTTTACAGCGCTCCAGCCAGCGTGTCGTACGCGCCACCGAATTTTCTACATATTTGCGCTCCGCCTTGCTTGGCGGACATTCGTCAAATGCCATTGCAATCGTAGATGCAAGATTCGACTGAATCTGCATACTCTCCTCTGGCCCCATAAAAATCTTTTTGCCGTCAATATGAGAATTAAAATACACGCCTTCCTCTTTAATTCTGCGAAGCCCTGCAAGCGAAAAAACCTGAAAGCCTCCTGAATCCGTAAGAATGGGCTTGTCCCACGACATAAACCTGTGAAGCCCGCCCAGCTTTTTAATCGCCTCATCACCCGTCCGCACATGAAGGTGGTAGGTGTTGGACAGCTCCACCTGTGTGCCTATTTCCTCTAAATCAGCAGTAGATACAGCGCCCTTAATTGCAGCAACTGTACCTACATTCATAAACACCGGCGTCTGAATCGTGCCATGTACGGTTGTAACCTCTGCACGCTTTGCACGCCCCTCCTGCTTTAATAATCGATACATGAATGATAAATTCCTTCCTGTCCTGAAACCCGTTATGGAATTAATCCAGCTCTTCCAAAAACTCTTCCAACGTGATATCCCGCTCCATAATAACAGAAGCCGCCTCTTTGCCTACATAACGGAAATGCCAAGGCTCATACTGAATGCCTGTGATATATTCCTTTCCGGCCGGATAACGCAGAATAAAACCGTATTCATCGCAATGCTCCTTTAGCCAGAGTCCTGCCTTTGTCTCGCCAAAGCCCTCATCAAGCGTGTAATAGGTACTGCTGGTAATGTCAAGCGCCAGTCCGATCTGATGCTCGCTTGCACCTGGAACCGTCACAGTCATCGACGAAATCTTATACGCTTCAAGATAGGAACAGCCTTTCTCCATATAGTAATCAATCTTTCTGTTAAAAAGCACTGTCTGCCTGTTGTAATCCCTGTATGGTGAGCAGACCATCAAATTGATGCCGTCCTCTTTCGCCGCCTTCATCATTTCTGTCAGCTCGTCAATAATCCGCGCATCGCACTTCATTTTCCCCTTGATTGTGCCAAGCGTAAACGTATAGTCGTCGGGAACAGGGTGCTGCTTATTGACAAGCACAAGCTGCCAGTCGTCTTTGGAAAGCTTTGTATAGGACGGACTCTTTGTCTGCTCTGTGTGTGTTACCGTCTCATTTGCCTCAAGAATATCATCGAGCGAATAATGGTCAATTTCCTCCGCGTTCACTTCAAGCTCTTTATTGTCATAGCCTTCCAGCACATCATCATCATCAATCACCTCTGCCGCAGGCAGGCTGAACGTTGTCGGCACATACTCATAATTTTCCTGTATCTGTGCCCACTCTTCCGATTCCGGCATAATGCCAAACCTTTCCTCCTCCGACAGAAAAGAAAAACTGCTGCTTACCACACAAAACACAATCACAGCCAGCACACCGGCAAAACGTCTTGTGTTGTGTCTAAAATAATAACACATGTTATACAATATCGTAATCAAAATCACACACACCGTCAAAGGAACTCTCAAACGCTTGTGTTTTTTCATCTGCAGCTTCATTTTTGCTGTGAGATTATCCTTCCATGTTCTTTTCATTCTCCTCGTCCTCATACTGTCATTCCAAACACCTGCGCCTCCTATGCATCCCAAAATCCTTACGCAGTGTACGCTTCTTTGTCAACTGATACTTTCATCATAACACATTATTTTTTCTTTTGCATCTAAAATTGCAAAAAAACAATCTACTTCTTGATTTTGCATACTTACACGATTATAATAATATACGTTACGTTGAATTTATGCAATATATTATTTCAAATATTTTTCATATTTTTGTGATTTCTTAATCAAAACCGACAAAATTTGAAAAAAAGAAAGGACACTACTATGGCAGGCTCTACATTCGGAACAATTTTCAAAATAACAACCTGGGGCGAATCGCACGGCGCGGCGCTCGGCGTTGTCGTGGACGGCTGTCCCGCAGGACTTGTGCTAAACGAGGAGAATATTCAGACATTTCTTGACCGCAGAAAGCCCGGCGTCACAAAATTTGCGACACAGCGAAAGGAAGCTGACAGTGTGGAAATACTTTCCGGCGTCTTTGAAGGAAAAACGACCGGCACGCCAATCTCCATGCTTGTGCGAAACACGTCACAGCGTTCGGCAGACTACAGTGAAATCGCCTCCTACTACCGCCCCGGGCATGCCGACTACACCTTTGACCAAAAATATGGCTTTCGCGACTACCGCGGCGGCGGACGTTCGTCGGGTCGTGAGACAATCGGGCGTGTGGCAGCAGGTGCAATCGCCTCCAAGCTTTTAGAACAGCTTGGCATATCCGTAACCGCATATACTTATGCAATCGGCGATATTGAAATCAATATGGAAAACTTTGACCTGAATGAGGCAAGAAACAATCACACAGGTATGCCCGACAGGGAAGCAGCCGAAAAAGCAGCCGCCTATCTGCAGGAATGCATGAAAAATCTTGATTCTGCAGGCGGTGTTGTAGCATGCTCCGTAAAAAATATGCCATCCGGCATTGGGGAACCTGTGTTCGAAAAACTGGACGCAAATCTTGCAAAAGCCATTCTGTCTATCGGAGCCGTAAAAGCATTTGAAATCGGCGACGGTACAATGGCTGCCAAATCAAAAGGATCTATTAATAACGATTGTTTCTGTATGAAGAACGGCGCGGTCATCAAAACCACAAACCATGCCGGCGGTGTTTTGGGCGGCATCAGTGACGGTTCGGAAATCCTGTTAAAAGCCTATTTTAAGCCGACACCTTCTATTTTTCAAGAACAGGAAACAGTAAAACGAAACGGCGAAAATATTACGGTTCAGATTAAGGGACGCCATGACCCGATTATTGTCCCAAGAGCCGTAGTTGTCGTTGAGGCAATGACTGCCATTACCATTCTTGACATGCTGCTTCAAAATATGACCGCAAGATTAGACAATATTCAGACATTCTATAACAATATCGGATAAAGAACCATGAATCGAGGGGGAGGAATGCGCTTCTCCCCTACCCGCCTTGGCGGCTTATTTTCTCTGTATGAGGCTGTGCATAAAAACAGGGCTGTGCAGCCACACAGCCCAAATCAATCTCCCTATTTTTTATCATTATCCATGCAGCTCATGGAAAATAATGCAGTTCGCCTGCTTAATCTCCATCTCTTTCCCATTCATCACAATGCAGTTGTTTTCATAATCTACCCGGAAAAACGTCATCGTATTGGACTCATGGTTTAAACTCACTAAATGCTTATTATCCGGAAACAGCGCCGCATCTTTTGGATATTCCCCGCTTATCGGCAGACAGAACAGCCTTCTAAGCTTTCCCTGCTCCTTATCAATCTCAAACAACGCTACGCTGTTCTCACCGGCATTTGACGCAAGAATATAGCGTCCGTCGTCGGAGATATTGAGCGCGCTTGCTGCCACACCCTTTACATCATATTTATCAGAAGTCGGAATGGTCTGAATCAGATCAAAAAACGGCTGATTATTCTCCTCATGGTATTCATACACGTCGATGCAGTTTTTCAGCTCACTGATAATATACATAAACCGCCCGTCCTCAGTGAACTTGAGATGGCGCGGAGCAGATTCCAAATCACACCGGATAATGTCAACCTGCCGCAGCGTGCCGCGCTCATGGTTAACGCGATAGATATTGACGTAATCAATGCCCAAATCTGCCGCGCAAAGGTATTTATTGTCCCTTGTCATTTTTACACAGCTGATATGCGGCCGAAAGCTGCGTTCCGCAATGCTTCCAAGCCCTTTGTGGAACACCTCGTCCGTAATCCTTCCCACAGCGCCCGACTTTTGGTCGATCCGCAGCGCCGTAATCTTTCCGTCGTGATAGCCTGCACAAAAGAGATACCGGTCTTCATAATCGGTCGAAAGATAACAGCCTCTCATACCGTTTATCAGCGCCCTGTTAATGCATTTGAGCCCGCCGTCCTCTAAAATCCGAAAGCTCTCAACGCCAAAGTCCGTAATCGCATAGAGGTATTTTCGATTGTGGGAAATGGTAACATAGGAAGAGTTGGTAATTTCAACCACATCCTTTGGAATCAGGCGCCCATGCTCGATATCCACATCGAAAATTTTAATTCCGTTTTTGTCCTTGTCCATTGTATAGGTTGATACATATGCAATATATTTTTTTGCCATAATTGTCTCCTTCTGATATAAAACGCGCGCCTTTGCCCGACGCGGCAGTATTTTCTATCAGAGATTATACCACAATCTGTTTGATTTGTTAAGCGTTTTGGAACAAGCTTTCCATTTTAGCAACATGCCAGTATATCCAGTTCTTTATATTCTGCAATTCTCTGTGCAATATCCTCCCATGTAATTTCGGAGCTGACAAATTCATAGTCCGCCTGAATGCGCTCCACCTCCTGTTTCACCCGGATAATCTCAGACAAATCCTCTTTGCAGGTGCGCAGATAGTAGTCCGGCAAAAGCGCACAGGGAATTAAACCGGTTTCCGCCGCACTGTTATCTGCCCCCTCGCTTAAAAGCCTCAAATGGCTGTCAAAATATAGGTTAAGTTCCGTCAGCGTCAAAAGCCCATTCAAGTCAAAAGCCTGTATAGGCGCTGCGCCGGAAATTTCCACCTGCCTCGTCAAATCCGAAAAAGATGCCTCATCTCCAAGTTCATAAAGCTCGTTACAGGTATCTGCCAAAAAGCGGAAATCCGCCTCGGAAATCGGTTCCCGAAAAGAGCGTAAAATCAAGTCCACCGCCTCGTCCAAGTCTCCCAGCACTTCACATGCCGGAAGAACAGACAGCCGCTTTCCTACCTGTACGAGTCGCGCCATCGTCAGCAGCCCCCATACGCGCACCTGCACATCACTTAAAGCTTCTTCCGCCTGCTCTTCTATCTGTTCGGGAATTTGATTGGTCAAAAGCGGCATTTCCTCCAGCTCCCCAATCCGTTTCGAACAATCTTCACGAACAGATTCCTTTACCTTCTCATAAACATCATCATCAGAGCTGAAAATGCAGTCACACCGGCTCAGGTACATCATGGCACGATTCGGGTCACCATTTTTCATGCAGTGAACGCCCATATCATAATAAATTTTGGCAAGCGCCGGCAAGTCTTTCTTCTCCTGCGCTTTGGCAAGCCGCTGCTCCAGCTCCTCCATATTACGCGCCGGAAGCACATCACGAAACATCTGTAACAAATTAGCTAATTTTGAATTCATCAAGATATCCTCCCATTGATCATTTTTTTAACCGTCCATAAACAAAAGTTACAAATTCATTATAATCCGGACTTGAAAAAATTGTCAATCATTCTACTGCGTTACTGTCTCCTGATACCCTTCCAGTTCATACATAAAATCAGGAATCATACCCTTTTTAAATATCAGATTGCAATATATCGAACTGTCGTTTGTCTTTGTGTAAACCGTAACATCAAACTCCTTCTCCACCAAATCCGTATATGCGTCAACCTGCCATCTGTAAGAGGGATTTACCAAGCATCCAAACATTTGTTCTATCTGTTCCCTGTTGTAAACGTTACCCACGTCCACAAATTCCGTCGTTCTATAAGAATCTGCTCCGTTATATACGGGAGTTTCCTTGCGGTACTGCACGCGGATATATGCAATCTCATCCATATCGATCTTCTCATACACATCAAAGCCGTTTTCCTTCAAAAGCGCAATCGTCTTGGTAAACTGCGGATAAATCAGGCTTCCGTCATACCTGTCGTCCGGTCTTCCCCTTCCCCATTTCATATCGGCTTCATACTCCTCTGCGGTTAGCGGTGAAATGCTTCCAACCGGATATGTGTCAAGGACTGTGTCAAAGTCAAGCTGCAAATATTCCTCCTGATACGTCTCAAGCAGCTTTGTCTGAAACTCCGGTGTCATATCCAAAACCGCATTGGTGAAGCTGCCGGAACAGTACAGCTTCTTAAATTCCTTTTTCCATCCGTCATTTAACATCGGACTTGTTCCCGTTTTGTAACTGCTGTCGTTGAAAACATCTGCCAAAAGCTTCTGCGTCTGTGTGTCTGCCATATCAATTGTATAGATTCTGTATATCTGCTTCCCGTTCTTTAAGTTGTACCCAAAAGTTACCGACCTGTAGTCTTGCTGTGTGTCCTCCGCCTGATACGTCAGCTGCTCCGAAGCTGCCTTTCTTGCCAAATCCATAACACTTGGATTTCCCTGAAGCTTTACGCTTTCCATCCGGTAGTCCATCGCACTGATATAGGTATACCATGTATATCGTCCCACTCCCACATTTTTCGCAGGCGACACTGCCATCAAATTCTCAATGGATACCGCACAGCTGACGAGCTCCGAATCTGCCGGCACATACGTATTATAGCCAAGCACATCATAGCGGAAAACAATCACGACCACCGCTAAACATGCCGCATTAAACACAAGCTGCTTTTTATGGCCGAATGCGCTCTTAATATCCAGCCGGAAAATAATTTCCAACAGCAGCGCAATCACCACGTAGCCAAACAAAACGCCAAACAGATACCATGCATCCCTGCTCTCCACAGAAGCAATATCCCTGAAAAACAAGCCCGACAATAATGCCAGCGGAATGACAAGCAGCGTTTTCAGCACAGGCTCCGCCCATCGAAAGGCAATTGCCCTTCCTGCCGCCTCCGAAGCCCTTTTTTGATAAAGCACAAACGCAATCAGTGTGTATACAAGCGCCGCCGCGGCAATTCCCCAAAGCTGATCCGCATTGAATTTAAAAAAACGATCGTTTTGAAAGGTTCCTGTGTAATCCGACTCAAATAACGCCACCAGCATGGAAACCGGAGAAAAGTTCCAAAAGGTTTTATAATCCATATTTCCATGTAAATCGCTGCCGGTTACAATATACGTCTGAAAAAATGTCTGAAACATCGTGCTCATCAAGAGCGATGCCACCGCGCTGTAAAAGAACAGCACCGCACTTCCAAGTACGTTAATCACAATATTCCCTGTCAGACACGCCGCCACAAGAAACACAGCATAGCATAACAGGAATACCAGCGATACCACGCCAACCATTTTTACGGCATTGACAAATGCATCCCCCGAAAATGCCGCCTTTCCTGCCGCAATTACCATACACACAACAACATGGAACACAAAGGGAACAAAAAACTGCAGCGCACCTGACACATATCTTGCCCAAAAGGTCTGTATGCGTTTTACCGGAAGGCTGTGGTATGTATCAAGCTGCACCCGCGAATGCAGATACGAAAACCCGCTTATCGCGCATAAAAACGCAACAACGCATGCAAGCATTGCAAACAGATTTGTGTCCGTCCCAAACAGGCATTTCTCCACATACTCACCAATGTCTTTGCAGTTATACATTCCTGCGTCTTCTTCAATCCTGCCCATCAGCCGCAGCATATTGACCTCAAGGGCCAGAAAATATCCCAAAAAGATAACGATCGGGCACCATATCCGTTTCTGAATATCCTGCCGGATTTGTTTAAAAAATAAGCTTTTTGATGTCATAGCCTGCTACCTCCGTTTCACTGATAAAGATTTCTTCCAGCGTAAGCGAAATACTCTCCGCAAAAATGGGATTATGAAGATTGATTCCCGCCATAATCTCGTCAATTTTTCCCCGCACAGTCAAGGTATTGAGCGAACCGCGCTTCTCGGCTTTTACAAGATCCAGTCCTTCCAGTGCTGCCCCCTCATCCTCCGGCGTTTGAAATACGCACTGGATATTATGGATGTTGAGCTTCATTTCCTCCAAATCCTTTTGCATCAGCACACCGCCTTCATGCAAAATTCCCACACTGTCACAAATATCCTCAAGCTCGCGGAGATTATGTGATGCAATCACCGGTGTAAAATCCCTTTCTGCAAGTTCTCCCGCAAAAATACTTTTCACCGCCTGCCGCATCATCGGATCCAGACCGTCAAAGGTTTCATCGCAGAACATATATTTAGTGTTTGCACAGACACCAAGTAATACGGAAAGCTGCTTTTTCATGCCCTTTGAGAACGTCGTAATCTTGCGCCTCCCCTCAAGCCGGAATTTTCCAAGCATTTCCTGAAACCGCGTCATGTCAAACCTGATATAATAATCCTTATAAAATTTCGCCATGTCAAGGGGCGTGGCGTTTGGCAGAAAATACTGGTCGTCCGATATGTAAAAAATTTCCGCCTTGACTGCGCTATTTTCATACACCTGCTTTTCATCTACAAGAATTTCACCGCTGTCAGGCTTTAAAACACCGGACGCCATGCGCAGAAATGTGCTTTTTCCCGCGCCGTTGGTGCCGATTAGCCCGAACACTTCCCCGTTTTTAATGTTGACGCTGATGTCTTTAACCGCCTCTATCCCGTCAAATTTTTTGTTGATATGATTTGCCGTTATCATTGATTATCCCTCCCCTTCTTTGCTTCCTCAATGCATGTTTCCAGCATTTTCCTTAATTCATCCGGCGATATGCCCGCAAGCAGCGCTTTCTCAATCCCTTCATACATCTCCTTTTTCACTTCCTGACGCTTTTTGTCCGCGTTTTGGGACGCCTCACTTACAAAGCTCCCTTTGCCTTTAATTGTGTATATATATCCTGCACGTTCAAGCTCCTGATAGGCACGCTGAATGGTATTTGGATTTAACGAAAGCTCCATCGCAAGACTTCGCACCGACGGCATCGGGGCATTTTTCTCTAATGCCCCGCAGAGTATCAGCTGCTCAAAGCGTTCGATAATCTGCTCATAGATTGGGCGTCTGTCCTTGTGGTCAATCAAAATCACGTTTGTCCCTCCCTTCTTATCTGTACTAATACAATTAATACAGATACAGTATATGTTATTTGTAAATATCTGTCAATACCTTATAAAGATTTAAACCATTACTTGTTCATTATCAATCTGTATTTGAAAACCATAGAAATCCGGAATTCTTAATCAGAAGTCAAAGATGATATTTATGTAACCAATTAAGAGCTGTCAGAGACAGTCCCTATTTTAAATATCAGCGTGTGCCAGAGCGGTTTGTAGCTGATGTGCATTTTTCTCCCTGCCTTTCTGCCCCGGATGGGCGTTTGTACCCATTATATCAACTGCCCGAATCATGGCAACGGCGATTTCCTGCCGGCCGGGCGATGTGCTTTCCCACATTTCCTGATATGGATTGACAGGGAAAATAGATGTTTGTATAGTAAAAGGCAGGTGAATCAAAAACACCTACCTTTTCTAATAACTTATCATAGAGGATATTAATTTACAGAAATTATTTCCACTCAAGAATGAAGGCACTGAACAATAATGCTCCTTGTTTTGTAACTGTTACGCCAATTTCTGAAGCTTTTCGCTATGCTCCGCCACTACCTTCTTCAATAAATCAACATCCACGAAAACAGCATCCATTTTATCGACATAATTTTTATAGCGGTCATATGTATCTGTGTAGCAAGATTCGATTGTATTAAGTCGTGGCAAAATCACATTTTCCTGAAACAGCTTCACACCTTGAAGATCGTTCTTCACACCTTGAAGATCGTTCTTCACACCTTGAAGATCGTTCTTCACACCTTGAAGATCGTCCTTCACACCTTGAAGATCGTCCTTCACACCTTGAAGATCGTTCTTCACGGACTGTAACTCATTATCCATTCTGTCCAATCTGTTTTCCATTCTGTCCAATTTACTTTCCACAGGCTTTAATCCAGCCTCAAGCTTTTTATCCATCATCTCAGAAATGGCTAACAATAATTCATTATCACTCATACCTATATACCTCCCATGTTATCCTGAAACAAATTAGTTAGTCCACTCGAACCTTCCCTGCCACCACGTTCTCATAATCCTCAAGATTCTTCTCCAAAAGTTTCGGCGTATCCAACCCGTACGGACACTTCGAGGCACACTGATTGCAATGAATGCACTCCTTAATCTTCGCCATATTTGCCTGCCACTCCTCGCTCAGCCAGTTTGCCGAAGGCGAACGGCGCAAAAGCTGCGAAATACGTGCACAGTTATTAATCTGTATCCCCTTAGGACATGGCATACAATACCCGCACCCGCGGCAGAAATCACCGGAAAGCTCCGCTAAATCCTTCTCATACACCGCCTTCATCTCATCATCCATCACAGGCGGATTGTCCTGATAAGACAAAAACTCGGCAAGCTCCGATTCTCTCTGTACCCCCCACAGCGGCAGCACATTCTCATACCGACAGGCAAACCAATAACAAAGCTTAGCGTTTGTCAAAAGTCCTCCCGCAAGGCCTTTCATGCCAAGAAAACCCATCCCCGCTTCCTCACATTTCTTCACAAGGGCAATCTCCTTCTCGCCCGAAATATACGCAAACGGAAACTGCAGCGTTTCATATAAACCGCTCTCAACCGCCTCCTTGGCCACATTCAGCAAATGCGCGGTAATACCGATATGCTTAATTTTCCCTTCCTTTTTCGCCTGCAGCACCGCATCATACACGCCGTCCGCATCGTCCGGACGAAAACACTTTGGCGCACAGTGGAGCTGATAAATATCAACATAATCAGTCTTTAGATTTCTGAGCGATGTTTCCAAATCTGCCCGAACCTGTTCCCCTGTTTTCGCTGTAGTCTTCGTCGCAATATAGTAACTGCCTCTGTCAATTCCCTCAAACGCTCTGCCAAGCTTTTCCTCACTGTCACTGTATGCACGCGCTGTATCAAAAAAGTCCACGCCTCCGTCCAATGCCATATGAATCAGCCTGACTGCGCTTTCCATATCAATGCGCTGTATCGGCAATGCACCAAATCCGTTTTTATTCACAACAATTCCTGTATTTCCTAATTTCACCTTTACCATGAAATCCCTCCATTCCTGCTCAATCCGCGCATTTGGACATATGCACAAATCTGCCGTATGAAAAACGCTTCTCCACACCGCCCTTTATTTCATTGATTCCAAAACAGCCTGCACGCCGTACAGCATTGTTTCCCGCGCGTCCTGATATTTATAGCCGGTATTCATCGCAAGCATCTTGCTGATCCCTGTGGTGATAATCCAAAGCATTTCCGCCGCCCGTTTCGTATCCGCAGCCGCATTGACCGCTCCCTGCGTCTTTCCTTCCTCAAGCACGCGCTCCAAGTCCTGCAGGAGCACATTCTTTACACCGCCCTCTGACACCTCATAAAGCGCCGTATAATATTGAAAGTAGGCATTTTTCTCATAAATATAAGTAAACACCGTCATAATCCTTGCCAGCAGGTTGTCATAATAAGAAGCGCCTTCTGCCACCGATGCTTCCGCCTTTTGAATCAGCTCCTCATTACACCTTTTCGCAACAATCATATTCACTTCATCAATATCGCGGAACCGGTTGTAAATCACACGTCTGTCACAATTTAACTCCCGACACAGCCTTGTCACCGTCAGCGCGCCCGTTCCCTCTTTGCAGCCAATATTTACCGCAAGGTCTATAATGCGCTTGCTCGTCTCGTCCTCAATTCGTTTTCCTTTTGAGAATGCCATATCTACAACCATGCTCCTTCCAAAGTCTGCGTGTTTGGACCGCATAATAGCCCAAACACGCTTATCCTCATCTGTATCAGTGCATAATTGCACAAACTACATATCCTAAACTAAATTTTATCAGCTATATGGAGATATGGCAAGCATATATTTCATTTCCGGAAATGCGGTTGCACAATTACGCTGCCGCAATCACATCGTTGCAATCGCATTACCCGTATAAAGCTGATAATATCTGCCCTTCTGCGCAATCAGCTCATCATGCGTTCCACGCTCAATAATCCTGCCCTGTTCCAGCACCATAATGCAGTCACTGTTCTTGACCGTAGAAAGCCTGTGCGCAATCACAAAAGTCGTCCTGTCCTTCATCAGCTTATCCATACCGTCCTGTACAATCTTCTCGGTACGCGTATCAATCGAGCTGGTAGCCTCGTCAAGAATCAGGGCAGGCGGATCCGCGATTGCTGCCCTCGCGATTGCAAGCAGCTGTCTTTGTCCCTGACTTAAATTCGCGCCGTCCCCCGTAAGCAGCGTGTCATAGCCCTGCGGAAGCCGCTCGATAAAGCCATGCGCATTGGCAAGCTTTGCTGCCGCAATAACCTCCTCGTCGCTCGCCTCAAGCTTTCCGTAGCGGATATTTTCCATAACCGTAGCCGTAAACAAATGTGTATCCTGTAAAACAATCCCCAGCGAACGCCTTAAATCTGCTTTCTTAATTTTATTGACATTGATGCCGTCATACCGTATTTTCCCGTCCTGAATATCGTAAAAACGGTTAATCAGGTTTGTAATGGTTGTTTTTCCCGCACCCGTAGAACCGACAAAAGCAATTTTCTGTCCGGGTTCTGCAAACATCTTGATATTGTGGAGCACCATTTTGTCATCGTTATAGCCAAAATCCACATCATCAAACACAACGTCGCCCTCAAGCCGCTGATAAGTCGTTGTGTCGCTGTCCTTATGGTAATGCTTCCATGCCCACATTCCCGTATGTTGGTCTGTTTCCTCAAGCGCACCGTTCACTTCTTTTACATTTACAAGCGTAACATACCCGTTGTCATCTTCCGGCTGTTCATCAATCAGCTTAAATACTCTGTCCGCACCCGCAAGCGCCATGATAATCGAGTTAAACTGCATACTCACCTGATTGATTGGCATATTGAAGCTCTTATTGAAAGTCAGAAAGCTCGCAAGGCCTCCCAGCGTAAAACCGCCGATATTTCCGATTGCAAGAATGCCTCCCACAATCGCACACACCACATAGCTCACATTTCCAAGCTGCAGATTAATCGGGCCAAGCATATTTGAAAAACGGTTTGCGTTGTAAGCGCTGTCAAAGAGCTCATCATTTAACACGTTAAAGCGTTCAATATTTTCTTCTTCGTGGCAGAACACCTTTACAACCTTCTGCCCCTCCATCATTTCCTCAATAAAACCGTTTACGGCTCCCAGTGATTTCTGTTGTGACAGGAAATACCGCCCCGAAAGTCCCGTCGCCTTTTTTGTCACAAACAGCATAACCGCCACCATGACAAGTGTTGTAAAAGTCAGCGGAACACTTAAAGAAAACATGCTGATCAACACCGTCACAATCGTCACTGCGCTGTTTAAACACTGCGGCATACTTTGGCTGATCATCTGACGCAGCGTGTCAATGTCGTTTGTATAGCATGACATAATATCACCATGCGCATGTGTGTCGAAATATTTAATCGGAAGTTTCTCCATTTTTCCAAACATGGCATTTCTGATGTTGCGCATCGTGCCCTGACTGACATTAATCATAATCCGATTATAAAGGTATGACGAACAAACACCTACCGCATAAAAACATGCCACCCGCGCAATTGCGTGTGCAAGCCCCGAAAAATCAGGATTGGAGGTGTTTAAAAGCGGCACGATATAACTGTCAATCAACGTCTGCATAAACAGTGTACCCTGCACATTTGCAAGCACACCGACAAAAATGCATATGACAACGACAGCAACCTGCGGCGCATAGTCCTTTAGTACATATCCGATAATTCTTTTAAAGAGCTTTCCTGGATTTTCTATTTTGGGTTTTGGCCCCCTCGGCCCTCTTGGTCCTGGCATCAGTTGTCACCTCCGTTCTCATCA
Source organism: uncultured Lachnospiraceae bacterium (assembly GCA_910577115.1). Classification (GTDB taxonomy): domain Bacteria; phylum Bacillota; class Clostridia; order Lachnospirales; family Lachnospiraceae; genus COE1. The sequence continues at coordinate 74,522 of CAJTMC010000012.1, forward strand.
AAATCGGCGTTGCCGCCCGTCTGCGATTCAAATACTTCTCTGTAAATATCGCTTGTTTCCAAAAGCTGCTCATGTGTATCAAAAGCCGTCACCATACCGTTATCCATAACAATAATACGGTCGGCATTCTGCACACTGCTGACTCTCTGCGCAATAATCAGTTTCGTCGTATCAGGGATTTCTTCCGCAAACGCCTTTCTGATTTTCGCGTCCGTAGCCGTATCCACCGCGCTTGTGCTGTCGTCTAAAATCAGGATTTTCGGCTTTTTCAAAAGCGCTCTTGCAATACAAAGCCGCTGCTTTTGCCCGCCGGATACGTTAGAACCGCCCTGCTCAATATGCGTATCATATTTTTCGGGCATCTTCTGAATAAACTCGTCTGCACACGCAAGCTGACATGCCCTGATACATTCCTCCAATGTGGCGTCTTTATTTCCCCACCGCAGATTTTCGAGAATGCTTCCGCTAAACAGCACATTCTTTTGCAAAACAACAGACACCTGATTTCTGAGTGCCTCCATATCGTATTCCTTGACGTTTCGTCCGCCTACCAAAAGTATTCCTTCCGTAACATCGTAAAGGCGGCTGATCAGGTTTACAAGGCTTGATTTTGCACTTCCCGTTCCGCCGATAACACCGATTGTTTCACCCGACTTAATATCAAGATTAATATTTTTTAACACAGGTTTCCCTTCTTTATGGTATGCAAAGCTGACACCCTGAAAGCTGATGCTGCCGTTCTCCACCTCACTTACAGGATTCGGCGGATTTTCAAGGTCTGATTGTTCCGTAATGACCTCGGCAATACGCTTTGCACTTGCGTAGCTCATTGTGAGCATGACAAAAATCATTGACAGCATCATCAGGCTCATCAAAATGTTCATGCAATATGCCAAAAGGCTCATCATTTCTCCTGTAGTAAGTCCTCCTGCCACGATTGTCTTTGCTCCAAGCCATGATAACACGAGAATACAGGTATAGACGGTTGCCTGCATCAGCGGCATATTTAAGACCACAAGCTTTTCTGCGCGCAGAAACATGTTGTAGATGTTTGCATTCGCTTTGGAAAATTTCCTGGTCTCATAATCCTCCCGCACATACGCTTTTACCACGCGGATTGCCGAAACGTTTTCCTGCACGCTTGCATTGAGTTCATCATATTTCTCAAAAACCTGCCGGAAATGCTTTGTGGCTTTCGGTATAATAATCCCAAGACAGCACGCCAGAAAAACAACGGCCACAAGATAAACCGAAGCAAGTCTTGCGTTGATTGTAAATGCCATAACCATAGCGATAATGATTGATGCCGGAGCACGCATTGCCATTCGCAAAATCATCTGATAGGAGTTTTGTATATTTGTGACATCTGTTGTAAGCCTTGTAATCAGACTTGATGTAGAATATTTGTCAATGTTCGAAAAAGAAAAGTTTTGGATATTTTCAAACATTGCCTTTCTGAGATTTCTTGCAAAGCCTGTCGATGCCTTTGCACCGTACTTTGCCCCCATAATTCCTGCCCACAATCCAATCAGTGCAGCAATTAGCATATAAATGCCAATCTTATAGATATGCCCCATATCCCCTGTATTGACGCCATCGTCAATAATGGACGCCATCAGCAGCGGAATAATCATTTCCATGATAACCTCTAAAACCATGAAAACGGGCGTAAGCAGGGAAGCTTTTTTAAATTCCTTAATTTGTGCGCCTAATACTTTTAGCATAGAATTCTTCCTTTCTTCACTTATTCATTCACAACTGTCTAATATTGTGTTCTCATAAATTTTTAATGTCAACACCTGTTATATTTTTTCATTCTTTTTTAAGATTTCCATTACCAAAATATCCTTAAAATTTCCGAAGCTCAATGGAGTCGTCGTCCGGCGCGTTCTCCACCGATTTTACCACCACATCATACCCAAACTCAGCGTTTACCTGCACATGTACGGTATCTCCGCATTTATGTCCCACAAGCGATTTTCCAATCGGCGACTCAATACTGATAAGCCCCTTTAGCGGATTATTCCTTACAGTCGTAACAAGCCTGTAGGTTTCCGTTGTACCGTCCTCCATAAATGCTACCTCTACAATTTTATTCAGCCCGATTTCGTCGTCCGCTGCGTCATCTTCTATGATTTCTGCGGTTTTTATCATTTTCTCTAAGTAACGGATACGGCTTTCGTTCTGATTTTTATACTTCTTTGCAGCATAATACTCAAAATTTTCACTCAAATCCCCCTGTGCCCTTGCCTCTTTTACCGCCTCAATCGCCTCTTTTCTGATGACGAGCTTTCTATGCTCAATCTCCTCTTCCATTTTCCGAATATCATTTCTAGTCAGTCTGTCATTCATTGTTAACCTCCATTTGTCCACAACCTGCAAACTTGTGGCCACACATTCCCTTTTTCTATCTGTTTTTCATATGCTGCCGCAGTATCATTTACGGATATTTTTTTAGTTTGCCAAAATATTCCACATTTTGCAAGTGCATTTTCTCAAATATTATATGAATTTCTTTTGTCTTCATATATTTTTTATAGAATTTTTATGTAATCTTGCTTTTTATTTTATAATCTGCTATGATTTATCTATCTATAAGATTGTCAATTTTATGTCAATCAAAAAACAAAGGAAATAAAGTTAATTCCTTAAGAATGGAGGATTTGTATGAAAGTACAAAACAAATGGATACGTGCAGCAATTCCTGCATTGTTACTCCACTGCAGTATCGGTACCGTATACTGCTGGTCAATTTTCAGTCAGGAAATCGCTGACTACATCGGTTTCTCAAAGGGCGCTACAGAATGGGCATTTAGCTTCGCAATCTTTTTCCTTGGTATGTCTGCCGCATTTCTCGGCAATATCGTTGAAAAAGACATTCACCGCTCTTCCCTGATTGCCGCAATCTGCTTTGCAGGCGGTATGGCGGGCACAGGATTCTTTATTTGGTACGGCGGAAACAATCCCGGAAGCGTACTCGCACTGATTGGTATTTATGTGTGCTACGGCTTTATCATGGGCGTCGGTCTCGGTACGGGATACCTTTCACCGGTAAAAACGCTGATGCTTTGGTTTAGCGACCGCAAAGGTCTTGCAACCGGGCTTGCCGTTGCAGGATTTGGCGCGGCAAAGGCAATCGCAAGCCCGATTATGCAGGCGCTGCTTGATTCACTTGGCGACGGCGGGATCTACAAGATGTTTTTTATTCTCGCATGCGTTTATTTTGTGATGATGTTTGTCGGACATCTTCTCCTTGCGAAGCCCGAAGGCTGGCATGAGCCGTCCGGCGCGGACAAGGGACCGAGCGCAATTGATGTGATTAAGACAAAGCCCGTCGTATTTGTCGGCATCTGGCTGATGTTTTATTTAAACATCACCTGCGGTCTTGCACTCATTTCGCAGGAAAAAATGATTATCAAGTGTATCGGCCTTGGTGCAATGGCAGGCGTGCTTTCTTCCGTAACTGCTGTATTTAACGCAGGCGGACGTCTCGGGTTCTCCGCATGGGCGGACAAGATGAAAGACAGGAATACGGTTTATAAGATTATCTTTATCATGTCGATTGTCGTAACGCTGCTTGCGATTTTTACACAGGCAATTACAAAACAGGGCGACAACGTGTTGAATGACATGCCGACAAGCGCACTGCTCACGATTATCGTTTTGGTTCTGCTCTTTGCAGTCAACGCAGGCTACGGCGGCGGTTTCAGCAACGTGCCTACTCTGCTCTCGGATCACTACGGCATGGGAAATATCAGCGCAATCCATGGTATCACGCTTTCTGCATGGGCGATTGCGGGACTTACGGGAAATCAGGTCGCAACTTTTATTGTAAACAAGGTTGGCGAATGGAGTACCATTTTAGTGGACGGTCATGAATATGAAATCAACCCGACCGGATATCAGGCAGTGCTCTATCTGACGATTGTGCTTTATGCTATTTCACTGCTTTCAAGCCTGTTCCTTGTGACTTCATCGGCAGAGAAAAAAGCGTAAGAATTGTTCTATGGGATAGCATTTTAAAGGTGTAAAGTCTTGTCATTTATAAGACTTTACACCTTTCTATTTTTATAATAATTCAATTGTTACTGTAAAGCCTTATTAAAATCCAAGCTTTTTATAAATCTCAAATGCATCAAACGTCGCAAAATAATCCTTTGGCGTTTCCGCGCGACGGATTAGCTGCACGCTTCCGTTCTCCTTAAGCAGCAGTTCCGCGGACTTTAACTTTCCGTTATAGTTGTAGCCCATTGCAAAGCCATGCGCTCCCGTATCATGGATTGCGAGATAATCACCGATTTCAATTTTCGGCAGCATTCTGTCCACCGCAAATTTGTCATTATTTTCACAAAGCGAGCCCGTCACGTCATACTTATGGTCGCATGGCTCATTCTCCTTTCCGAGCACTGTGATATGATGATACGCGCCATACATCGCAGGACGCATCAGGTTTACGGCACACGCGTCCACGCCGATGTACTCCTTGTGTGTATGTTTCTCATGAATTGCCTGAACCACAAGATGTCCGTATGGCCCCATCATAAAGCGCCCAAGCTCCGTATAAATCGCCACATCACCCATTCCGGCAGGCAAGAGCACCTCCTCGTAAACTTTTCTCACGCCCTCCCCGATTGCCCTGATGTCGTTTGGCTCCTGATCGGGTCTGTACGGAATGCCGATACCGCCTGAGAGGTTGATAAACCTGACGCTTACGCCAACCTCCTCCTTTAGCTTCACCGCCGTATCAAAAAGCGTTTTCGCAAGCGTCGGATAATATTCGTTTGTGACCGTATTGCTTGCAAGGAATGAATGAATACCGAAATTTTTCACACCTTTTTCTTTTAAAATCCGAAAGCCCTCAAAAAGCTGCTCTGTCGTAAAGCCGTACTTTGCGTCACCCGGATTATCCATAATGTCTGTACTGATTTTGAACACCCCGCCCGGATTGTAGCGGCAGGAAAGCGTATCGGGCAGTCTGCCGATTGTTTTCTCCAAAAACGCAATGTGCGTAATATCGTCCAAATTAATCGTTGCGCCAATCTTTGCCGCATACGCAAACTCTTCCGCAGGCGTATCGTTTGACGAAAACATAATGTCCTCCCCCGACACCCCCATTGCGTCACTCAGCATCAGCTCCGTAAGCGACGAGCAGTCACAGCCGCAGCCATACTCGCGCAGAATATCAATCAGAAACGGATTGGGCGTCGCCTTTACCGCAAAATATTCCTTAAAGCCTTTATTCCACGAAAAAGCCTCCTTTAACGCCTTTGCATTCTCTCGAATGCCCTTCTCGTCATAAATATGGAACGGCGTCGGATACGTTTTTACAATCTCCTCAATCTGTTCCTTTGTTACAAATGCCTCTTTTTTCATCGTTCTCCTCTATGCTCCTTTCAAGGTCTGTTTCCTTCTTTTTCGTTTGTCAATTCTATCAGTTTGATCTCGTTTCTAAGGGAATCCTTAAAAACATTCACAAAATTTTTCTGTCCGCAGTACAAGCAGCTGTCCGTATCCGAGCCTGTCATCTCGCCCGTAAGCACATACGCCGAGTCCACAATCAGCCTAAGCTGTGTATCCTGTTTCCCTGTCACATACAAAGTACTTCCCGAAAGTGCAGGCTCTATCTCATCGCCAAGCAGCAGCACAACCTTTTTACCTTCTGCAATCAACCGCTCCAAACGCGCCCGAAACGGCTCCACATACGGTACGGGAATCGCCAGATAAACGCGGTATTCCACGTGTTCAAGCATATTGTAAATCTTATCCATAATATGCTTGTGGCTGCTTATGGTGATGTATCCCTCCGTATTTGGTTCGATCTGCGGCACCTGCGCCACAAGTTCTCCCTTAAGCCGTTCAAGTTCCCGTATCCTGTTCTGACAAAAATCCGCAACCGAAACCGCCGTATACTTGTTGGTTTCGCCCTCCAAAAGGTATGCCGCGCCCTCCTCGACAAGTCCCGCCAATGCACTATACACATTCGAGCGCGAAATCCCCGTAAGCTTCGACACCTCATACCCCGACAACTCCTTGCTGCGCGCAAGGCAAAGATAAATCGACGCCTCCTGCCTTGTCAGTCCGAACTGCAAAAGCTTTTCCGTCAGGATCCCCAAAACGGTACTGTCCAACTACTTCACCATCCCTTTTTAATGTAGTTCTTTTTAGAAACACTATACTATATGTACATCCAAAAGTCAAGAACGTGGCTTAACATAAAATCTCAAATCCTCATGCAATGAGTCCGGACACATCACAATTTTAAACCATACAAACACTATTCCAAATTCCACCCGTCATACGCAAGCAGATACACATCATCCGGCGTCACCCTGCCTTCCGGCGTAAAAATAATCCAGTCCGTAATCTGCCCGTACGGAAACGTCATCACAGCCCCTGCGTGTAAATCCTTTACATAATACGGCTCCTGCGTCAGCTCTGCCGTAAACATATCTTTATTCTTTTCCTTTAACTCAAACCAAATGTGCTCAAAGCTGTTGCCCTCTTCCTTAAATTCCTCGTCAACCTCAAGTCCGACCTTTACAAGGATATTAATTTTCTCCCTGCCAAACATTTTCAGCATATAGTCCAAGCGCTCCGCCGCAAGCCGCCGCATTCTGTCCGTTTCCTGATTGGTCAGCATGTAAATCGGATTTTCGTTTAAATATTCGTCGAACACGCTCACTTCACAGTATTGCTTTTTGTCCATTGATTCCGGAGTCGGATAGCAGAAAATCACGTCCGTATTCTGGTTGTGGCTCTCCTTCCGGTCTCCCGCGCCGCCTAAGATACCTGACGGATATTTCTTCACCGCCTCTTTCCAATTGACCACCGTCGCCATCAGAGGAATTTCATTTGTCACCATCGCAAGGTACATCGGCTCCTTCTCCTCAAGCGCTTCCCCCTGCTCAAGCAGCCGCTTTGCCATTGTCTCAATAATATTGTAATGGTCATTATATGTATCCTTCGTGGAATTTAAAATTTCCAGCTCGGGAAGTCCGCATCGGTTCATTCCATGACTATGCAGCCATACCTCGTCAGTATCGCCCGATACTGCCTGCACCGTAAAAATATACCGCGGAGAAGGCGGAACATTGGACTTTGCGGCAAGCGCAACCCATTTTCCCGAAAGCACTTTCTCGGAGCTTCCGTCAAGCACCGCAAGACAGTCCGGAAGCATCGCACTGATTAATTTAAGCTGCGTATGATACGAATCCAAAATATGCTCATCAAACAGCATTTCCACAATCAATCCTTTTTTCTGCTGTTGAATTGCCTCAATGTCAATGTCGCGGAAAAAATGCTGGATGCGGAACATCTCCGGTATCTCGACCTCTGTTGTATCAAGGCGTACCGTATACTCCAAATCGCCTGATGCAACCCTCAGCACAAGCCCGTTCTCTGTCTGTTTGCTATCCTTTAACGTTACATAGTCCGACGTCTTTAACCGTTCTGTCAAAATCGCAAAATTATCAGCGTCCTCTCCATTCTTTGGAATTGCAATCATAAACGAAGTTTCTTTTTCCCATTCTTCCTTTTTCTTACTCTCCTTACGTCCCCCAAATAAATTGCCAAATAGTGCCATCTGTGTTCCTCCTTTTACGTTTTGTAATATATCTTCATTGTATCTGTCCTGGCAGATTTTGGCAAGTTTTTTACATGCGCTGCATTTTTCATTTTGTATATATATGCATTTTGTCAAAAATTTAGCAAATAAAGTAGTTACAAATTGATGAAATTAGTTTATAATAATATTATACATACATTATAGCAAAACCTGCGGTAACAACCAGCACCTCAGATGCCGCCGCAGTAAGGAGGGTAAAGAATGAACGAATTGTCGAAATTTGCCAAAGATTTTATTTCTCTTTCTGAAAATGCAATGTTTTACTATAATTGCGAGACAAACGAATTCAGATTATTTTGGATAAACTACGAACGAATGGTTGACATTGCAAATATGGACTTTGACGACTGGGCTGACGAAGCCTTGTCCGAAAACAAAATTGCAGATGAAGATATTTCCATATTCAAAATTTTCTGCAATTCCATAAAAAGCTGTATTGCAAAAGGAACTTACTCATTCCACAGCAGTCTTATCTCACCTGATGATGCCATCGTATCCTGTAAAGTCAGCTTTGTTCCGAAAAAATATGAAGATGCACAATATGTTCTTGGAGAATGGCATATCCTGAGTGATTTCACAGGGGATACAGTTGATCACTATACGTCCGGACATTATGCCGATCCGTTGACAGGTCTTTTCAATCAGACTTCCATTGTAGATTATGCGAGGAAACGGTTGGAGAATACAAACTTTGATCAGTCAGCGCTGATTTTGCTAAATTTAGATAATTTCAGCCGCATTAACAGCATCTATGGTCATAAGTTCGGTGACCGTGTGCTGCAATCCGTTGCAGAGGTTATTCGGGGCGCTATCGGTTCTAATGGTGTTGAAGGCCGAATGGCAGGGGACGAATTTATGATTGTCTTAAACGATGCCGGTGACGAGCTGATTATCAGAAATTATCTCCGGACAATAAAAACCAACATTCGAACACTGTTTCCGGAAACACTTGGCGATGACAGAATTACCTGCTCTATGGGGATTTCAAGAAGCCGTATCAACTCCAACATCTATGATGAGCTTTACAAAATTGCAGAACGTGTTTTGTACATAGCAAAGCAGAAAGGCAAAAACCGCTACATCATCTACAAACCTGAAATGCATGGCCAAATTCTCACAGACAGCTTTGATGCAGACTATAATATCGGCATCGAAAAGGTTTATTCCGACGTTGATTTATATAAAACCGCAAAACTTTTGTCAAAGCTTGTTACCGATGGTCCTCAAATGCTTCAAAGTCTGCTGGAACAGCTGACGCGTGCGCTGATGTTTGACAGGGTAACAATATTTTGGGGCAAAAACTATGATATGATCGCCACAAGCAATCCTGATCTGTATGATGCTGATGTATATCCCCAAATTTTAGACAACGGATACTACTTTAATCAATTTAGTGACGATATGCTTTTGATCGGAAATATCAATTTAATAAAAGGCAGCATGCCCGATGTATTCAACTTTTTACAGGGACTTGGCATTTCAAGCACAATGCAGCATCTTCTCAGAAACGAAAAAGGACATGTATACGGCTTAGTCATTGCAGACGAATGTCAGGCAAACCGCGCCTTTCCGCAGGTTGCAGTGCAGACCTTTTCATTGATCTGCAAGGTAATCAACAGTGTCCTTTTAAAAGCAGAGCCATAGATAATAATTTTTCTTTGAAAAACAGCAGGGTTGTTTTCAACCCTGCTGTTTTTCGATATTTTCAATCTTAATCATTTTCTTTCCGTATTTCAGCATGAAAACAGAAAATCATCACATCTTTGCCTCTACATAATATATTTTTTCAGCAAAGAAATCACTTCGTCCAAATTTATCGGCTTTGCGGTATGTGCATTCATGCCGCATTCAAGACACTGCTGAATATCCTCGGAAAACGCATCTGCCGTCATTGCGATAATCGGTATCGTCTTTGCATCAGAACGCTCCAACGCGCGGATTGCCTGTGTCGTTTCATATCCGTTCATAATCGGCATGCGGATATCCATGAGAATGACATCATACTGTCCCGGTTCGGACGCTTGGAATTTCTCCAAACAGATTTTTCCGTTTTCTGCCCACTCCAATTCCATACCGACATCGGTCAAAAGCTCCTTTAAAATCTCCCAGTTTAAATCGTTATCTTCCGCAACCAAAACATGGCGCCCTGACAGCTCAATGTCTTTGTCAATTTTATTCATCGCATCATCTACGCCCATATACTTCTTCAGCTCATGATACAATGTTGATTTAAACAGCGGCTTTGAAATGAACCCGCTAATGCCGGCTTCTCTCGCTTCCACCTCAAACTCGCTCCAGTCGTACGCAGAAATCAAAATCAGCGGCATATCCTCACTGATAATCCGGCGCAGCCTCCTTGCAACCGTAATACCGTCCATATCCGGAAGCTTCCAATCAAGCAAAACAATCTGATATTCGTCATGCATCTTATGATGCCTCGTCACCATCTCAATTGCCTTCTCCCCGCTCAGCGTCCAGTCCGCCTGTATGCCGATTGATTCCAGCGAATCCACTGCTGTACGGCACAGGGTCTCGTCATCATCTACCACCAGCATTTTCCAAGGAGGAAGATACATATTGATTTCCTGCTCCGTCGCCTTCTCCAAATCCAAAATCAAATGGAATTCCGTTCCCTTTTCCGGTGCGCTTTCTACTGTAAGCGTTCCGCCCATTGCATCCACTATATATTTTGTGATTGTCATACCAAGTCCCGTACCCTGCGTCTTCTGCACCCGCTTGCTGTCCGCTCTTGAATAGGAATCAAAAATATGCTCCAAAAATTCCGCCGTCATACCGATACCGTTGTCCTTGACAAAAACATGCGTCCGCACAAAACCACTGCCCTTTTCGCTGGGTGTTTCCTCCTGATACATTGACAACTGGATTGTACCGCCTTCCTGTGTATATTTAACCGCATTGGAGAGCAGGTTCAGCAGCACCTGATTCAGACGCACACTGTCACAGTAGACATCTTCCGCAATAATTTTGTCAATATGTACATTAAAATTCTGCCCCTTCGCCTTGATTTGTGTCTGTGCGATACTGACAACCCCTTCGACAACTTCCTGCAAGGAAATCAGCTCCGCCGTCAGTGTCATTTTTCCGCTCTCAATCTTGGACATATCGAGCACATCATTAATCAGACCAAGCAAATGCTTTCCTGACAGCGCAATTTTGCGCAGACAATTCTGCACCTGCTTCTTATCGTCAATATGCGCCGTTGCAATCGCCGTCATACCGACAATCGCATTCATCGGCGTACGAATATCATGACTCATATTTGAGAGAAACTCGCTTTTTGCCTTTGTTGCCTGCAAAGCTTCCACACGCGCCTCATTCAATTCCTTGATCTGCTGCTTTGTCATCTTATAATAGCAACAGAAAATAAACAGTATCACAAAACCGATCAGCATGCCGACCAGCATGGTTGCCATTGTTCTGCTTTGGTTCATCTCCTCTATCACTTCATTCATCGCGCCAAATGGCAGCACTGTCACCAAATTCCACTCCGAATAAGGCAGCTTAATGCAATAGATCTGCCGCCTATTGCCATCTAACTCTAAAATCGTAGCATATTCCTCACCCTTTATCATGGCGTCGGTCAGCTCCTGAATATAAGTATCAATTACTTCGCTACTGCTTTCCCCAAATCGCCCATACAGACTCTCAAAGTAACTTGTGTACGCATCTCCCGCAGGATTTACGACATAGCTGCCGTCATTGCGGATAATATAGGAGTGCAGCAGTTCGCTCTCTTCCTCCGTTGCCAGCATGGAGCTGATATAATCCACTGAAACTGCCGTTATCATTGCCATGCTGCGCTCTCCGTTTCGCAACGGATAATCCGCACTGATACCAAACAAAACCACTTCCCTGCCGGAATTATCCTTTCCAATTGCAACTTTTTGTTCCTTCTTTTTTAAGGACGCAAAAAACGAGGCAGGATCCGCAAGCTCAATCTGCTCTCCGTAGAGCATTTCCATGCGACCCTCCGCATCACACAGTGCCAAATAATCAAACCCTCTTACCTCTACCCTGTAAATCAGCTCATTGTACAACGCCTCCACATTTTCCGCATTGGACTCAACGACTTTCTCTGCCGTCTCAACCTGCTCTAATTTCAATTCAATCAATGTGCTAAAATGCGAATAAATCTGTTTACTGATTCCAGCCATATACATGTCGCCCACTTGATCAATGCTCTTTTGACTCACATTGCTCATATAATATCCCAAACAGAAAAACGCCGTTGCACTTAATATCAGAAGCACCAAAAAGCTTCCAACTAAAAACTGTGTCGTGCGGCTTTCTTTATTATCTTGAACATTCATGTGTATCTCTTCTCCTTGAATCAAAACTACCAATATTGATATGGTATTTCTAATGAAAATTAATAGTGAAAACTATGCTATTTTATTATATCAGATTTTTCCATAAAAGCAAGTATTTTAAAGTATTGAAAAAATACTGAAAAACCGGTAAAAACAACTTATAATTCTCCCTTATCATACAACTCATTCGCATACCGTACGGATCCCATCGCATCTTTTGAGTAAAAATCCGCCCCTATCATATCCGCATACTCCTGCGTCAGCACCGCACCGCCTACCATAACTTTACAGCCCGCATTCTCTTCCCGAAGAAGCTTTATCGTTTCTTCCATATAAACCACCGTAGTTGTCATCAATGCACTTAGCCCCACAAGCTTCACCTGATTTTCCTGTACGGTTTTCAAAATCAGCTCCGGCGCAACATCTTTCCCCAAATCAATCATGTCAAACCCGTAATTTTCCAATAACGTCTTCACAATATTCTTCCCGATATCATGGATATCTCCCTTAACCGTAGCAATCACGATTTTACCCTTGGTTTCACTGCCCTTTCCCTGCTTTGACAGCGTTTCCTTAATTGCCTCAAAAGACGCCTTCGCCGCGTCTGCACTCATCAGAAGCTGCGGCAGAAACATTTTCTTTTCCTCAAAGCCCTTTCCGACCACATCAAGCGCAGGAATCAGCATATCATTGATAATCGCAAGCGAGTCGGTCTTTTCCTCTAAAAGCTTGATTGCTGCCTGATATGCGCTCTCCGAAAGCCCTTTTACTATCGCGTCATGCAGTCCGATCTCTCCTGCAGACGCGTTCTTTTGCGTGGCGCTTTGCGGCTGCTCTCTGGCATTTAGCCGCGCACATTTTTCAATATAATTCATACACTGCTCGTCCTCGCCAATCAACGCATTAAAGCTATAATATGCCGCCATCATCGCCTCGCTTGACGGATTGACAATCCCTGCGCTCAACCCGTTGTTCATCGCCATTGTGAAAAAAGCGGTGTTAATTTTTACCCTGTCCGGAAGTCCGAACGAAATATTTGACACGCCAAGCACCGTATGCAGCCCCATTTCATATCGGATTTTATAGAGCGTTTCAAGCGTTATGCGCGCGTTATCCTGTCCTGTGCTGATTGTAAGCACAAGCGCGTCCATCACAAGATTTTTCTTTGGAATGCCATACGCCGCGGCTGTTTTTACAATTTTCTCCGCCACGCGCAGTCTGCCCTCCACTGTTTCCGGAATGCCTTCCTCATCAAGACAGAGGCAGACAACCACCGCGCCGTATTTTTTTGCAATCGGAAAAACACTCTCCATCGACTCCTTTTTGCCGTTTACGGAATTCAACATCGGCTTTCCGTTATAATATCGGAGTCCCTTTTCCATCGCTGCCGTATCGGATGTATCAATCTGTAAGGGAAGATCAAGAATTGCCTGTATTCCCATTACAGCCTCCTGCATGAAAACCGGCTCGTCAATCTCCGGAAGTCCTACGTTCACATCAAGAATATGCGCCCCGTTTTCCTCCTGCGCCAATCCTTCCTTATAAAGATATTCCATATTGTTATCACGCAGCGCCTGTTTAAGCTTCGGCTTTCCCGTCGGATTAATACGCTCACCGATAATCAGCGGTTTTCTCGTAAATCGAACCGCATGATTATAAGATGATACAACTGTAAGATTTTTATCTGTAACAGGTGTTATTTTTATGCCGCCGCAAACCTCCACAACCTTCTGAATATGCTTTGGCGTCGTTCCGCAGCAGCCGCCGGCTGCACTTGCTCCCATCTCCACAAGTATTTTGATGTCTTGGGCAAATTCATCCGGTTCTACTGTAAACATCGTTTGCCCGTTTACCACAACCGGAAGACCCGCGTTTGGATTAATTACAATCGGAAGGGAACAGCATTCTGTAAGCTGCGGCAGCAGTTTTTTCATCTGAGCGGAACCCAATCCGCAGTTAAAACCAATCGCATCAACACCAAGCCCTTCAAGCATGGCAGTCACACTCTCCACATCTCCGCCTGTCAAAAGTTTTCCGCTCTCATCAAAAATCATGGTAACAACAACCGGAAGCTGTGAATTTTCTTTCGCCGCAAGCACTGCCGCCTTAATCTCATACGAATCGCTGACTGTTTCGATTAAAATCAAATCTGCGCCTGCCTGATCTCCTGCCACGACAACCTCCCGAAAAGCGTCGTATGCTTCGTCAAAGGATATCTCCCCAAGCGGTTTTAGGAGCTTCCCAAGCGAACCGATATCCAGCGCACAGTACACCTCGCGTTCCGCACCGTTTTCTTCCGCGCGCACCTGCGCTATCGCTTCCTTTACAATCCTTACTCCGGCACTAACAAGCTCGTCCACGCTGTTTGCAAGAGCTTTACACTTAAAGCTGTTTACTCCAAAGGTATTTGCAGACACTACATTACTGCCTGCTAAAATATATTCCCTGTTAATCTGCCTAATGATTTCGGGATGCAGAATATTCCAAGTCTCCGGCACCTCTCCTGTCTGCAATCCGCGCTCCTGTAAAAGCGTACCCATTCCCCCATCAAAAAACAAAATTTCTTTTCCGATCTTATCCCTAAAACCCATTGTATCCTGTTCCTTCCTAATCTCAATTAGTCTATTCTCTTCAAATCCGAAATGCACAGTCCGTTTTCCCACAATTTTTGCACTTTTCAATATGACAGTTCTGCGGATTATTCGTCAGCCCGATGAATGCCGTAACACTTTTTGTCGGATACATCAAAAGCTCTTGTGTCAACGTAAGACCGATTCGTTTTGTACAATCCAACATACAAAAGATGTCCTTTTGTGCCTCAAGCGGCAAATCCCCATATCCGGGACTGAAACGCGGTCGGATAAAAAGCGGCTGTCCGCTCTCTTCCTGCGCCGCAAGCCTTATCGCCTCCTGTATCAAATTGCAGTATGCCTCAATACACGCCGCCGCGCATGCCTGCGCAATCGACGCCTTTGCCATATTGACCACCTCATACCGCTGCAGCAGCTTGTCCGCCTCTATCCCCAAAGTCGCAGCTAAAAGTGCCACCACAGCACACTGTGCAAGGTTTCCGGAAAGATTTCTGCTTGCAAACTTCCTATTCCCCACAAATACATTTTCACCATCTGTACTGCAGTCATACAACCGATAAATATTCTTTGGCTTGATTACCGCAAGAAGCCCTGAGAGCACCTCATCCACAAGCTTGCAAACAGAAGCATCCGGTTCCTGCGTTCCATATCCAAGATATCTGTAAATCTCTTTTTGATTGACTGCATTTCCAATATCACTGTTACCTATATCCATTTTCCTACCCTCAATAACTATTCAAAGTCTAACATTATGTCCCCCTTAAGTCAAGGCAAAAAGCGAGCAATACGCCCGCCTTTTGCCCGAAAGAAAAGACTTTTATCAATCGTTTTTTTCTTCACAGCCACATGTGCCTACATTGGGAAAACCGGAAAATCCGCGCGGCTGCATCATATCATCGTCACATCCGCAGGGCGTAGGAAGCGGCGTCGGTCTGTGGTCGTCGTGGCAATGGTGGTCATCGTGGTGATGATGATCCCCGTCATTCCTGTTGCAGCAAGGCATGCCACAGTTGTTTCCTCCGCAAAGCAATAGCAAAATTAATAAACAACAACAATTCATAAAAACAACTCCTCATACATTAAGAACTTATTCTAATATCTAATGTATGAGGAGTATTTCTTTTTGTTACAATTTATGACGCTCTTCTATCCGGATTTGCGGAATTACTTTTTTCCGTATATAACGCATCGTGTACGCTTCGCCTTTCTGTGCAAGCATCTTCAGCAGCTTTTCGAGCAGCTTTCTTGTATCGTCATGTATATACTTTCCGGGATTTCCGCTCTGATAATATTTTAACGGCATATCATCTGTATAATTGCCTTTGTTATAGTTTTTTGATGCCGCCATACGGTCAATAAACATTTCCACCACGTACCTAAGCGGCATTTTCGCGGGAATAATGCCCACGCCAAGTCTTGCGCTGTAATCCATCCAGTATTCATAATGATGTTTATTTCTTCCCTTATGATGAAGCCACGCCGACGAATAGCCTTTCTCCATACGCTCTGCATTGTTAGGGCTTTGTGTTCCCTGAAAATACCTTGCACCCACAAGGAACTCACTTGGCATATATTTTGACAAATCATGCAAAATTCCCTGCCGGTAAAGCCCTACCGAAAAACAGCCTTTCATCACCATGCATTTATGTTCTGTAATTGTCTTGAAATGTTCCCAAATTTTCAATTCTGTTTATCCTTCTTCAATCCTGTCTGATTTTCCTGCCTTCTCTTCCCTTCTGCCTTTTTCGCAGGCGCTTTTTTCGGGCTCTTTTTTACAGGCACAGGAAGCCTTTGTCCGACAAGCACCGTAACGCTTCTTGGACAAATGTCAATGTAGCTTGTGTTTTTCTCATAATCTGTCACTAGCTTATTTTCCGTCGTCTCAAATGCCTTTATCCACTCATAGTTTGCAATGGACGGCAGCGCAAACCGATGTGAATTCCAATGCATGTTGCTGGCAATATAGATATAATCCGCACTCTCGCCGTCAAGTCCATGTCCGCAGTACATAATCCCCATATGCCTGTTGTGATTGTCAAGCTGTGCCTTCCATGCTTCCTCACCATGATAGGAAAGATCCGGATAACCATGTCCAAAATGGTCAAGCATCGACATCGGTGCATCAAGATGTGTCATCGGATGAGCGCGTCGAAATGCAATCATATTTTTGACATACTCATAAATATCCGCATTTTTGGCAAGACCGCGCCAGTCAACCCAGCCTGTCTCGTTATCCTGACAATAACAATTGTTATTTCCAAACTGGCTGTTGCCAAACTCATCTCCTGCCATCAGTAACGGCGTACCCTGTGCCATAAACAAAAAGCTCAGTGCATTTTTCATTTGTTTATGGCGCAGCTGATAAATTGCTTTTTTGCGCGAAGGTCCTTCCACGCCACAGTTCCAACTGTAATTTTGTTCCGTTCCGTCTGTATTATTTTCACCGTTTGCCTCATTGTGCTTTGTTTCATAAGAGACAAGATCCGCAAGCGTAAATCCATAGTAATTTGCCATATAATGAATGATTCCGCACTTCTCATGATAGCTGCGCATGTGATACTGAAAGCTTTTGAGCATCGCATAATCGCCCTTCAAATACCTGCGCATATCATACATAAATTCGTCCCTGTAATAAGCTAAATTCTTGCTGGGAACGTATTCCGCATCGTGATAAATTTCCTGCAGTCTGAAATCCTCGCACATAATTTTTGTATTGGAAAACAAAGGCTCCGTCGCAATCAGCGTCACCGGAACGTTTTCACCCTTTAGATGAAATCCGTCAATATGATATTCCAGCATCCAGTGCTTTAAAATTTCCAGCATATACCCTTGTTTAATGTGTGCAGGAAAATAAAACTGCATAATAACTTCGATCCCGTTTTTATGAAACTCCCGCACCATACGTTTAAACTCTGTAACAGCGTCACTTCCTGCCGCAAAAGATGCCTTTGGCGCAAAGTAAAACGCTTCCTTATATCCCCAGCAGTTCAGCCGTTTTGCCCTGACAGGTTCTTCTTCATTCTCTATCTTTACATCAATATGTTCTACCTGATACTCAATTGTGTGCATCTTGGCAATGCTCTGGGCATTCTCCCACTCACACTCTTCAAACTCATATGCCGGCATCAGCTCTATTGCATTAATTCCAAGTTCTTTCAGATAAGAAATTTTCTCAATCATGCCCTCAAAAGTTCCCTTACTTTTTACCTTTGACGAGCTGTGTCTTGTAAATCCTCTCACATTCAGGCAGTACATAATGCTTTCGCTATATGGTATGCAGGGGGGCGTTGTACCCTGCCAGTCAAATGTGTCCTGATAAAAGCTGCCGCGCAGAAACGGACGCTTTAGCTCTCCGCTTCTCCATTTTTCATTTCCGACAATACGCCTTGCATATGTATCTACAAGTACCTTTTCACCGACAAAAAAATTATATTCATAGCGCACACTGTCTAAGCCCTCTATTAAAGCGCAAAAAATATTTCCGACTTTGTATTTTTTGTCAAATAAAATACGTTCTTTCTGTTCCACTCCTTTGCGGTAAAGGATAATACCGCACTCTTCATTTGTATTGTTTACCATTGAGAAATTAATACTGCCGTCCGCTTTGAGGGTGGCGCCCAATGGATAAGGATGTCCGTTCTTTATTCTTAGTTTCTTCATAAAACCTCTTTATTCTTTCCGTTTCAGCCAAGTGCATTACACTAATTTACGATTGCATGCTATACAATAGCATACTATACAATAGCAGGTAAAAATAGCTGTATCTCGTCGTGTATGACAAAATCCACCCTTCTGTCCGTCAGATGCTTTTCTTTTGAAAAAAGGATTTTAAGCTGTTTGTGTTTTGGGTCCGTATTGTATTCAATCCTGTCATGATACATATTTTTCCCCATAATCAGAAGCACTTCCGCAGCCTCACATGCATTTGCGGCCTCGGTCATGATTTTTGCGTCACAACGCTCACCAATCAACCGGATATTCGGTCTCACAGCCGTCTTACAGTTATCACATAAAGGAATACCCGATGCATTTTTCATATATTGAATATCAAATACCTTATTACACCTGGAACATTTGTTCGAGTTCATATTTCCGTTTAATTCGATTACATTTCTAAAATGAATCCCCTGCGGAATGCCATGAAAGTTCTGGCTAATCACCGCCGAAAGCTTTCCTTGTGCCTGCAGCCGCAAAAGTGCATCATAAGCAGGCGTCGCATTGACCTCCATTGTAAGAATTTCATTCTTATAAAAACGGTAAAACCGTTCCACTTTCGCATTAAAAAAACTGGTGGAAAGCATGTCCTCCGGAGTATACCCATAGAGCTCCTCTGCCCTGTAGGTTTCCTCATTACTGTCAAGGTCATAGCCGCCTCCCTCTGTCAGCATCTCAATTCCAAGCACTGCTACGATATTTCCTGCATCTGTGATTCTTTTCCGAATGTAATTGATTACTTTCTCATCTGTTTCCAATTTCATGACAGCCCCTCTGTTCTTTAAACTATACCCCATTATCATAATACTCGCTTTCCATACCTCGTGTCAAGTAGATACGCAAAGCCCACACTGAAAGGATTTACCAATATTTATTTATAATTTCTAAAGAATAACTTGATTTGTACACACAATATATGTAATATAGTAATGTATGTTTTTACAAAATTTCTGCCGTTTTCAAACAGCACGCAGAAAAAGGTATAGTAAAATAAGAAAGGTATGGTATAAAAATGGCTGAAAACGATACAAACGGCTATGATGATGAGGAAATGACCGTTGAGCTTGAACTTGACAACGGCGAAACAGTCAACTGTGCAATTATCACAATTCTGACGGTTGACAATCAGGACTATATTGTCCTTCTTCCACTTGATGAAGACGGCAATAACGAAGACGGTGAGGTATGGTTTTACCGATATGCAGAGGACGAAAACAATCCGAACGCCGAACCTTCCCTTTCCTATATTGATAATGATGAAGAATATGAAAATGTAGCTGACGCCTTCGACGAGTATCTTGACACTGTTGAATTTGATGAAATTGTCAGCGACGACCAAAACAAGGAGGATATTTGAAATGGACGACGCAATTGCCAAGGAGAAAACACTTATACTGGACAGGAGATATACCTGCCCTATATGTGACAAACAGATCCGCGCTAAATCTGTGAAATCGAACTCCGCAAAATTTGTTGATACAATGGCAGACTTAAGACCAATTCACAACAATATTAACGTCACAAAATATGATGCTGTCTGCTGCCCGAACTGTGGTTTTGCGGCACTAACCAAGAATTTTACCACCACAACCTCAATACAGCGAAAACTGATTCACGAGCAAATAGAGGCAAATTATAAATCCCACGAGGAGGTTGAATGTGACATTTACACGACCGAGGTTGCAATCAGCCGCATGAAAATGGTGCTTTTATGTACCGTCACAAAAGGCGGAAAAGAAAGTGAAATCGGAAATGTATGCGTCAAAATAAGCTGGCTGTATCAAAGCCTTGCAGAGGAGGTTTCCGACGACGATCCGAATGCCGAAGAAAAGCGTGCCATGTACATAAAAGAGGCTGACAATGCAGCGCTCAACGCATATGAGCATCTTTCCAAGGCAAGAATGACAGAAGACTTCCCTATCGCAGGCATGAACGAGACGACGCTTGACTATCTCCTCGCCTACTATGCCTACAAAAAGGGAGAATACCAGACCTGTATGCAGTATCTCTCCGGCGTGGTTTCAAACAGAAACACAACGCCGCGTCTCAAAGATAAGAGTTTGGAGTTAAAAGACCTTGTTGCTCCTAAGCTGCATGAAAACCAGTAATATTATTCCAATATTTCATTTAAGAACCGCGAAGGCAGGAAATTTCCTGCCTCTTTTTCTTGTATATGAAACAGAAAAAGCTTCTCCTTTGCGCGTGTCATCGCCACATAAAACATGCGCCGTTCTTCCTCAAGCTCCGCATCTGTCACTGCCTTTTTGTGCGGTACAACGCCTTCATTGACATCAGGCAGGATGACAACCTTCCACTCCAAGCCCTTTGATGCGTGCATTGTCACAATATTGACAGCATCCTCTGTATCCTTCTGCCTGCCCGCAGCCGCCTTCTGCATAACCGCATCATAACATGCAATATGCGTAAGCCACTCTTCTATCGTGTCAAAATCCTTTGCAAGCTGCTGCAGCTCGTCAAGCTCCTCTATTTTTGGGGCACTGTCAACGCTCCGCTCAAGGCACTGCTTTTTGATATACGCATCATAACCTACACCCTTTCGGATAAAATTCACTGCCGAATACGGATTTAAGCCTTTTATAAAGTGAAAATCATCATACATCTGTATGATATTTGGCACCACATAATCCTCATTGCTGCAGGCATGCATCAGCTCCTGCATGGAAAAGGGCTTTAACGGCACGTTGCTTCGTCTGATATAGCGCACAGGACGATTCATAATGCGGAAAAAGTCCGAAACATTGTCCTCATAAAGCGCATACCTGAGATAAGCAGTCAAATCCATTGCAATCGGCGACTGATAAATATTTTTCGGCTGTTCTTTCATTCGGAAAGGAATCCCCTCCTGCATCAGGCTTTGCGCCGTATAAACCATATGATTTCCTGTACGGTAAAGGATTGCTATGTCACTGTAATGTGCACCTTCCTGCGCCATATACTGTTTGATTAAAAGTGCCGTATTCTTCGCCTGCTGATGCTTTGACACAAAAGAGTATAACTTAACTCCGTCAGTCAATAAGTTTTTTGTTTCCACTTGTTTTGAAAAGCGTGTCTTATTATGGGCAATCAGCTTTCCCGCCGTTTCCACAATATCGCGCCTGCTTCTGTAATTAACGTTGAGCAGAACCTGCTTTGCATTCGGATAATCCTTTTGAAAGTTCAGCATAATCTCAGGCTTGGAACCGCGAAAGCCGTATATCGCCTGATCATCATCTCCCACAATAAAAAGATTATCCTGCGGCTTTGCAATCAGCCGCACCACTTCATACTGCAAAGGACAGATATCCTGAAATTCATCAATTAAAATATATCGAAAACGCTCCTGCCACAGCTTTCGTGTTTCCGGACGCGATATCAGTAAATCGCGGCATAACAGCACCATATCATCGAAATCAATAAGCCTGCGGCTGTTCATTTCCTTTTTATAGGCAGCAAAGATATATTCAAACATTGCCTGTGGCAGCGTTTCGCTCTCAATCTCCTGCGGGCTGATTCCATTGTTTTTCACTTTGCTGATTTCCGATAAAAGGCGTTGTATTATGTCATTGTCAGTATCCTGTGTTTTGTCCTCATTCTGTTCCTGACTTATGAGCTCAGGCGGCATCTCCTCAAGAATTTGGGCAATCAGCTTATACTTATCGCCTTCCCGTATAATATTTTCGGCTGTGAATTTGTATGTATATCTTAATATGTTGAAAAATGTGGCGTGAAATGTTCCAAAATTGACGGGACCGCCCTTTTGACTTGAGATTTGGAGAAACCGCTCCTGCATTTCCACCGCAGCAGCTTTTGTAAATGTGATAACAAGAATATCTTCCGGTTTGACATGAAGTTCTTCAAAGTCACGAACCACCAGCCCTGCTGGTGGTTTGCTGTTGGCCCTACTGGGCCGATGTTACTTTTCCGCCTAAAGGCGGTCCGGTAAACCATTATCTTGTTACTCTTCCGCCTAAA
>CAJTMC010000013.1 GCA_910577115.1 uncultured Lachnospiraceae bacterium
ACATCATGTGTAGATTGATTCATGACAGTTTGTGCCTCCTCTAAAAAACTACCAGTTTTTTCGTGTCTTTTAGAATATCGCACAAATATGCTAACTAGCCAAGGCGAGAGATTTGACGGTTACAAACATAGAGTTTTCTATGGCTGAATCCTTGTAAGAATCTTGAAAATTTAATTTTTCACAGTAGATTTGTTATAAGGGGCACCTTTTCTCTGGAAGCACTGGCAAATGCATCTAACAGGGCAAAAAGTCAGCAATACATGCAGGGGAAAGAATTTGGCAGTCTGGCACGATTAAGAAACGGCGTGGAAACAGTTCCTTCCAGTCATAGGAAAAATTACCATCTGGATAACCTTCCTGGAGGAAAGCAGCGAGGGAAATTTTTCATGTGGAGGTGTCTGATATTAAACTCTTATGCAATTAAATATGGAAAGAAGGCTTGGATCGTGCAGCATCTGCCGGAACAGGATAAGCGGCTTGTCCACCGTCTGTTTCTTGTCCGGTCAGAAGCTTTGCTTGAAAACCATGTTTAAATGTTCTCTGTATAATCAATGTACCTACTGCCCCAACCCATATTCCCAAAAGGTCTGATTATAATTCCCCGAATGAGATAGTTCTCCGGCATCATGCACAGCAGCATTGTTTTTGCACTACGATTTCAGACTCTGATTCCTGATCATCGAAAATGATTTCTCCCACACAGGGTACATCTATATGACTGGACACGGGGTTTTTGATGATCATTACCGGTGTGGTAATGTGACATTTTCACAACAGAATTCTTCCGCTGATGCACTGGTGGAAATGCTTTCAGAGGGACGTTCACAATCCACCCTTTGTCATTTATGATGAAGAATAGGTACGATTATTTACTTCGCAGTACAATCCGAAACCGCGTATACTCCCCACAGCAACTTTCGACAGATAGTTCATGCCCCAGTTTTAGGGCAATCTGCATCGCCAAGTACAGACCCATTCCCGTAGACTTATATTTCCCATTATGATAATTGCTGCCTGTATACCCTTTCTCGAAAACGCGCCGCACATCGCATTCGGAAATCCCCTCCCCGTTATCCTCAATCAGGAGTACAACATTGTTGAACGCATGTTCACTGCAAATTCGAATGCGCCGTTCTTCTTGCGCGTCCTCCGACACCTTCGCATACTTTATTGCATTACTCAAAATCTGATCCAAAATATACGTAAGCCATGTTTCATCTGTATAGACAATCACGTCATCAACCGCCACGTCCAACGCAAACTGTTTCCGTATGAGGAAAAATCGGTTATTCTGAATAGAGGCGCGCACGCACTTCTTTAACGGCACCTGCCTGATTTGCAAGTCAAACAGCGGACTTTGCAGGCGGCAGCCCTGCAGCATTTGGTTCACTTGCAGGTTCATGCGCTCCAACTGCTCGCGCATGGAAATTCTGACATCTGTGTCATTTATTTTTTCCGACACCAAAAGCGCCGCTGCAAGCGGAATCTTAAATTCATGGCACCATTTTGCCACATAATCCTGCAAATCGCAGTGTGCGTCAAAGCCCTCCTGAATGCGTTGTTCCAAAATTGCCAAATCGTGTGCAAAAACCGCTCTGTCATCAGGCATGGAAAGCACGTGGTAAATCGGCTCCTTCTCCATTAAAAACTGTTTTTTTCTGTGCTCTTTCTGCCAATAAACAAAAAAAGCCGTACCCTCCGCAATTACCCAAAAAACCAGCAAGAGTAAATCAAGATACAACAGATACGCCACCTGCGCTGTTCGCATTAAAAAAAGAAAATACAGGTTAAAGCCCAATGCAAAAAACAGCAGGAGAGCATAATCGCGTGCTCTTTTCCTTATCCACTTCATTTTATAAAATACCCCTGCCCTTTCTTCGTACAAATTACATCTTCACTGCATATTGCGTTCAGCTTGCCGCGCAGTCTGCTGATAATGGTGGTCAGCGCCGCGTCCGTAACATATTCATCCGTATTCCACAGTTCCATCATCAGCTCCTCGCGTGTCACAACGTCCGGTCTGCTTTCCATCAGCCGCGCAAAAAGCCGACGCTCGGATTTTGTCAGTTCAATTTCTTCGTCAGCAAAATACAGGCTTTGCGTATGGCTGTCAAAACAAAGCTTTGTATTTAGAAAAATGCGTTCTTTTACCTGATATTCATAGGTTCTGCGAAGAATTGCCTCGATTTTTGCCTTTAACAGCTCCATGCGAAAAGGCTTTTCCACATAATCGTCGCCGCCCTGTGCGATTGCCATAATTTTATCATTGTCATCATTCCGGCTGCTGATGTAAATAACCGGCACCTTTGAAATCTGCCGAAGCTGGCTGCACCAGTAAAAGCCGTCGTGGTAGGGCAGGTTAATGTCCAATAAGACAAGCTGCGGTTTTTGCGTGATAAACTCCTGGAGAATATTGTCAAACTGTTCTACGGCGACTGCGTTGTAGTGCAATTTTCTAAGGGACAGACAAAGTTCCCTTGCGAGGGCAACATCGTCTTCGATAATCATTAGCTTTAACATGGTATTATGCCTCCTTTTCTGTGTCGTTGTGGTCAAGCATATTATAGCTTTTTTCCTTTAAGATGAGAATAATAATTACAAACATTACAAAAGTGTAAGATTGAATAAAAATAAGGTTCCATAATTCCGTTTAACGGAACTATGAAACCTTTATTTTTATAAATTATGAAATCGGTGTTTCCCACGCAACGGAATACGGACTGTCCGGCTGCGCGCAAAGTCTGTTGTAAATCTCAGTAAATTCAGGTTGTTTGTCTGCAATGCCGCTCTCAAGACCGACGCCTTCGATATATGCCTGTGTAAATTCCTGCCATGAGTGATAGTGTGCACGAATTACCTTGGCAACTTTTGCCGATGCTGACATCATTTCCTCTTTGGTGAGGTGACCGCCCAAATAGCCCCTTGCGGCAATATTTGCAGCGCAGCCGTAATTAAAAGCAGCTTTTTTCGCCTTTTCACCCGCATTGTTTTTGTCATCAATCAGATAGTCCACCGTTTCCAACACGCCCTGCTTATTAGTGACTGCCCAGTCGCGATTCAGCACACCGCGCGCCATACTTGCATTGGAGCGGTTTTTCTCGTATCCGCCAAAAAACTTACAACTTCCTCCGCAGTACTCTGACCACAATGCATAAATACCGACAACCCACTTTTCGGCATCATTTTGCGGCAGAGAATCCGCCGGATCGTTTTTAGAACCTCCAAATAAACCAAATAATCCCATTTTTTTCCTCCATTTCTTTATTCGCTACAATTCTTCATTCAAAATGTGCTGTATGGCACTCCATTCAATCACCGGCACATTTTTCTGAAGGATGTTTGCGGTCTGTTTCTTTTTCACTGCAATTTTCACAATATTCAAAATAAGGCTGCCTGCTGCCAGTGCAAAGCATATTCCGCCTACGGCGAGTGCTATTGTTAAATTGTTGTCAACACCGGAAAAGAAGTAGCATCCCACGCCGAGAATAATCCCAAGAATAATGCAGACAATTGGCGTGCTAAACATCTGATCCTTTGCGCCGCTAATTGCCCATGACTGCGGCTTATGACAATGCGGGCATTCGTCCTTGAACACTTGGGAATAGATATTTTTTTCCGTAGCATTGCGATAGGTTTCTTTGACCTCACGCACAAGATTCTTATGTGCGGCTTCGTTTAGCATCGCCTGCTTTTTCGCGTCGAGATCCTTGAAATTGCTGTTGATTTCCGCCTTCATTCCGGTAATTGTCGCTATTTTTAAGCCGCTTTCCTGCATGCACTGCTCGCAGCGGAATGTAAACGGAACGTCGGCGGTTTCTTTTTTCGTATGTTTATAGTATGTAGTCACTTTTCGCTTCCTCCAGCTTGTATCAATTTGTTTTTCCTTTAACATTGATTATAGTCTTGTCGATTGAAAAGTCAACATTTGTTGAGGGATTTTACGGGCATTTTATATTTTCCGTTGAAATGCCAAATCATCATCATAGTATCGTTTGCTTTTCACTTTTCCGTTTATGCTGATTTTATAAAAACAGCAATTCAACTTAAAGTGCCAGTGAATGTCGCAGATTATTCCTGTTATATCGGGGTGATTACAGGGAGAAACCTGCTCTTTGTAGATAAATTTGGGCGGTGCTGATAATTCCCGTATCTGTTTTATATCCGGTTTGAAAGCCGTTTCAGGTAACGTAATTACCACTTCACCATTTTCGTTTACGCTGTATTGAATCACTTTTTGGAAAAGTCCTTCTTGTATTGATGCGCTGTCAAGGCATATTCCCCACATGCAGTTCTCCTTCTAAATATCAAATCGAATATTTGTTCCTATTCTAACATATTCCCCATACCTTTTCAATAAATAAATGAGAATTCTTCAACTTTTCTCAATCAAATATTATTTCTTCATGAATAATCCTTATGGAAGAGGATCTGTTATTATGCTAAAATATGAATGGAGAATAATGCTGCCAATCAGTTAGGAAAGGACAACCCATATAAACAAAATTAGCATTTTTGCTGGCAGCATGCGAAAAGGTCAAAATACGCAGCTCCTTGCTTGGGCGTTTGCGGAGGGGGCGCGATGCTGCATATTCTTCCTGTGCACAGCCAAAAGAGAGGGAGATTGTTTTTGCCTTTTGTGGACGAAGATCCGAAAATGGCGGAGATTATGTCTAAGATTGTGCTGCTGGGGAGGATAAGAAGATAAAGGATATGTCGATATTGGGACGGATTGAACGTAATCAGTTGCTTTGGGAATACTGCAAAACGGAAGGAATGTTGTAAAAGTGCGGAAAAAGAATGGATATAATCTTTGCGCATTCCCTGCTTAACTGTTCCGTCGGGATAAGTCCCTCCGAAAGTAAGCAAGTCAAGGAATGTCTGCAAATGTTCCGCTGTTACAGTTTTCAGTCTGCGGTCAGAAGATGTGTTATGAATAATTTAGGAATTGCAGTTGTTCCTGCTTATTCTATTGGTGAAGAATGAAATCTGTTTTTCAGCGCATCTAAAAGCAATTCTGCAATCGGTGTAAATACCTGATATTTTTTCCAAATGATATACATTTTTGTTTCGAGCCGTGGAAAGATAGGGCGAAAACACAGACCGCTGTCATCGCCTGTATTCATTAACCGATCAAAGGTCAGCATACCTCCAAGTCCTTCTTCTACAAATACGCCGCCGTTGTAACAAAGATTTATTGTACCGCTTAGATTTAACTGGTCTGCGTTTTCTCCGCACCACCGTGCAATATCAAATTTCATGCCCTGTTCGGAACAAATCAGGTCTATTCCGATTAAATCTGCAAAAACAATCTCCTTTTTTTCTGCCAACGGATGGTCTTTTCGGATTGCAAGCCCCCAAATGTCTGCCCCTGGTATTTCGATATAATTGTACCTTTCGAGATTCGGCGGCTCTACGATAAAAGCAAAGTCAATCAGTCCCCGGTCTAAGCGTTCCACTACCTGTTCCGTATTTCCGCTTGTAAGATGGTAGCGGAAACGGGGATAAGCTTCTTTGAAATCCTTAATTACCCGTGCCAGATATTTTATCTGATGTGATTCGGCACACCCTATATGAACCTCTCCCCCGGTAATGTTATCAAGTTCCAAGAATTCGCTGGTAGTTTTATCCACCATTGCGAGTATATCTTCTGCCCGCTTTCGCAGAAGCATTCCCTCGTCCGTCAGGCTGACACTGGTACTGCCTCTGTGAAACAACTTTTTTCCGAGTTCGGATTCTAATTCTTTCATTTGTTTCGATAAAGTGGGCTGGGAAACATGAAGTATTTTTGCCGCACGGGACATATTACTTTCTCTTGCAATTTCTAAAAAATAGCGCAAAACACGAATTTCCATACCTTCCTCCTTGTTGTTTTTATCCAGTATAACACAGCTATGATATTCATAGCAAGAATATCATGATATGAAATATAAATATTAGACATATCAGTAAATATGCGTATAATGACAGGTATAGGGAGGTGCAACGAATGTCAGAGGCATCAGATACAATGGGAATCCTGCATCAGAATCTGATTGACGCAGGGTGCGGCAAAGATTTAATTGAAACCTGCATGGAGCTTGCAAAAGCAAATAAGTGGAAATGCCTTTTGCCTCTGCTCTCCAAACAAAGAATTAATTTGCTGGATTCGGTGCATGACGGACAAAAGCAGATAGACTGTCTGGATTTCCTTGTTTACAGCATTAACAAAAAACATATTTAGGAGGATTTGTGTAATGGAAGCAAAGTTGAATCAGATTCAGGAACTGAATCTTGTACAGGAATGGGATAAGACTTTCCCAAAAAGCGAAAAAGTAAATCACAGCAAGGTTACTTTCTACAATCGCTACGGAATTACTTTGGCGGCAGATATGTATATGCCGAAGAATGCAGAGGGTAAATTGCCCGCTATCGCCGTATGCGGTCCATTCGGTGCAGTCAAGGAGCAGTCGGCGGGCCTGTATGCACAGACAATGGCAGAAAGAGGATTTCTGACGATTGCATTTGATCCCTCTTTCACAGGAGAAAGCGGCGGCGAGCCTCGCTATATGGCTTCTCCCGACATCAACACAGAGGATTTCATGGCGGCGGTGGATTTCCTTTCATTACAGGATATTGTTGATTCGGAGAAAATCGGTATTATCGGTATCTGCGGCTGGGGCGGCATGGCAATCAATACAGCGGCGCTCGATACCCGTGTCAAAGCAACGGTTGCCTCTACAATGTATGATATGAGCCGTGTCAATGCCAACGGATATTTCGACAGCGAAAACAGCGAGGAAGTCCGCTACGGGAAACGCAAGGCAATGAATGCGCAGCGGCTTGAAGATTACAAAAACGGCACCTATGCTCTCGGCGGCGGTGTGGCTGATCCTATGCCGGAAGATGCTCCGTGGTATTTCAAAGACTATCACGCTTACTATAAAACAGAGCGTGGCTATCATGCTCGTTCTCTGAACTCAAACGGTGGTTGGAATGTGATTGGCTGTCAGTCCTTTATGAATATGCCGATTCTCCAGTACAGCAATGAAATCCGAAGTGCGGTAATGGTGCTTCATGGGGACAAGGCGCATTCCTGCTATTTTGGCAAGGACGCTTATGCCGCTATGATCAACGGAAACAAGTATCAGGATAACAAAGAATTGCTGCTTGTTCCGGGAGCAAGCCATACAGATTTGTACGATCAGACAGATATTATCCCATTTGACAAGCTGGAAGAATTCTTTCATAAGAACCTAAAATAATTTCATTATGATAGGGCGCAGCGTATATGGATATCATGGAAGGTCTGCTTCGTTCTCTGATTCACAGCGCCGATATTGCCGTTGAAAATCCAAGCGATTACGAAGCACGCTCTAACATTATGTGGATAGCGACATGGGCGCTCAATACGCTTGTAGCAAAAGGAAAAACTACCGATTGGATGGTGCATATGCTCGGTCAGGGAGTAGCCGCCCATACGGACGCTACACATGGCATGACGCTTGCGGCTGTTTCCATGCCATATTACCGTTATATCCTGACTTACGGAACGGCAAGGTTTGCCCGCTATGCCGAGAACGTATGGAATGTAAATCCTGAAGGTAAGACAGAAATTCAAGTTGCAAACGAAGGACTTGACGCTATGGAAGCGTGGATGAAGAAAATCAGGCTTGTTATGAATATTACCGAGCTGGACGCTGCGGAAGCTATGCTGGACGGAATGGTAAAAAGCACGCTGATTATGGACGGCGGCTATAAAGTGATGGATGCAGACGATATCCGAGCTGTATTACAGGCGAGCTTTTAAGAGAAGTTTGAGGATGAAACGGAGACAAGAAAAATGAAAAAAGCAGCAACGGTACTATTATGTGCATTCGTTTTGCTTGCATTTGCAGGATGCAACAGCAATACGCAAAAAAAACGGTGATTTTTCATTTCATGATAATTCTGCTCAAAGTACCCAAAATCAAAATGAGACTGAACAAAATAATTCAGGTCAGGACGATGTGGATCAGAGTGCGGCGGATTCTAAGCAGGAGGAGGCTTCCAAAACTTTAATTGCATACTTTTCCCGTGCAGGAAACACAGATTTTCCTGCCGGAGTAGATGCTGTTGCTTCCGCAAGTCTGATTGTGAAGGACGGCGAGCTGTACGGTGGCTTTTCCGGGACGTCCATTCAGAATCACAATCTTCTTACCCATATTCCTTTAAATCTCATCAGCTAAAGCGGCCGCTTTTTTGCAGCCATCCGTCTTGTCAATGTCACCTGCATTTAGAACACCGGGAATCAGAACCTCACCAACCATCTTCCATTTGTTCAAAGCACACATACGCTCCATGGGGATGCGAACTCCGTCCATAACTGACATATCCTCTTCCTCACAGCAGGCAATCAGCGCACACTCTTTTCCGGAAATATCTTTACCACCTACCACGAAAGAGAAAATTCGGTCAATAACCCCTTTAATCTGTGCAGGGATAGAATACCAATAAACCGGCATAGTGAACACAAGGGCATCTGCTTCCAAAATAGCTGGCGCTATCGTATTGAAGTCATCATCAAAGGTGCAGGCTTTCCCTGTGGAAAAGCAGGTTTCACAGGCATGGCATCCGCCCACTTTTTTCAACGCGGCATCAAAACGGGTAACTGTATGCCCTTTCCCCTCAGCAGCCTTGATAAACGCATCCGTCATGGCAAAGCTATTGCCATTTTTACGCGGGCTTCCTGTAATAACAACAATTTTCTTACTCATACAACGATTCCTCCTTTAATCTTTCTTTATACGCATCGATATTTTCCGGCACATCCACAAGTTCCGGCAGCACCTGGCAGTGTATCTCCTCACTTGCAGCCGATACAGTATCGGAATAGGACGATGGATAATGCTTTTTTTGTCTGACTTTCTTTTCTTTACCCAATTCACACCTTATTCCGGGATCAATCACACCCCAAAACAATATCAGGCTAAATATTGCTCCCACCGCATCTGACATCGTCCCTGCATAAAAAACATATCGTATATCCAGAAACAACGGCAGAATACAAAGGCATATCATATATACAATTTTACGGAACAATGACAGCGGAAGCGCATATTTGACCTTTCCCATTGCAGTCAGACCATCCACCAGAGCATACTGTACTGCAATACCCAATAATGCAATCGTATACATACGGATACTGCCCGCCGCCAACTGTATTGTGTTTATCTCCTTCAGAAAAAATCCTGCAAATACCTCCGGTAATACCTGCACTGTAATTCCCAACGCTCCGATATATACTCCGCATAATAAAAATACATAAAGAAAAGCCTGCCGAATCTTTGCATAATTTCTGGCCCCGTAGTGAAAACTGAATATCGTTCCACATCCTGTTGTAATCCCCTGCGCCGGGCAGGCTACTATCGTCATAAAACTCTGGATAACTGCAGCACAGGTAATCAATGTATCCCCTTGTGAATCCCCTCCATGCCAGAATAAACTGGTTCAACCCACACCCAAGAAGCGATGCAAAAGTCCCACAAACATATATTGTAAAATAAGTTTCTGCATAGGGATACATATTTCTACTGCTGCCCAACAGGTATAAAATTTTTTCACGGTTGAGTAAGAGCAGAGGTGTTACTACCGCCGATATGGTCAGGAGCATAAAAAAGGCATTTCCAATAATATCCTGCGCCCTACGTTCCTCTTTCTGTCCAAGGCTGATGCTCATATAAGAAGCCCCGCCAATCCCTACCATAAATGCAAACGCTGTCAGTGCTGTCAATGCAGGCGCGCAGACACCGATGCCGGCAAGAGAAAGACTTCCTGTTTCTGGTATCTTACCAATAAAAATGCGGTCTACAATGTTATATAAAATATTAAAAAGCTGGCCGAACATCGCAGGAATCCCTAAATGGATGACCAAACGGCATACAGGGGTTCCCTCCAGCAATTCCTGTGTGGTTTTAAGTCCAGAAAGTCAGATTGGCGTGGCGCAGAATTTCTTTGTATCCCGGCACGCATTCGTCATGAGAATATGCCACAATTTGATTGACCGGATATCCACTGGAAAGCAAATAATCCAATTCCTCATGGGATAGATTATCTAATGCATATGTGGTTGTTTTTGTATCACAATCAAATACATCTGCATTTTCATCCTGTTTCTTGTAATAGACTTTCTTCAAAATCTTAAATAATCTGTTATCCATCTTTGCTTATTCATCTTTTTACAGAATCAAAATTGAACGCATTACCATATCCGCTATTCTATTGACTGTCAAACCACTTGTATCAATACAATTCTTCAAAGATGAAAAAAACGATAAGGATTTTAAACTTACTTCAAGCCACTCATTTGTTCTCCATTCACAAATTTTATCATTTTCCCATCTGTTTACCAAAGTATTTTTATCGCATACCAAAGTAAAACTTTTAGCTTCTAATTCCATATCAGAAATACCATCAACAACTTTTTGATAAACCCACTGTTCATCCATCAACCATACCAATACAATCATTTTGCATATGGAACATTTCCTATAGTTATCAATCAGATGTAGAATATTATCTATAGCCATTGTTTTGGTTTCTCGATTTCCTACAAACGGATGAATATCCAAACACCAATCTCCATCAATAAAAGCCGTTCCAGTATATTTCTCAGCAATATATTTTCCGACTGTTGTTTTTCCCACTCCCATAGGACCATTTATAATTATCACTTTCATACGGTATCTCCTGCAATATTATCTATTTTACGAAATCAACCTTTCGTCCGGTAATGCGTCAAAAAATCCTGATTTGATGGAGAAACTGATAAATCAGAATCTATAATTCCTGCCACTGAATGCAGGTTGGTCTTTCATAAGTATTTAAAAATTCCCGAATACAGGAAAACGCATCGTTTAAAGCAATAACTGCATCGGCATCGGGCTTCCATTCGTCCCCTTCTGCAATAAAAGTAACTTCTTTTTCATTTTTATCATTATAGGACAACCACATTTCGCCTGCGTCATTTTGAAAAAAATTAACGGCAGCGTATTCCCCGTTGATACAGACCGCGATACAGGGATACGGCTGCTCTCCGCTAATCCATAGATCGTTTTTGTTCTGTGGCGCTGTCCGTATAAATTCGATTATATCATCTGCTGATTGAAACGTAAAATCTCCGCTTTTTGTGCTGATTATTCCTATTCCCATATCTTTTTCCACACCCTTTGATTTATCATTTTAATTATAATCTATTTCCAATAAGTACACAATATCGAAAAGACATATGCAAGCCTGCCGAAAATCGGAACAGCAAATGCATATAAAATAAGCAAGGAATCCGGAATACCAAGAGCAAGGATTTATGATGTTTTGGAATTCATTACAAAAATTGGACTTGCTATGGTAGAGGAAAGCAGTGAAAATGTAAAAATTTATACGCCTGTGCCAAGCAAAGAGTGGCGATAATCTTTTCGGAATGAAAACCGCTTATTTGGGAAGTCTATGTATATCGCAAATAACATATTCATCTCAAATACGGAGGTAGCGCCATGTACGGAATTGATTTGTTAAGGAAAGAACACCTAAACATTATAGCCTTTACCGAGCACTTAAAAAACTGCTGCTGCGCCATTCTTGAGGGTGCAGACGTAAATGTTTTGGAATTTAAGGAATGCATTGACTTTGCGCGGTTCTACGCAGACAAGCACCACCATGGAAAAGAAGAACAAATCCTGTTTCGCTATCTGCTTGAAAACCCCGGTTCCGCCACCGAAAAGCTGATACGAAACGGAATGTTTGTCGAACATGACTTAGGGCGTTTTCACATTACAGAGCTGGAAAACGCCCTCAAACAATACACCGACATGCCGCACACAAAAAACAAACTGAACATCATTACCCACGCCGCCGCATATGCGGATTTGTTACAGCGTCATATCCAAAAAGAAGACAATGTCTGTTATACCTATGCATTAAGAATGCTGTCAAATGCCGATAAAACCCAAATTGACGAACAAACAAGAGCTTTTGAAGAAAAAGCGCAGCAAAGCGGCATACAGAAAAAATACCTTTCATGGTTGGACGCACGTAACTATGGACAGCGGGAATCAAAATGATTTGACAATAACGTTCTGCACAAAGCAACCGGATAAAAATATCTTAGTAAAGATGACGCGGCTTATAGCGAAAATGATTGCATTTTCCCGTTCATTTAAGTCTTTGCAGCTTTTGGCGCATGCACCAGTAAATAACGGCGCCGGCGGGAAGCGCAGCGACAAAACTCCTGCCGCCGTTGCTGTAAATTTTAAAAGCCGACATGGCAAGCAAGAATACGCCTCCGCCTATATGGAAATTGCCGGGCACAAGCTGCATTTGCATGTACAAAAAGACACAAGCTGCCAGCAGCCACACACCGAACAATCTGGGACGCTTCCGAAGGATATCAACAACTGTGACAATCACAAAGAGATAGGACAGGATGCAAAAGATTAGCATGCCCCATTGAAATGCGGAATTTGCACCGGCAGTCGTGAAGCCTCCGCTGACCAGTACCGGCTCGGCTCCGGCGACGAGATTAAAGCGTGACAGCCCGTCTCCGTTATCGTCAGACAGACGGGTAAGGGTAATGGTGTAGGAATTATCTTGGGTGTAAATGTAGTACTGCGCCTGACAAGTAAGGGAAACTTTGGAATTGTTAAAATTTTTATTGGTGTTGATAGAACAAAGCTTCATGGTGTAATCGTCGGATTTTTCCCAAATTGTCCGAAGGGTTTCATAAGACGCATCAAATTCCTCCCGCGTGACAGCGTCCGGATACATAGACAGAAAAATTTTGTCGGCATCGTCCTCATTCAGGGCATCAATCAAATTCGCCACTTCCTGCTCCATGCGCTCGTCCTTGAGCAAGTCGGCGCAGCCCGACAGAAAACAGCACAACAGAATGGAAAGAAGCAGCATTACGACACTTGACTTTTTCATTAGAATTCCTCCTTTAAAACAATTTGAATTTGTATAAAAAGTATAATGCATTTCACATTGATAATGCAAGTATTTTAGAAAGCGCTTGTGAACGATACACAATTATCATATTGTAAATTTAGGGACTATGACGTAAAATAGTGGTGGATCAATTGACACACTGTGAAATGAGGATTAGAATGGGCTTGAAAACCCGACTGCGGTTAAAAACACAGACACAGAGAGGGAAATGATGGAGGATAAATATGGAGGATAAAAACGGAGTATTCAGTGGAAACACACAAGAAAATGACCAATATGGGCAGTTTGCGCCAACGGCACAGCCACCCCAAATGGCACAGCCCGGGCAGGATTACAATATTTGGCAGGGACAGCCGCAGAAACCGGATAAGAAGCCGGGTATCGCAGGGAAAATCTTTGGCGGAATTGTGTTAAGTCTGGTGATTATGGGACTGTTTGTCGGCGTGCAGTTTGTCGTGGCGATTGTGATGATGATTGGTTTGGCGTTCGGATATGCGATAGAGGCGCCCGGCGACGTATCCTATGTTACGCGTATGCTGACCGAGGCCATTGGGGACGGAGAATTTATGACGAATCTCACAGTCATCGCTACGGCGGTATCCTTAGTAGTTGCAGTATTTTTCTACTGGCTGCTGTGGGGAAGGAAAAAGACACAGGAGGACAAGCAGTATTTTCGGGAAAAGGTGTTGCGGGGAAAGGTTTTTTTGATGATTTCCGTCGCAACCGTCGGTCTGTATTTTCTTGCAATTCTGATTGCAAATATCATCGGATTTGTAAGTCCTGACACGATGGAAGAGTATAATAAAATGATGGATATGGCGCTTGGCGGAAATGTTTTTATGGCAATGCTTGCAGCAGTGCTGCTGGCGCCCATTTCGGAAGAGTGCATTATGAGAGGAATGATTTTCCAAAACTTAAAAAAATACTTTTCCGCTCCGGCAGCGATTGTGATACAGGCAGTGATATTCGGCATTTTCCATATGAACTGGGTGCAGGGAATCTATGTGATTCCTGTGGGACTTGCACTGGGATTTTTGGCGGAAAAGAGCAAAAGCGTGCTGCCCTGCATTTACATGCATATGCTGAACAATTTCATGTCGATTGTGTTGGCGCTGCTGCCTGAAGTTTGTCAGACAAATCTGTTTTGCGTTGTGGTAGTGGCAGTGTGTTTGTCAGCAGTCTGGCTGATGTACAGGCAGGAGCGTGAAAGATTTGAAGACGCCGTCTGAATAATTCTTAACAAAAAAAGAAAAATGTAATAGAGAGGAGATGTATATGGACTTTTTCTTTGATTTACTGAAAATGATAGGCGGATTGGCGCTCTTTTTATACGGAATGCATCTGCTGAGTGAGGGGCTTGAAAAGCTCTCCGGCGGAAAATTGGAGCGCATTTTGGAGGGCATGACGGACAGCCTGTGGAAGGCAGTGCTTTTGGGCGCTGGCGTTACGGCGGTGATTCAGTCGTCATCGGCAACGACTGTGATGGTGGTAGGCTTTGTCAACTCGGGAATTATGAAGCTCTCACAGGCAATCGGCGTTATCATGGGTGCAAATGTCGGTACGACAATCACCTCATGGCTGCTTAGCCTGACAGGGCTTGAAGGTGACAATTTTTTTCTGAAACTGATTAAGCCGACATCTTTTTCTCCTGTGCTTGCACTGATCGGCGTTGTGTTTATCGTATTTTTGAAAAATTCAAGAAAACGGGATATCGGCGGCATTTTAGTAGGCTTTGCAATCCTGATGACAGGAATGAGCACAATGTCCGATGCGATGGAACCGCTTAGTAAAATTGATTCGTTTACAAGACTTTTTACCTTGTTTGAAAATCCGTTCTTAGGATTAATCATGGGTGCTGTTTTGACGGCAGTAATCCAGTCGTCATCGGCGTCCGTCGGAATTTTACAGGCGCTTTGCGCTACGGGAACCGTAACGTACGGGGCGGCTGTGCCGATTATCTTAGGGCAGAATATCGGAACGTGCGTGACGGCGATGATGTCGGGCATGGGAGCGGGAAAAAATGCAAAGCGCGCTGCAGTCATTCACCTGTTGTTTAACGTCATCGGTGTGGCGGTTTTTATGTTGGTCTTTTATGTACTCAATTTTGCACTCCGGTTTGCATTTCTGTCCGAAGCCGCAAACGGTGCAGGCATCGCATTTGTCCATACGGGCTTTAATCTTTTGGCAACGATTGTGCTGCTGCCGTTTGCAAAGCAGTTAGAACAGTTGTCGTTTGTTCTGATTAAGCCGGACAGCGAGGAGAATGCAAGGAAAGAGGAGGACGAAATCTTTGCACGAATGGACGAGCGTCTTTTGGCGACACCGTCCTTTGCGTTAGAGCAGACAAACTCATGCGTCTATAAAATGGCAGACTTAGTTGTGGAAAACGTCAATGAGGCGATGAGCGTTATCTTTGATTATGACAAGCAGGCTGTAAAACGGATTGAACAGAGAGAAAAGCTGATTGACCGATATGATGATGCGGTAGGCGGATACCTTGTGAAGCTTTCGGCAAGAAATCTGACAGAGAGCGATACGATGAAGCTGAATATGCTCCTTCATGGCATCGGTGATTTGGAGCGCATTGCAGATCATGCCATGAACATCGGAGAGCTTGCCCGCAGCATGAACAAAAAAGAGCAGCATTTTTCAAACAAGGCGGCGGAAGAGCTTCAAATCTTTTCGCATGCGGTCATTGACATTGTCTGCGAAGCTGTGAGGGTATTCAAGGAAGAGGATTTGGAGCGTGCAAGGCAGATTGAGCCGTTCGAGGAAGCAATCGACCGCATTCAAAAGGATATGAAAAAACGCCATACGAAGCGCCTGAGAAAGGGAAAATGTACGGCTGAGATGGGATTTGTGCTGTCGGATATTACGAGCAACTATGAGCGCATCGCTGACCATTGTTCGAATCTTGCAATCAGCGTTATGCAGCTTTACGAGAATGACACGTTTGCGCATGAGTATGTGGATAATTTGATGAAGGACGAGGGAAGTGCGTTTGACCAGCTTTATCAGGAGTATCTGTTAAAGTACAATATATAGGTCGGAAAGTGGTTTATACAGCATGAATGTACAATGGAATATCGCATGTTGTGCGCTATAACGCACATAAAATGCCTGAAATAGTACTGAAAATTGTGATTTCTGACGATTAATTTTAGCAAAATCCACAAAATTAATCATCGAAGCAACTTTTTGTTGTACTGGAAAAATTTTTCTACTATAATATGAGTGTTGAGTTTAACGCATTAGAGTGTTGAAACAAGAAAGAAAAAGAGATTTATGGATAACCATTTAGGAGGAAAATCCTGCACAACTTGTCTGGCATTGTTCCATGCAAGGACAGCCGCATTTTCCTTCGGAAAACAAGGAGGATTTACAGATGTCTTACGTTGATGAGGTATTAGAGCTCGTAAAGCAGAAGAATGCAAGCGAGCCGGAGTTTTTGCAGGCAGTGACAGAGGTGCTTAATTCATTAAGACCTGTTGTGGAGGCAAACGAGGAGCTTTATAGAAAGAACGCGATTTTGGAGCGTATCACAGAGCCGGATCGTCAGATTATGTTCCGCGTTCCCTGGGTGGATGACAAGGGGCAGGTTCAGGTAAACAGAGGGTTCCGTGTGCAGTTCAACAACGCGATCGGACCTTACAAGGG
Source organism: uncultured Lachnospiraceae bacterium (assembly GCA_910577115.1). Classification (GTDB taxonomy): domain Bacteria; phylum Bacillota; class Clostridia; order Lachnospirales; family Lachnospiraceae; genus COE1. The sequence continues at coordinate 16,615 of CAJTMC010000013.1, forward strand.
AGGACTTCGCTTACACCCTTCCGTAAATTTGGGTATTATCAAGTTCCTGGGCTTTGAGCAGATTTTCAAAAATTCTCTGACAAGCCTTCCAATCGGCGGCGGCAAGGGCGGTTCTGATTTCGACCCGAAGGGCAAGTCGGACAGAGAGATTATGGCATTCTGCCAGAGCTTTATGACAGAGCTATCAAAATATATCGGCGCTGACGTTGACGTTCCTGCCGGCGATATCGGAACAGGTGCAAGAGAGATTGGTTTCATGTTTGGCCAGTACAAGAAAATCAAAGGCACTTTTGAAGGCGTGCTTACCGGTAAGGGACTTACATACGGTGGTTCTCTTGCCCGTACAGAGGCAACCGGCTATGGTCTGCTTTACCTCACAGAAGAGCTGATTAAGTGTCATGGCGAGTCTATGCAGGGTAAGACTGTTGTCGTTTCCGGTGCAGGAAACGTTGCAATTTATGCGACACAGAAGGCACAGCAGATGGGCGCTAAGGTTGTTACCTGTTCGGATTCGACAGGCTGGATTTATGATCCGGAAGGCATTGATGTAGCGCTTCTTAAGGAAGTAAAGGAAGTGAAGAGAGCAAGACTGACAGAGTATGCGGCAGCAAGACCAAGTGCAGAGTACCATGAGGGAAATGCCAGCGAAAGAGCTGGCAATGGCGTATGGCAGATTAAGTGTGACATCGCACTTCCCTGCGCAACACAGAATGAGCTTTTGCTTGAAGATGCGAAGCAGCTGGTAGCAAACGGCTGTAAGTGTGTATGCGAGGGTGCGAACATGCCGACTACGATTGATGCGACAGAGTATTTACAGGAAAACGGCGTATGGTTTGTCGGCGGTAAGGCTGCAAATGCGGGCGGTGTTGCAACCTCTGCATTGGAGATGTCACAGAACAGCGAGCGTCTGAGCTGGAGCTTTGAGGAGGTTGACGCGAAGTTAAAGGGCATTATGGTAAATATTTATCATAATATTGATGACGCGGCGAAGAGATACGGCATGGAAGGCAACTATGTTGCCGGTGCGAATATTGCCGGATTTGAGAAGGTTGTCAACGCGATGCTGGCGCAGGGTGTTTGCTAGTTTGTTTGTTGGTGATTGGTAATAAACTGTAAGATATTGACGGATAAAGTCCCATGAGCACGTCCGACCTGAGGGAGGCGCTTGTGGGATTTTTTTTGTAAAAAGGTTATTGTTGACGATGAAGAAATGTTGCTTAGTGTTTTGCAAAAAATATTATCGTCGAGAGAAGTACGTCAGGTTTTGCGAGGATTATTGTCAATTGCTAAGAAAGAAAAGGAGACACAAGAGTGTCCTTTTTAACAAGTTTATTGATTTCTATAAGTAAGAGTATGGTAGGTAATCTTACGATTTATACAGTAAATTAAGATTGAAAAATTAAATATAATCAGGTGGTAGCCGAATATTGGTTACCACCTGATTATATTTGCACAATTCTTTATTTTAACGTTTATTTTTCTTATTAATATACGATATTTAACAATTTTTTTGAACTTACCCTAATAGTATGCAAAAAATATGCAAGTCTGTTTTATAATCAATATTATAGAACTTTTCAACGTCATGATATAATTTTAACAAATCAAATAAATAATAGGAAAGACGATGCAAATGAAATTGAAAATTGCAGTTTTTTTGCTGTCGGTCTAATGGCGCTGTCGCTTATTGCCTGTGAAAACAACAAAGAGACGCAAAAACCTTTTGAAGAAGCAAAAGAAGTAATGCAACCAACAGAATTAACGGTAGTAACTTCCACCGTACAATCCGAATCAGCAGATCGCTTAACGCAGTCTGAGGACAAGCTTTTCGAAGCTGCTTTGACCTGTTGCCAAATGTCAGAACCCGAAACACAGTCGTTAGATCAAACTATAGAAAACAGTAACATTTTAGAATTACAAAAAAATGACATAAATGTCACAAATTTATTCGATGAAACCCAGACAGGCGACGAGGTAAAAGCATACGAGGAGTTTCTTATGGGAAAACGGGCGGCGTACATGGCGGATACTGTCTATGAAAACGGATTTTACGAAGACATATTGGAAAACGGAAAGAAGGGAGGTCTTTTCCTTGAGCGCCTCATGAAGAATATTGTGGCAAGTATGCCTGACGGTGCGGAGGGTATTCAAAGTGTCCAATATGCACTGATTGACTGCGGGAATGACAATAAGAAGCAGCTGGCCCTGCGCACATACGGCATGAGCTACCAATATCTAAACGACGACAGCGATTACACAATGGTATTTGACTGGCAGGACGGGGAGGTTTTGCTGGCATACGCAGTCGCCTCATGGGCAAGCGATTCCCATACGCTTTATGCAAACGGATACGTGTCCGGCTACGCAAGCGGCGGCATAAGCTTTTATACAAGCGAAGGAGTGATTGGAGCAGATGGGATATACCGCACAAATTACGAATGCCGGATCACAAACGGATTTCGAAAAATCGGAAGCTTCTATTTGGAGTTTTGGGAAAAATACGGCATCAAGCCCGTACCGGTGGATTTTTACGAATATACGATAAATGATGAAACCATTTATGCCTACAGCATTCTTAGAGAAACAACAGACGTAGAAGAACAGATTATTCAAAACTATCTTAGGGAAAACGAGGCTGCTACAGGAGTACATCTTTTGACAAAGGACGAGGCATGGGAGCGCATAATCGAAAACAGAAAGGCGCTTGGAATTACGGAGGAAATGGGAACGGAAGCTCATGAGATTGTATGGCAGGAGCTTTCAGATGAAAATTTGGGCAGCAGCTTTTCAATTGCGGAAATATTGAAGAACGAATATAAAAAGAAAGCGAATACAGAGAGATAAAACACAAAAATAAAGGGGAATATTCAAATGAAATCAAAAATCGCACTCACACTTTGCATCGGCACACTGGCGCTGTCAACTGCCGCATGTCAGAATAAAACAAACACGGCAAGTCCTGCCACGGATACAGACGAGCCTGTGACAATCATTCCATTCAACACGGAGCCTTCTTCTGAAACACAGGATCGCCTTGTCTTATCCGAAAACCGGTTTTATGAAACAGCGACGACCCATTATAATCTCTCGGAAGCAGAAGCAAAAACAATGTACCAAAAAATAACCGACAGCAAAATCTTAGAAAAAGAAAACACCCGTCTTACCGGAGCAGTATTAAACGACTATGACGGAAACGGAAAAACTGATATGATTGTCTGCCTGTATCAGGACACCGAAAATGCCAACAGCTACGCGGACGGCTGTCTCTATCTTTTTATGAACGACGACGAAACGCCATATTCTATTTATGACGATTTCTGCTGTTACAGTTTCGGCGCTATTTTCGGTGACTTTGGAGCAGACATCGACCATGACGGCATTACGGAGGTTGTTTTTTGCGTGCAGGGAACAGGCTGCGGCGGCGCGGGGGACTGCCAGAAATTTGTGATAAAATATAAAGACAAGGCAATCGAGCGTATGGAACTCCCTACGGATTTTACTGACGCGGACGCTGACTACGATATCGGGCTTTTCGTCGACGTGGAGCGGGACAATGAAAACAACGTTTACAGGATATCCTGTCCCTATCTTGACGATACGATTTTGATGGAAATCCCAAAGGACGATGAGGATTGGGGCGGCGGCTCGAACTGTAGAGGGTATCACACGCTCACGCAGCTTGAGAGAGACGGCAGGCAGTACCTTGCGGGATACGAATATCTCTATGCGGGGGCTATCGCAGACGGAGTTGGAAACGCTGTGTTTTTGTTTGACTGGGACGAAAACGGAACGGTTTATGTAAGCGACTGGTATGTCGAGGACTGGGACGGTAAGCAGTATGCATCTGACGGCTTGCGTACGTATCCGAAAGAAGATCCCGAAAATCAGCAAAAAAATGACACAAGTGTCACAAATTTGTTTGGTGATACGCAGAAAGGAGAGGAAGCTGCGGCATACGGGGAATTTCTCACAGGAAAACGCACCGCAGCCGTAGCAAACAATATACATACGGACATTTCTTACATTGGAGGCTTTATAACGGATACCGCTGCGGGCGGCGGGAAGGAAGGTATTTCCTTAAACGATTTGATTACAAAGATTTCGGAAGAAATGATTGGGGGCAGAGGCGAGGGCAGCATCGGACGCATGGAGTACGCATTGATTGACTGCGGAACCGACGGCAAAAAACAGCTTGCCCTGCGCGCATATGGATTGGGGATTTATTCACCGGACGATAACAGTGACCTCACAATGGTGTTTGATTATCAGGACGAAACGGTCACCATGATATATGCAGTCGATTCATGGGCACGCAGTGAAAACGAGCTTTACGACAACGGCTATGTATTTGGCGGCGGCAGCGGCGGCGCGTCAAGCCATTATGTTTGGGAAGGGATGATCGGCGCGGACGGCGTCTACCACAAGACCTACGATTGCCATACGGAAACCGGACAGGGACTGTACGGCATGAGCTCCTGCTGGGAGGTTTGGGATTCGAGCGATAATGACGGATTTCCGGTGGAGTTTGGCGAGTATGAGATTAACGGGGAAACGATTTATTCCTATTACATTTTGGACGATGCGACAGACGCAGAAAAAAAGATTGTTATGGATTACATAAAAGACAACGAGGCACGTATGGGAATCCGGTTCCTCACAAGCGATGAGGCGTGGGCGCGCGTGGAGAAAAACAGAAAAGCGTATGGTATTACAGAGAGTATGGGCGCAGAGGAAAACAAAATTGTGTGGAAGACGCTCGCCATAACAAAATAGGAAACGCCGGCAGTGTATCTTATTTTGTGTTGCGAGTGCCGTTATGTGACAGCATAAGAGCTGCCCGCGGAATGTGTTATTTGTTTATTGCAGTTTTCGGTATTGTAAAGGTGACATTCCTGTCATTTTTTTGAACTGCTCACTTAAATTGCTGACATGGCGGTAACCTGTGTCATATGCGATTTCCGTAATGCTCTTGTTGGTGGACAACAGCAGATGCTGTACATGCTTTAGCTTGATTACGGTAAAATAGTCCGAGTAGGATTTGCCAAGCTGCGCATGAAAGAGTTTGGAAAAATAGGCAGGCGAATAGCCGGCGACTGACGCTGTTTCCTCCAGGGAAGGGTTCTTACTGTAATTTTGTTCCATATAAAAAATTGCCTCTAGAATAGGCGGCGTCAGGGTTGTCTTGTGCGCGACTGCATCGTCGCCGTCAAGGCGCAGACGAAGGATATTGAGTAAAAGTTCAAAGAGCATGTATTGAAGAAGAGCGGTTTTCTGCGGAAAATCGCTCTCATATATTTCAAGAATTTTCATCAGGTGCGCAAGAATTTTTTCGCTGTCCTCAGGAAGAAATTTCTGTACGCGGTACGAATAAATGTCGTCGAAAACAGACTGCCCCACAGAGGCAATAAACGGCGCAACGAATTTGGGAGAAAATTTGACAAGGATTCCTTCATATGGGATTCCCGCCTCGGGTGAGAGCGGCATTGTTCTGTGATAGAGATAAGGCGGCATCATTCCAAGCTCTCCTACGCGGTGATAATAGGTGTGCTTGGGCGTAATGGTAAAGCGGTCGCCGGAAATGACATATCCCATGCCATAATGGTCAGTAGCCGCCTCCAATGCAGGCATGGCATAGTCGGCGGGCAGTATGCGGTGTGCGATGTAAAATTCCTGTTGAGGTAAAAGTGGCAGCGGCATGTCAACTCTCCTAAAAAGTGATTGCTATATTTATTAAAATGGCATATAATCGTAAAAAAGTCAACGTTTTTAGTTATAAATAAAAAGAAAATTATATTAATATGTGATATAGTAAGTGCTGTAAAACGTGTTTGTTCAGTGAGTGATTGGTAATCATAAATTGCAGGCTTGCGATGGGATGAGTGCTTGTGAGGAGAGTGTAAAATGAAAAAACAAAATCGGTATTATCTGCGTTATATGATAAAATACGGTTATCTGCTGCTTGGCGGAGTGGTCTGCGTCTGTCTGTTAAATCTTGCCATTGTGCGGGGAAACAGCGTTATCAGCAGTGTCATTGATGACATGCTAAGCGGAAACGAAATCGTGCTTGGCATGTTTTTGCCGGAATTTATTGCGATTACGATTGCGGGCTTTGTGCTTGCATTTTTGGGGCAGCAGCTTGCGGGACTGTATAGCGTAAAAGTGTCAGGTGCGTACAGAAAGTGTGTGGTGGAAAAACTCTATCATATTGAATATGCCTATCTGAAAAATGAAAATATGGCAACGATTATCAATAAAATTAATTCCGACATGGGGGAGGCGGAGAGCTTTTTGCAGTTTCCCTTTCCCATGCTGATTAGTGACATTACGGCAGTTATTATTTACGCCGTATATATCGGAAGCATGAATATCAGTTTGCTGGTCGTCATGCTGATTAGTTATCCCGCCGTATTTTGGATTGCGGGGATACTGGTAAAAAGGATTAGTGTTCTGAGCGGTACGTACCGCGAAAAATCCGACGCGATTACGGGTATTGCGCAGGATGCGCTGAGCGGTATTCTGGTGCTGCGCAGCTTTGGGCTTGAGGATTATTTTCAGGGGCAGATGCAGAAGGCGACAAAGGCTTTGGTGGACAATGAGGAGAAACGCACCCGTATTTCCAACACGGCAATCGTCGTGAGAAACATGATACAATGGCTGCCCAATATTATCTGCGCGGTGTACTGCGTAATCCTTGTCAGCCGCGGCACGTTCAGCCTTGGAAATCTGATTGCGTTTATTGTTGTGCTGGGAAAAATGGTACAGTCGTTTATCGGTATTCCTTGGTGCTTTGTGGATGCTGCCGGAAACATCGTGTGTATCCGACGCATTGAAGAAATCTTAAACACGCCCGACGAAATCAGCGGGAGCGAAACGGAGGGAAAAACTGACACAGATGTCATAATTTCGCTCAAAGATCTCTGCTTTGGTTATACGGAAGAAAGTAAGGTATTGGATGGTTTGGAGCTTACGGTCAGAGCCGGAGAGAATATTGCGCTTGTCGGGGAATCGGGCGGCGGAAAGAGTACGATATTTAATCTCTTATGTGCATTTTATGCGCCGGGGAGCGGCAGCTACAAGCTCTACGGCAGGGAGATTGGCGAGTGGAATGCGCAGGCAGCAAGGGAGCGTTTGGCGCTGGTGTCGCAAAATGTCTTTCTCTTCCCAACGACGGTTGCCGAGAACGTCGCCTACGGGAATCCGGACGCGACGCAGGAGGAGATTGTCGAGGCATGCAAAAAGGCACAGATTCACGACTTTATCATGACGCTCCCGCAAGGGTATCAGACCATTACGGGGGAGCGCGGCGCACTGCTTTCGGGCGGTCAGAAACAGCGGATTTCTATTGCGCGGGCAATTTTAAAAAATGCCCCTGTTCTGCTGCTGGACGAGCCCACCTCGGCGGTTGATGTGGAAACGGAGGAGCTGATACAGAAGGCGCTTGAAAACGTGATGAAGGGACGTACCTGTATCACCATAGCGCACAGGCTTTCGACGATACAGAATGCAGATTGCATTTATGTGCTAAACAGCGGGAAAATCGTGGAACAGGGGACACATGCGGCATTGTTGAATGCGGGCGGTGTTTATGCAAAAATGTATCAGCAAGGATAACGGAGGATTAAAATGAAAAAGAATATCAGTACATGGAAACTGTTTGTCAGGACGATCCGTGTAATGGGGAAAAGAAGTGTATTATATTTGACTTCGATTGTAATGCTGAGTGCGTCGCTTGCGATGTTTGGCGTGTTTTCGGCGCTGTTGATGAAGTGCGTCGTTGATATTGCGCCGACGGGGGACATGCGGCGGCTGATTGGTACAATTCTTGCAATCGTGGCGGGCGGCGGGATTTCGCTGTTGACGTATCGGTTTTTCTGCGTCCGATATAACGTCGAGGCAAAGCGCGTGTACGGCGTGATTTATGAAAAGGTGCTGGATTTGGAAATGAAACTGCCTTATGCGTACTATGAAAAACACCACAGCGGGGAAATCATGTCAAAGGTTTCCTTTGATTTGGGACGTATGGGCGATATTTACGGCTCGCGCCTGCGCCGCACAATGACGCCGTTTTTGCAGGTGGTCGTGTTCCTTGTGCCAATGTTTTTGTTAAGCTGGCAGCTTACGCTCTGCCTTGTGGCGGTAAACGGCGTGATGCTTGCAATTGATATGCTGATGGCGGAGCCGATGCGCAAGGTCAGCCGTAGTCTTTCCGGTATCAACAGCCAAATGACGCAGCGGTTATCGGATTTGCTGCAGGGAATGGAGCAGGCGCGCATGTATCGTGCGGGCGCGCAGACTGTGCAGTCGTATGTGAAAGAAAATGACACATATGTCAGAAAATCAAAGCACAACATCTTTTTTACAGCGCTTTTATCAAGCAGCAGCAACGGCTTTGATTTGCTGTGTATGCTTGTGTTTCTGCTGCTTGGCGTGTTCTTTGTGCAGCAGGGCTACACGACGCTCGGCGCACTTGCGGCGATTTACACCTTGTATGGAAGATTTTCCGATCAGTTTTTGGAGCTTGGAAAGTATTTTCCCGAGCTGATTGCCTATCTTGCATACGCGCAGAATATTTTTGACTTTTTGGAGGAGGAGCGGGAGCCGCAGCGCATGGCTGTCTTTGGGGACGGCGGCAGTCCGGATATGGCGGTCAGTATGCAGGACATTGATTTTTCCTACGAAACGGCGGCGGAGCAGGACGGACTGCTGTTAAATCACTTCTGCATGGATATTAAACAGGGCGAGTGCGTGGCAATTACGGGCGCGTCGGGCTGCGGAAAGACGACGGTTTCCAAGCTTCTTTTGGGCTTGTATCCCATAAAAAACGGGGTTATCTGTATTGACGGAAAAAGCGTGTCGGACATGACGAAACAAGAGTGGCGGCAGAAAATTGCCTATGTGCCGCAGGAGCCGTATCTGTTTTACGGCAGCGTGCGGGAAAATATCCGCATGGGCAGACTGGACGCGTCGGACGACGAGGTCATGGAGGCGGCGCGGCTTGCAAACGCGCACGATTTTATTGTTGATTTGGAGAACGGATACGATACAGAGGTAGGAGAGCGCGGCAACCGCCTTTCGGGCGGACAGCGGCAGCGTATTGCGATTGCGCGTGCGATTTTAAAACGTGCGCCGATTATGCTGCTTGACGAGGCGACCTCTGCGCTGGATAATGAGTCCGAGCAGCTTGTGAATGATGCGATGAAAAAGCTCCAGCGGCAGATGACGATTGTGATGATTGCACACAGACCGTCGACGATTGCGCTTGCGGACAGAGTGGTGGAGATGGGGTGATTGCATGTCGGAAAAAGAAATGATGCAAAAAAATGTCGAGGAGTTTGTACAATTACAAACTTATATGCTTTTAGCAGACAAAGATTCAGAAGTATATAAAGCTATGAAAGTAAGATATAGTGCGCTTAAAGTTCTACTCACACTTTTCGGTGTTGCTCTAACCGAAATTGACAGAATTAAAGAATAACAATGAAATATCAGAAATCATAAATATCAGGTGTAAGGTCTTAATTAAATTATTGAGGTCTTACACCGTTTTTATTTTATGCTGTGGAAATACATCATATAAACGAAATATCAACGGTATACTACACTGGCAATATTAAAATGGATCACGTATGTTAGCTGATTAACGACTTCATAAGAAATAATTGAAACAGGGTAATGGTTTTGATATAATAAATGGGAATTATTATGCTAATATTTCGTGATTTATGACATATTATGAGCGAACAGATAATTTGGAGGAAGTACCATAATGAATAATAGAAGTATTAAAAAGTTGGAAGCTGATTTATGGGAGTCTGCTGATTTGCTAAGAGCCGGTTCAAAGCTGACTTCCAATCAATATTGTATGCCGGTACTTGGTCTGCTGTTTTTAAGATATGCCTATAGCAGATTTAAAATGGCGGAGGAAGAAATATTAAAAAACAGACCTGTAAGAAACGGTCGTAAGATGCCGGTTGAGGCAAAAGATTTTGCGGCGAAAAGCGCTTTGTATCTTCCCCAAATGGCTCAATATTATTGGCTTGTAAATTTACCTGAGAATGTGGTGTCACTTGAACTTACAAACGTATCCGGTCAGATGATGGCAAGTCTGGGTGAAGTCGTGAATAATGCGATGGAGCTTGTGGAGCAGCAGAGCACACAGCTTACCGGTGTGCTTCCGAAGAGTTATACGGATTTCTCGGATGATTTACTTGGAGAACTTCTTCGAATATTCAATAATAATGCCCTTGACGAAGTGGGAGGCGATGTGATTGGTCGTATTTATGAGTACTTCCTGAATAAATTTGCAAAAAATATTGCTTCGGATGATGGCGTATTCTTTACACCAAAATCACTGGTAAAAATGATTGTGAATATCTTAGAGCCTGCAAGCGGTGTTCTTTTAGATCCTGCTTGTGGTTCAGGCGGTATGTTTGTACAGACTGGAGATTTCGTTCATAAAGCCGGTTTACAGGCAAATAGCAGTATGACATTTTATGGACAGGAAAAGGTAGAATACAATGCACAGCTTTGCCTTATGAATATGGCTGTGCATGGATTAACCGGAGTCATTAAGTCGGGTGATGAAGCAAACAGTTTTTATCATGACGCACATAATTTGGAGGGGTGTTGTAATTATGTTATGGCGAATCCACCTTTTAATGTGGATAAAGTAAAAGCTGAGTCGGCGGCGAATGCAGGAAGACTTCCCTTTGGTGTTCCGAAAGAGAATAAGAATAAAGAAATCGGAAATGCAAATTATCTTTGGATTTCTTATTTCTATGCTTACCTAAATGAGACGGGCAGGGCAGGATTTGTTATGGCTTCGTCGGCTACAGACAGTCAGGGAAGTGATAAGGATATTAGAGAAAAACTTGTAAAGACTGGTCATGTGGATGTTATGATAAGTGTTGGAAACAACTTTTTTTACACAAAAAGTTTACCTTGTACCTTGTGGTTCTTTGATAAGGGAAAGGCAGATGAATTAAAGGATAAAGTCCTTTTCATAGATGCGAGAAATTATTATACAGTGGTAGACCGAACGCTCAATGAGTGGAGTGAATGGCAGCTTAAAAATATGAATGCGATTGTATGGCTTTATAGAGGTGAGACAGAAAAGTACAAAGCACTGCTTGAAGAGTATCAATCTGTTATGAAAGAAATGATTGACGAGATTGGCGATGATGCTCTTAATGCCATAATGGATGATTTATTTATAGGTGGATTGGAAGAAGCCAAGAAGTATTTGAAAACACTTAGAGAGTCTGCAAAGAAAGAGATAGAAGTATGTGACAGGAAGGAAAAGAAGCAGTTACAAACCTCATGGGATGAAAAGATTGCATCTGTAGAAGAAATTGCAGAAGTAGCAAAGGAAGCGCATTGGCTTTATAGTAAGTTTGGTGAGGGAACGTATGAAGATATTCCCGGGCTTTGCAGAATTGCAGATATTGAAGCAATTGAAAGCAAAGGATGGTCTCTTACGCCGGGCGCTTATGTAGGTGTAACGCCTGTAGAGGACGATGGCGTTGACTTTGCAGAGCGAATGGCGCAGATACATCAGGAGTTGTTATCACTTCAAGCCGAAAGTAATAAATTGATGGATACCATCTCGCGGAATATGAAGGAGATGGGGTTATGAGTTGGAGAAAAGTAAGGTTAGGTGATATCGCTGATTTTAGTAATGGAATAAATTTTGGTAAAGAGGCATACGGCAAAGGTATAAAGCTTATAAGTGTTTCAAACTTTGGAAATAGATTTTTTCCTGATTATGATGAACTGGAAGAAGTGAGAGAAGACATTGTGCGTGAATCAGATTGCCTTCAAACAGGTGATATTATATTTGTTCGTTCGAATGGAAACAAGGAACTTGTAGGAAGATGTATGTTAGTTGATAATCCGCCTGCGAAGGTTACATTTTCCGGTTTTTGCATCAGAGCAAGATTGAAAAATATAGAAGTACATAATCCTTTGTTCTGGTCGTATCACTTTAAAAATCAAAGTTTTAGAAAAGCCATGTCTGGAACTGCAATAGGAGCAAACATACAAAATCTCAGCCAAGGACGATTATCAATTTACGAGGCTAAGGTTCCGGATATAGATACACAGGGGCGAATAGCAGATATTTTATTTAAGTATGATGAGTTTATTGAAAATAATCAAAAGCAAATTAAACTATTAGAGGAGGCGGCACAGCGTCTTTATAAGGAATGGTTTGTAGATTTGAGATTTCCAAATTATGAAGAATGTAAAATTGTGGACGGTATACCAGAAGGATGGACAATTACACCGATTAAAGAGTTAGGAGAGATAATCACAGGAAAGACACCATTAACAATAAGGAGTACTTATTACGGTGGAAACATTCCATTTGTTAAAATTCCAGATATGCATGATGTTGTATATCCTTTGACGACAGAAGTAACTCTTACAGAGGAAGGAGCGAATACTCAGAAGAATAAATTTGTTCCTAAGAATAGCATTATGGTATCTTGTATTGCAACAGTAGGACTTGTTAATATTTCTGTTGAAAAATGTCAGACCAATCAACAGATTAATTCCATTATACTGAAAGAAAAAAGAATGTTATATTATGTGTATTCAGTAATAAAAGAAATAGATAAACTGTTGGACGGTCTTGGGAGTAATGGTGCTACAATGACGAATGTAAATAAAAAGAAATTTGAAAATATTGAGCTATTAATGCCGACAAATGAGTTGATATATAGATATAATGAATTATGTGAACCATTTTTTCGTAAAATATATTTTATTAGTAAAGGTATTTTGAATGCGAAAAAAGCAAGAGATATGTTGTTGCCAGAACTTATGGGAGAAAGCTTGGAGGTATAATTATTATGGAGCGAAGAAATTTTGCGCAGATTTTGAAGGAAGCTAAGATTGATATTGAGAGAGAATATAATAGATTATATAATAGTTTTTTTATCCAAAAAATATTTGATGGAATGGGAAACAATTTATCTTTATATGAATATTGTCAAATGAATTTTATAAATGTACCTTTTCGTGGGACATGCTTAACTTTAGATGACTTTGATGATTTTCATAAAATTCATTTTGAAAAAGTTCCAAGTAAATTTGATTTAAATTATTTAATCTTGTTTTGTGAATATACGTATAATTTTTTGATTTATTTAAACCCTGTAAATTCCTTTGGAAATTTTGTAGTGAACTCTCCTCATCAAATATATTTGCAACAAATAAATAAAGTAATAGAGGAAATAGGATATATGTATTCTACAAATGAAAGGGGAATAACGATTTTTGTCCCAAAATCGCAGGAGGCAATTTCAGTATCCGAGATAATTAATCCAGAACTTTCATATAAGGTGATTGAATATAATCATCATTTGTTACAAGGTAATATAGAGGGAAAAAAAGCAATTTTACTATTGCTTGCAGATAAAATAGAATCCAAAAGAGTGGAGTTAAAAAACATCAATAAAACTATGGAAACAAATATATTCATGTTATTTAATAATATGAATATAAGACATGATAACTGTAGTAAAGGAAGCTCTCATTACATAGAGTATGTAGCAAATATGCCTAGGAAAGAATTAGAAGAATGGTATGATGAAATTTACCAATTATCATTATTAGCATTTTTGGAATTAGACAATATAGAAAGAAATAAGAAAATTTCCGATTTGAAAAATTTTATAGGAAAAGGTAAATCTGATGGAGAATAATTAATGGAGGCATGGATATGTCACGTGGAAAGTCTGTAACAAAATTATTATTAGATTCGTCACAATCTGCATTGTTTGCGGGAGTGGAAATACATAATAAACCACATATTGCTTATAGATATCCAACAACTGTAATTTTAATTATTAATGCATGGGAATTAGCGTTAAAAGCGTATGTGTATAAATATATAGGAAAAGAGAAAATTTATGAGAAAGAGAAGAAAGAGAAAAAAGACAAGAAATATACAATTTCGTTTTCCAAAGCGCTTGTATTAGTGAGAGATGATATATATTCTAAAAACAAACAGAAACAATATAGACCAGTGTTTGAAAATATTGATTTGCTAAATGAATATAGATGTTCAAATGTTCACTTTGCTGAAAGTAATTTGGATCCTATTATCTTTATGTTAGTATGTAAAGCTGTTTTAAATTATGATCAGTTTTTAAAAGATTTTTTCCAAAAAGATATCACGAAAGATGATAATTTGATAATTCTTCCAGTTGGTTTTAAATTACCATTTAATCCAATTGACTATTTGAAACAAGACTATGGCAATATGCATAATGAGTTCGTAAATGATGTAATAAATACAGTACGCAAATTAAAAAATGATAATATACAAGATAGTATTGTTATTGGATTTGACGTATATACAGCAAGTGTTAAAAAAATTGATAATGCTGATTTGGTTGCTGCAATAGACCAATTAAATGGAACAGTGAAATTAGTAAAACAAGTGCGTATAACAGATGATCCAAATGCACCGGCAGTGCGAATGAATGATGAATTACTGCCGCCGCTGACATATCAAGATGTTATTGATAAGGTTAAAGAAAAACGCCCTGATATTAAATTGAATAAAATGTATAATTCAGCAATGGCAATAATAAAACGGGATGCATCTCTATGCCAATCAAGATATTTAGATCCTAAGAAGAAAAAGGGAATGAAAAAAGATTACTATATGGAAGGTGCTGTTGATGCAGTTATCTGTAAGTATGATGAATTGCAGAAGGAAGGCATATGAGTTACGACTACTCAGAAAATATATTGGTTCAGGAAAGTGTAGGACGCTTTTTTAAGAAGGAACTTGGCAATTCTCAAATGATATTCATATTGTTTTATGCTAATTTTAAAATGGATTAAGTTCAGGATTATTTATTATGAAAGCTAATGAGAGGTGAATTAGAAATATGAAAGCAGTAATTTATCACAATAACCTTTTCATGCTATATTAAAAATGAAGGGAACATCAGAAATATAAATTTTGTGATGATTATGGGGAAGGGGGAAAAACTTGATGATAGAGCGATTAACAAGAGAACAGATGGCACAGAAATATCCTGATATGTGGCTGGGGTTAAGCAATATTAAATATGCAAATGATGACGGAGTGACATTAGAATCAGCAGATGTAATTTATACAGATAAAACAGAAGATGAATTATTTCAAATGCAAGTGGATGGAACAGAGGGAATTATAAGCTGGTATACAAATGACAATGCATTTCCATTAGGGGCGGCGGGGATACTATAATACAGATAACACTACAATTAGATGCAGTACTGTGAAATATTGTAAGATATTTATGATAAAAGTACATTTGGACTGCTATAATGTAAATAGCACATGATGAGATTCTTTGAGGTATGATGAATTACAGGAGGAAGGCATATGAGTTACGACTACTCGGAAAATATATTGGTTCAGGAAAGTGCAGGACACCTTCTTGAAGAAGAACTTGGCTGGAGAGTAGAAATTGCATATAATAAAGAAATTCTTGGCGATAACGGTTCCTTCGGAAGAAAATCCTACAAGGATATTCTCTTAGTACGCTACTTGAAAGAGGCTCTTAAACGGCTTAATCCTTGGATGACATCGGCACTTGCGGAGGAAGCAATAAAGGTCTTTGAACATCATCTTTCCACTTCTTCTTTAATGCAGATAAACGAGGAAAAGTACGGATATATCCGTGACGGCATTCCTGTAAAGGTGAAAAAGCCGAACGGACAAACAGAGGAAAAGAAGGCGGCGGTCATAGATTTTACCAATTCGGATAATAATGATTTTCTTGCAATAAAAGAGCTGAAAATACAGGGCGACCTGTATCGCAGGCGAACGGATATCGTAGGGTTTGTCAATGGTATCCCACTTTTATTTGTGGAATTGAAGAAGAATACGATAGATGTGCAGGATGCATATACCAATAATTACACAGATTATCTGGACACAATTCCCCACCTGTTTTATTATAATGCATTTTTGATTCTTTCTAATGGTATTGAGTCAAAAGTAGGTACACTTGGGAGCAAGTTTGAATTTTTCCATGAGTGGAAAAGATTGAAGGAGCAGGAAACAGGCAGTGTTGCATTGGAAACGATGCTTCGCGGTATTTGCAATAAAGTCAACTTCCTTGATTTATTAGAGAATTTTATTCTGTATGACCATTCAGGAGGGATCACAGTCAAAATCCTTGCAAGGAATCATCAGTATCTTGGAGTAAATGAAGCAGTAAAGGCTTATGAGGCTCGTAAGCTTAACAATGGAAAGCTTGGAGTGTTTTGGCATACACAAGGTTCCGGTAAAAGCTATTCTATGGTGTTTCTTTCTCAGAAAATCCGTAGAAAGTTTGCAGGCTCACCTACGATTGTTGTACTCACTGACCGGGACGAGTTGAATACGCAGATTAGCGATACATTTGAAAATTGCGGTTTGCTGGGAAGAACAAGAGCTTCAGAGTTTGTAGCTACAAGCGGCGATAATCTGATAAGAAAATTAGAGGGTAATCCAAGCTTTATATTTACCCTGATTCAGAAATTTAATAAGAAAGTGGAACAGCCGATTATTCCTGACCACGATATCATTATCATGTCGGATGAGGCGCACAGAAGCCAATATGGTATATTTGCAGATAATATGGTAGAATTGCTTCCTACAGCGTCCAGAATTGGTTTTACAGGAACGCCCCTGTTATCAAATGATAACATTACGGAACGTACCTTTGGTGGTTATATTTCTATTTATGATTTTAAGCGTGCGGTAGAGGATAAGGCTACGGTGCCTCTTTACTATGAGAACAGAGGCGAAAAAATACTTGATATTCATAATCCTGACATTACAGAAAAAATACTTGATGCGATTGAAGCAGCAGATCTTGACGCAGAACAGACTGAAAAGATGGAACGTGAGTTCGAGAATGAAATTCATCTTTTAACAGCAGAGCCGAGGCTTCGTTCAATTGCCAAAGATTTTGTATCACATTATTCTGACCTTTGGACAAGCGGCAAGGCGATGTTTGTATGCCTGAATAAGGTTACCTGTGTCCGTATGTACAATATGGTGCAGGAGTATTGGCAGGAAGAAATTGAATTGTTAAAAACGCAACGAAAAGCGGCATCGCAACAAGAGGTTTGGGAGTTTGACCGTAAGATAAAGTGGATGACGGATACGGAGATGGCTGTAGTAATCTCGCAGGAGCAGAATGAGATTCAGACATTTAAGAAATGGAATTTGGATATCAAATCACATCGTGAGAAGATGGAAAAGCGGGAATTGGATAAGGAGTTTAAGGATAGCGACAATCCTCTAAGAGTGGTTTTTGTCTGTGCTATGTGGCTTACGGGATTTGACATAAAGTGTTTGTCGTGCCTGTATTTGGACAAACCTTTAAAAGCGCATACGCTGATGCAGACTATTGCAAGGGCAAATCGTGTAGCAGAAGGCAAGAGCAACGGACTTGTTATTGACTATGTTGGTATTGTAAAATCACTTCGCAAAGCGCTTGCCGATTATACGGCAAATGTGGGTGGAAGAAGTACGGATCCAACAGTTGATAAGGGCGAATTAATAGAAAGGGTGTTAGAAATCATCGCTGCTGCAAATGCTTTTTTGTGCAGCAAAGGTTTTATTTTAAATCATCTTGTAGCGGCAAAGAATTTTGAAAAACTTGCATTATTACAGGAAGCGGCAAACGCGGTTTCTGATAGTAGAGAGAACAAAAAACAATTTATGACCTATGGCAGTGAGCTGAATCGTATGATGAAATATCTTGACAGACATGATATTTCAGAGGAAGACAGGCAAAAGAAAGACGCGATTACTGCGATATATGATGAGTTGAAGAAAAAGAAGAAACACGTGGATACAGTTGATTTGATGGTACAGATTAACGGCATTGTGAGCGAATATATTTTGATAGAACCGACACCTGAAAATCGGAATATGGAAAAGCGATTTGATATCAGTAAGATTGATTTTGATATGCTTCGAAGAGAGTTTGCTAAAGTGAAAAAGAAAAACCTTATGTTTACGGAGCTTGATGAGTTGATCCGAATGCGCTTAGACAGGATGCTCAAAGAGAACCCAAAACGTGTAGACTATTATGAGCGCTATCAGAAAATTATTGAAGAATACAATCATGAGCAGGACAGGGCAAATATTGAAAGGATGTTTATGGAACTTATGAATTTGGCAAATTCCATGAACAGGGAAGAACAAAGATATGTTCGGGAAGGCTTCACAAGTGATGAAGAGCTGTCACTATATGATATGCTTTTTGATGAGAATCTTTCTAAGGAAGATATCAAGAAGATAAAAAAAGTTGCAGTAGAGTTACTTGATAAGATTAAGGAGAAGATTTCGAAACTTGACCATTGGACGGATAAGCAGGAAACAAAAGCAGAAGTGGATACACTGATTGGAAGGATTTTATGGGAAGGGCTGCCGGAATGTTATTCAGATCATGCAATATTTGACTATCGGCAGAAGATTTATGAGTATGTCTATATGAGGTATAAAGAAGTGGCGTAAGCGAAAGGTGAAAATACTGTGATAGTATAAGGGAATAAGTTTTGATTGCGGAAAAGTCCATTCGAAGTATTAAGTTTGCAGAAAGAATTAATAGAAAACCTGTTTGTCGTAATATAATACATATGTGCCCAGTAAGAAAGAACAATACTCTAAAAAGGCTTTATCAGATTTTCTTTGCCTGCATATTATAATGGTAAAATCAAAACCGAGGTTCAAAGAGAATGACAGACGTAACACCCGGAATGATATTTACGGATATATTAAGAAACGGCTCCCCTGAGGCAATTGCATGGATACGTGGAAACGGCGAAAATCCGCAGCTTAGCGGTATTGTGAAATTTTATCAGACGCCGTATTCCGGCGTTTTGATTGAGGCGGAAATCTTCGGTATGCCAAACATCGCGACACAGTTTTCGTCCGATTTTTATGCAATGCACATACACGAAATAGGAGACTGCACGCTGCCGTTTGACAAGACGGGCAATCACTACAATCCGACAAATGAGTTCCATCCAAACCACGCAGGCGACATGATTCCGCTTATGGCAAATCAGGGCTATGCGTGGCTTGCTTTTTATGACAAGCGTTTTACGATTGCGGATATTCTTGACAGAAGTGTCATTGTTCACAGAAATCCGGACGATTTTAAGACACAGCCGTCAGGAGATGCAGGCGAAAAAATCGGCTGCGGTGTAATCCGAAAAGTGCAGCAATAAAAACCTAAAATCCGATACAACAAAATATGACATGCGTGTCATATTTTGTTGTCTGCATAAAATCCTATAATATGGAAATTCTATTTTTTGTAAACTTTAAATTTCACCATCCTGATTTGAGTACCCACAAAAGCAGGCGGATGAGAGTGATTTGATAGTCCGGCAAATCGGAGTTTTCGTGAAAATTATGTTTTTGCATGCAAGTTTGCAGACTTTGGCAAGAATGGGGGATTTTTGTATGTCAGTAATGGAGAAAGAATTTATTACATTTATGCAGCGGTTTGACGCCTGTCCGTTTGAAATTACGCTTCACGGCGAGCGCCATAAGATAGGCGATGGAATACCCCAATTTTCCGTCGTAATTCATAAGGCGCCTCCTGCTGTGGAGCTTGTAAAAAGCACTTCCCTTGCGCTTGGAGAGGGATACATGGATGGAAATATCGAAATTGAAGGGGATTTGTATCAGGCACTAAATCTGTTTTTAGGTCAGCTTGGAAAATTCAGTACAGACCATCAAAAGCTGAAAAAACTAATTTTTACATCAACCTCTAAGGCAAATCAGAAAAAGGAAGTCTCCTCCCACTATGATATCGGAAATGATTTTTATAAAATGTGGCTTGACGAAACGATGAGCTATTCCTGCGGCTATTTCGAACAGGAAGGAGCAACGCTCTACGAAGCGCAGTGCTGCAAGGTAGAGCGCATTTTGGAAAAGCTTGCGCTGCACGAGGGCATGACACTGTGCGACATTGGCTGCGGCTGGGGATTTCTGCTGATTGAAGCGGTGAAGAAATATAAGGTACATGGCGTGGGAATTACACTTAGCACAGAGCAAAAAAAGCGGTTTGAGGAGCGCATTGCAAGTGAAGGGCTTGGAGAACTTTTGAAGGTAGAGCTTTTGGATTACAGAGAGCTGCCCAAATACGGAACACAGTTTGACAGAATTGTAAGCGTGGGAATGGTGGAGCATGTGGGACGGGGCAGCTATGAGGAGTTCATGCGCTGTGCACAGACGGTACTAAAACCGGGAGGACTGTTTCTTCTGCATTTTATCAGCGCCTTAAGAGAATATCCGGGTGATGCGTGGATTAAAAAATACATTTTTCCGGGCGGCGTCATTCCAAGTCTGAGGGAGATGATAAATATTGCGGGTGAGCTGGGATTTTATACGCTTGATGTGGAGAGCCTGCGCAGACACTATACCAAAACACTTTTATGCTGGAACAAATCGTTTCAGGAGCACAGGGACGAGGTCGTTTCCATGTTTGACGAGCGGTTTGCGCGTATGTGGGAGCTTTATCTTTGCGCGTGCGCGGCAGTATTCCAAAACGGTATTGTGGATTTACATCAGGTCTTGTTTTCCAATGGAGTGAACAATGCGCTTCCCATGACGCGATGGTATTGACAAATCGTGAACAAGGCTTGTCATAAATGTGGTATTACGAAAACTGCTTGACTTTACAAATACAGCGTAATACTATATAAAGAAAACAAAAAAATACAGAAGAGTAAACGCAGGCTTTTCCATGCTATGGAAAAATGTATTATTGCAGTGGCGGAACGCAGGCTGCTGAGCCTGCGTCTTTGCATGGAGGAAAAATGACAGCGGAAAAATATGTAAAAGAGGTATCAAAGCTGCTAAAATGCAGGACGGCAAAGAAGAAGGCGATTCGGGACAAGCTATTGTCCGACATTAACAGTGCAGTTGCATCAGGCGAAAGACTGGAAGACGTGTTTGCAAAAATGGGGATTCCCTGGGACTATGCAAACCGCTATAACGATAATTTTGACAAGGCAGAGAAGGCGGCGGCAAGGCGTGAGAAGACAATAAAAATTTGGGGCATTGTCATTGCCGTAATCGTGATAGCGGCCGGACTGATTTATTGGAATATGCCGAAGTGGAGCGATATCAGCGAGAGTACGGTTTTCAACGAAGAGCAGGTACGGATGGCAGCGGAGGAAATCATAACGTTTTATAGTAACGACGAATATGAAGCAGTCGTGGCATACATGACGGACGATATGAAGGAAGTGCTGAATGCGCCGACGCTTTCGCTTTCAAAGTCGCAGCTTGTGACAGAGGATTTCGGGGACTTTCAGTCTTTTGGTCAAATGTATATCTCTGAGGCAAAGCAGGGCAGCAAGCTGTTTGCAATGGTTCAGGTGAGTGTGGCATACACAAACACAAGCGTCACCTATACGCTGACCTTTGATGCGGATATGAAACTTGCGGGATTTTTTGTGAAATAATGAGTAATGAATTTTAAATGGAAAAGATGCAATAACGCAAGGAAAACAGGCATTAAAGAACATGTATCGGATATCTCCAAAAATCGCTTGCAACAAGTTGTCAAAAGCGATATGATAAAGCTATCAAGAATATGATAATATTTTAACATATTAATAAGAGAACGGAGGTATTTGATTATGGCAATTTTAGTTACGGGCGGAGCAGGTTTTATCGGAAGCCATACTGTGGTAGAGTTGCAGAACGCTGGATATGACGTGGTAGTGCTTGACAATCTTTCCAATGCAAGCGAGAAATCTTTACAGCGTGTGGAAAAGATTACGGGAAAGCCTGTTACCTTCTACAAGGCAGACATTCGTGACAGAGAGGCGCTCGAGGATATCTTTCAAAAGGAAAGCATTGACTCGTGCATTCACTTTGCAGGCTTGAAGGCTGTGGGAGAATCGGTGGCAAAGCCCTGGGAGTATTACAGTAACAATATTTCCGGAACGCTTACGCTCGTCGATGTGATGAGAAAGCACAATTGCAAAAACATTATTTTCTCTTCATCGGCAACGGTATATGGAGATCCGGCGTTTATTCCGATTACGGAGGAGTGCCCGAAAGGACAGTGTACCAATCCATACGGCTGGACAAAGTCGATGCTGGAGCAGATTCTGACAGATATGCAGAAAGCAGACAACGAGTGGAATGTAATTTTACTCCGTTACTTTAACCCGATCGGTGCGCATAAGAGCGGCACAATGGGAGAAAATCCGAACGGCATTCCGAATAACCTGATGCCGTACATTACACAGGTGGCAGTCGGAAAGCTTGAGAAGCTCGGCGTATTCGGAAATGATTATGACACGCATGACGGTACAGGCGTGAGAGATTATATTCATGTGGTAGACCTTGCCGTTGGACATGTGAAGGCACTCAAGAAGATCGAGGAGAAGGCAGGACTTTGCATTTACAATCTTGGTACAGGCATGGGATACAGCGTGCTTGACATTGTAAAGAACTTCGAGGAAGCAACAGGCGTAAAGATTCCGTACGAAATTAAGCCAAGACGTGCCGGCGATATCGCGATTTGCTACGCAGACGCGACGAAGGCGAAGGAAGAGCTTGGCTGGACAGCGCAGTATGGCATCAAGGATATGTGCGCAGACAGCTGGAGGTGGCAGTCAAACAACCCGAACGGTTATGATGACTAAGCAGTTCTAAATATTGGAGGAAAAATAAAAAGACCGCATAAGCTTCTTTATTAAATAAATTCAAATAAAGAAACTATGCGGTCTTAAAAAATTGAATTTCTATTATTTGTTCAGCTCGCCTTTCTGATACTTTTCAATAATGCTATGTATCCTGTCAAGCGGGTTGAGCAAATCGCTGATAGAAGAATCATGATTTAGCGTATCAATGATATAGGCAATATATTTACTCATATCACAGCTGATATACCAAGGCTTTTCAAGCAGCTCCGGCCTTTGATAAATCAGGTTTGTGGTAAGCAGCCGGTAAATCAGCCCGTCCTCGTAAGCCTTGTCAAAGCGTTCCAGACCGTTTGTGAAAAGGCCAAAGGTTGCAGCGACAAAAATACGGTTTACTTTCCGTTTTTTCAAATCGGAAGCAACTTCAAGGACACTCTCGCCTGACGAAATCATATCATCAACGATAATCACGTCCTTGCCCTCGACATTGCTTCCGAGAAATTCATGCGCAACAATCGGATTTCTGCCGTTTACAATCTTTGTATAGTCGCGCCGTTTATAAAACATACCCATGTCGAGCCCCATCACATTTGCCATATAAATCGCACGACTCATACCGCCCTCGTCAGGACTGATAATCATCATATGATCAGCGTCGATTGTAAGGTCGTCCACATTATTTAAAAGGCCCTTGATAAACTGATAAGTGGGCGATACGGTTTCAAATCCATGAAGCGGAATCGCATTTTGCACTCGAGCGTCATGTGCGTCAAAGGTGATAATATTGTCAACCCCCATGTCCACCATTTCCTGCAGTGCAAGTGCACAGTCAAGGGATTCCCTAGCAGTCCGTTTATGCTGGCGGCTCTCGTAAAGGAAGGGCATAATCACTGTAATACGTCTCGCTTTTCCGCCGACAGCAGCAATAATCCGCTTTAAATTCTGATAATGGTCGTCAGGTGACATATGATTCTCCTGACCGCATAGCGAATAGGTCATGCTGTAATTCGTGACATCTACAATTAAATAGAGATCGTCACCGCGCACAGACTCCAAAATTTCGCCCTTCGCTTCACCTGTGCCAAAGCGCGGCACTCTCGCCTGTATAATATAGGAATCACGCTGATATCCGGCAAAGGCAAGCGAGGTTTTATGCTCATTTTTGCGCTCGGTTCGCCACCTGACAAGGTACTTGTCAACATTGTCGCCAAGCTCCTCGCACCCCTTAAGGGGAATGATTCCTAAGGATCCTACAGGAATCGAATTTAAGTTTCTTTTTTCCTCACGAACAGACATTGGAAATATCCTCACTTTCTAGTTGTTGAAGCTTTTGCTTTTGGAAGCAGCCGCTGTTTTCTTCTTCATGCGTATATCGGAGCCAGTTAGTTTACATACAGTATAATTGCTTGTGATGCGGGAAAATATTCGGTCTGAATACCGGTCTCTTAACTCTCCCAATGAAAGATTTGTTGTAATAATCGTTGCCTTTTTCCGCATATGCCTGTTATTCAGACAGGAGAAAAGACGGGAGGAAACAAACGCGTTTGTAAGCTCTGTTCCTAAATCATCAATAATCAGCAGATCACACTCATAAATATCCTCTGATATGCCGGACAGCGCTTCTATGCTGTCTTTGTCAAAGGTACTCTTTGACAAGGTGTCAAAAAGCTGTGATGCGCTAAAATAAATCACGAGATTTCCCAAATCCATTAATTCTTTTGCGACACAACAGGATAAAAAAGATTTCCCCGTTCCTACTGTACCATAAAAAAAGAGATTTCGGTAGTCTAAATGGAAAGTTTCCACAAAATTTTGGCATATTTGTACAGCTTTTGTAAATTTTTCAAGTTCATCACCGACATAATAGTCATAGGACAAAAATTCAAAATTTTCGGTTTTCAGCATGGTTCGAATGTGTGACTGTTCATAGATTAATTCCACTTCCGCGGCGCGGAAACAGTTGCATTTTTGTCCATTTATATAACCTGTGTCCTGACATTTTTCACATGCATATGTCGGCGTAAGGAAATCCGGCGGAAACCCGTTTTCACGCAGCAAGAAAGCCTTCCTTTCGGAGAGCTCTCTTAAATTTTTCTTTAATTCCTCCAAAGCGCTGTGTTCGCCGCCAAGAAGCCTGCGCCCATGCGCAATGGAAATCGAGGCGGTTTGTCTGTCCAATTCCTCATAGGAAGGAATTTGGGAATAAACCTTTTGGGTGTTTTCCTCCAAGCGGTACCTTGCCGCACGCTGTTTTTCTTCATAGGAACGCATAATGGCGTCGTACTGACTGTTTGTAAGTGGCATTTTAAACCTCGTTTCGTTGTTGCAGATAATTGCAAATAATCGGTTTATCCGGCTGTTCCTTAATTGCTGAGTATATTTTGCTCTAACTGGTCAAAGTCATAGGTGTTCTGCGTAAAATTATTGAAGCCGTTTTTTATGACACGCGTGTCACTTTTTTGCGCACGTTTTCTGTTTTCAGACTGCTTTTTAAAGGAACTGTCCGCCGCTTCAATATCCGCTTTGCGCTGCACGCCTGCCTGATACCATTTGCTTAAGATACCATCAGCGTAAGCAAAGCGATGCGTGTCCGTATTCATTACAGTCTTGTCACATGCTTCCTGAATGACATCAAGCAAAAAACCGTATTCTTTTGTCCACTTGTTAATATATTCAAGCTCCTTTGGCGCCGGATTGGCTGTTTTTCCCAAAGACTTCATAATGGTATATACAATCTTGTCATATTTGCGCAAAGCGCTCTGCGCGTCTTTTGCAGATGTAATTCCCTGCTCGTGCCATGAAAGCGCCACTTTCTCGATATACCGAAAATCCTTCTTGCCACGCTCTACGCAGTGCTGGAGCAGATAATCAATCAGATCGGAAGAAAAGTGAAGCTGGTCATAAAGGAAGAGGATGGTCTGCATATCGGAATGCGAGAGCTGTCTTCCCATATATTGCTCAGCAACCATTAAAAGCTGCTCAATATCCTCATTGCTCTGAAATGCTTTCAGCTCGTCGAGCGAGTATTCATGACGGTCACTGTCACGACGATTTCCGCCGTAACGGCTGTTTTGGCTTGCGGCGGAGGCCGTCTTTGCGGCAGACTGTTTTGCCGCCTGCGCAGTCAGACCTGTATTCATGGAAGCCGGACGGATAAAGGACAAAACCGGCGTGATACGCGCAGTTGTGCGGGGCGCTTCATATGTATTGTCAAGTGAGAGCACTTTGATTCCTGTCAGGTTTTGTGCCGCATCAAAATCAAGCGCTAAAAGCTGTCTGGATTCCCAGTACATCAACGCTCGAAGGACATCTTTTTCCGTATAATTAAACTTGTCCGCAATGTCCGAAACGCTTGTCGGGAGATTGGCGTCCATCATACGGATTAAAAAAAGATAGATTTTGAGCTGGGCATCATTTGCATCTGCCATGTACTCGTCAATAAAAAGATTGGATACGGCTGTCTGCTCCTTTGCAGCAGTGCGATAGATGTTGATGCGATTCATAGTTATGGCTTGCTCCTTTCAAGGTCTGTAATGTAAGGTAAATGTATTGTAGCATACCTGTCCAAAAAAGCAAGCCTCCGCCCCTTAAGAAGGCTTGTGAATCGGGGACTTTGGGGTGTTTGTGGAAAGTGTGGAAAGTGTGGAAAAAGGTGGTGGATTTTTCGGCAGTCCATGCAAGGGTTCACTTTAAGACGTAAAATACGCCTGCGTGGATTGTGGATGAAAACAAAAACTATCCACACCCTTTTTGGCAAAAAAACGCCCCAAAAAATGTGGATAGTGTGGATAATTAATTTCCAAGCAGGTTTTCACCGATTTTTACGACATCTCCCGCACCCATAGTTATCAACAAATCGCCGTTGATACAATTTTTTAATAAAAAATTTTCAATCTCGTCAAACGTTGAAAAATAATAGCATTCTACACCAAGCTTCTCAAGCTCTGCCAGCAAATCCTTTGAGGAAATGCCGATTGTATTTTTTTCGCGCGCCGCGTAAATGTCTGTGAGCACAACCTTGTCGGCAAGCGAGAGCGCTTCGGCAAAATCATGCAAAAATGCCTTGGTTCGCGTGTAAGTGTGCGGCTGGAATACGCACCAAAGCGTTTTGTGCGGATAATTTGCGGCAGCTTTTAGCGTAGCCCTGATTTCCGTAGGGTGATGTGCATAATCATCGAGGATTGTCACGCCGCAGACTTCACCCTTGTGCTCGAACCGTCTGTCCGTACCGGAAAAAGCAGCGAGGGCGTTAAGCACCAGTTCAGAATCAATCCCAAGGAGATCCGTCAGGGCGATAACGGAAAGCGAGTTTAAAATATTATGTTCACCGACAACGCCAAGCGTCACGCGCCCGCAGTCTGTTCCGTTTTTTAAAAGCGTGTAGGAGCCGCAGCCAAGCGCGTCATAAGATACGTCGGTGTAGCCATAATCCGCGCTGCCATTGCCAAAGGTGATGATTTTGCAGTCCAATCCGTTGGTAAGTTCTTCCAGGTTTTCAATGCCGTTATTTATAATAAGAAAGCCGTCGTTTGGAAGAATCTGCGCAAATTTCCGGAAAGAATTGCGGATATCATTGATATCCTTGAAGAAATCCATATGGTCTTCTTCGATATTCAGGATAATGCCAATCCGCGGGAAAAAGCTTAAAAAGGAGTTTGTGTATTCACATGCTTCCGTAACAAAATATTCGGATTTTCCCACGCGGATATTTCCGCCAATGGATTTGAGAATTCCGCCAATGGATAAGGTTGGGTCTGTGTCGGCAGCGAGCAGGACTTCCGAAATCATGGAGGTAGTTGTTGTCTTTCCATGTGTGCCGCTGACGGCAATCGGCGTTTTGTAGTTTTTCATAATCTGTCCAAGTAATTCCGCGCGTGTTATCATGGATATTTTTTTTACTTCCGCCGCTGCAAATTCCGGATTATCTTTTGCAATTGCTGCAGTATATACCACTAAGTCGATATCGTCTGTGATGTTGCTTGCCATCTGCGGGTAATTGATTTTTGCCCCTTTCGCGGCAAGATGCTGTGTGAGCGGTGATTTTTTTGCGTCGGAACCCGTTACGGTAAATCCGGCATCGATTAGGATTTGGGCAAGTCCGGACATGCTAATGCCGCCGATGCCGATAAAGTGTACGTGGATTGGCTTGTCAAAATTTATCTGATACATGAAATTATTTCTTCCTTTCATATTTTAATTCCTTATTAATATACATCATACACCTCAAACGGTGACTTTTCCATAGAAAAATGAATTGATAGACACAATCTGTAAAATGAATAAAATTTCAGATAACGGTTTATACTTTCACACTGCAATCTGATAAAAAATATATAGTTAAAATAATCACAAACGGGTTCCATTTGTGGAAATTGTATGTTATAATATATTCACTGGTCTTCTTTTAAGTGAAAACTACTATAAATTAGACCATATAAAGTTTGAGGTGTGGAATTATCCGACGAAACTTTACAAAACAGGAAGCGCATCGGATAATTATCAGAATGGGGTGACAACATGATTAAAAAAGAAATGATTGCCATGCTTCTTGCAGGTGGACAGGGCTCAAGACTGGGAGTGCTGACATCAAAAATGGCAAAACCGGCGGTTGCCTTTGGCGGCAAGTACAGAATTATTGATTTTCCCCTGAGCAACTGTATCAATTCCGGTATTGACACAGTCGGAGTGCTTACGCAGTATCAGCCGTTGAAGCTGAATACACACATTGGAATCGGAATTCCCTGGGATTTGGACAGGAATATCGGTGGTGTGACGGTTCTTCCTCCGTACGAAAAGAGCGGAGAGAGTGAGTGGTACACAGGTACCGCCAATGCAATTTTTCAGAATCTGGAGTACATGGAGAGCTTTCATCCGGACTATGTGCTGATTCTCTCAGGCGATCATATTTATAAAATGGATTATGAGGTAATGCTCGACTTCCATAAGGAGAACGGCTCGGAGGTCACGATTGCATCTATGCCTGTGCCGATTGAGGAGGCAAAGCGTTTTGGCATTGTAATTACGGACGAGAATAAAAAAATTATTGAGTTTGAGGAGAAGCCCGAGAATCCGCGCAGCAATCTGGCTTCTATGGGAATTTATATATTTAATTGGAAAACGCTCAAGGAGGCGCTGATTGCGAAAGCAGACCAGCCGGCGCTTGACTTTGGCAAGCATATCATACCGTACTGCCATGAAAAAGGCAGCCCGATGTATTCGTATGAATTCAACGGTTATTGGAAGGACGTGGGAACGTTAAGCTCTTACTGGGAGGCAAACATGGAGCTGATCGACATTGTTCCCGAGTTTAACCTTTATGAGGAATATTGGAAGATTTACACGAAGAGCGAGGCGCTTCCGCCACAGTATATTTCCGATCAGAGCGTGATTGAGCGCTGCATAATCGGGGAAGGCTCCGAGATTTACGGAAAGGTGTATAATTCTGTTATCGGCTGCGGTGTCATTATTGGCGAGGGTACAGTGGTGCGCGATTCGATTATTATGAATCAGACGGAAATCGGAAGCGGATGCGTGATTGAGAAGGCGATTATTGACGAGTTTACAAAGATTGGTGATAACACACAGCTTGGCACAATTTCCGGAAAGGAGAACGACACAAGACCGGATATTTACAACAGCGGGCTTGTAACAATCGGTGAAAAGACTATCGTTCCCGCAAATGTCAAGGTCGGAAAAAATGCGGTTGTTTTTGGAGAGACGGTTGCCGGTGATTATGAGAATGGTGTATTGGACAGCGGTAAGACATTGATAAAGGTGGGGGAATAATATGAGAGCATTAGGAATCGTATTAGCAGGCGGAAACAGCAGAAGGATGGGAGAGCTTTCTTATAAGAGAGCGATTTCAGCCATGCCAATCGCAGGTAGTTATAGAAGTATTGATTTTGTATTGAGTAATATGTCAAACTCCCATATTCAGAAGGTCGCAGTCATTACACAGTATAATTCGCGCAGCCTTCATGAGCACTTAAGCTCTTCAAAGTGGTGGGATTTCGGACGAAAGCAGGGAGGGCTTTATACCTTCACGCCGACTGTGACGCCTGACAACAGCAACTGGTATCAGGGTACGGCGGACAGTATTTATCAAAATCTCTTATTTTTAAAGAGAAGTCATGAACCATATGTGGTCATTGCGACCGGCGATTGTGTATACAAAATGGACTTTAACAAGGTTTTGGAATATCATATTGCAAAGAAGGCGGACATTACCGTAGTGGTAAAGGAGATGCCAAGCGATGCAAATGTGGACAGGTACGGCGTTGTCCGGATGAATGACGACGGACGCATTGAGGAATATGAGGAGAAGCCTGTGGTGGCAAAGTCAAAGACGGTATCCTGCGGGATTTATGTCATCAGAAGGCGGCAGTTAATTGAGCTGATTGAGAAGAGTGCGGAAGAGGGAAGACATGATCTGGTTCAGGACATTCTCATACGTTATAAAGATTTAAAACGAATTTACGGATATAAAATTGAAACCTACTGGAGAAATATTGCAACTGTGGAGGATTACTACGGCACGAATATGGACTTCTTAAAGAAGGACATCAGAGACTATTTCTTCAAGCAGTATCCGGACATTTATTCCAAGGTGGACGATTTGCCGCCTGCAAAATACAATCCGGGTGCACAGGTAAAAAACAGTCTGATTTCGAGTGGCTGCATTATCAATGGAACCGTCGAAAGTTCGATTTTGTTCAAGGAAGTTTTCGTCGGCAATAACTGTACTATTAAAAACTCCATCATTTTAAATGATGTGTATCTTGGCGATAACACCCACATTGAAAACTGTATTGTAGAGAGCCGCGATACAATTAGAGCAAACTCTCACCATGTTGGCGAGACCGGAATCAAAGTTGTGGTCGAAAAAAACGAGAGATATGTTCTGTAGCAGTAGAGCCTGCACATAAAAAATTAGGAGAACGATTTGTAAAAGGGGGACAAAAGAATGAGAATAACAGACGTTCGCGTTCGTAAAATCACGAAAGAGGGAAAGATGAAAGCGGTAGTGTCCATCACGCTCGATGATGAATTTGTAGTTCATGATATCAAGGTAATCGAGGGTGAAAAGGGGCTTTTCATTGCGATGCCAAGCAAGAAATCTGCTGACGGCGAATACAGAGACATCGCGCATCCCATTAACTCAAGCACGAGAGATACCATTCAGAAGACAATCCTTGAGAGCTATGAAAAGGCACTTTTAGAGCCTGATGAGGAACCGGTAGTTTAAAAAATAATTTGACAAAATAGATGTGGGTAAAAGGACATCCGTTTAGCGGATGTCCTTTGTAATTGACGCGGTATTTATTTTGTGATAATCTTATACGTTGGGAATGTTTTGTTTTGGCCAGTGATGTCATGCAGAGCGTGGCTTGCAGGCAGGGAAAGGAAAAAGATGAAACGTTATCGAAATGAGTGGAAATACCGTCTGTATGAGGCGGATTTGGCGGTGATTGAAAACAGAGTTGCCGCTGTTATGGACTTGGATTTTCACAGCGGCCAGTCGGGAAATTATGAGATACACAGCTTATATTTTGACGATTATAAGGATACCTGCGCGAAAGAGAATGAAGCGGGGGTATCGCGCAGGTTTAAATACAGAATACGCTATTACGGGAATGCGCCGGATACTTTAAAGCTGGAACGGAAAGAAAAAATGGACGGGCGCTGTCATAAGGACAGCGCGGTGCTGACAAGGCAGATGTGTCAGAAAATACTGGACGGAAAAGCTGACGAACTGTATTGGGAAACAGAAGATTTACTGGTAAGGCAGTTTTGCATCCATATTATGACAAGGCTGTTTGAACCGAAGGCGATTATCGACTATGAGCGGGCGGCTTATGTGGAGGAGATTGCCAATGTCAGGATTACGGTGGATAAAAATATTTCTGTGTCGGACAATGTTGCGGAATTTCTGACAGGGAATTATATGAGATATCCGGTGCAGGAAAAAAGCGAACATGTATTGGAGGTAAAATTTGATGATATTTTGCCGGGATATATTAAGAGCATTGTATCTAATAAAAATCTGAAACAGTCGTCTTTTTCCAAGTATTATTTGGGCAGACTAAAATTACAGGAAATAAGGTGAAGAGATATTCTAAGGCATCTGAAAGACGCTGCCTAAGAATATCGAAAGCTTCACCTGGCAAATTTGTGCAGAGGCACAAATTTGCAAACTGATTAAGAACAGGAGATGCATATGAACATTTTAAGCAAAACAATTGATAACATTTTTAATTCTTATACCACGCAGACAATAGGCACTGCGCAGATTGCTTCTGTGCTGCTTGTGGTGTTGGTTTTGGCATTGTATGAATTTGTCGTTTACAGGGTGGTTTCCCACAGGGCATTTTATAATAAGTCTTTTAATATCTGCATTGTCGTGCTGCCGTTTTTTATCGCGACGATTGTGATGTGTTTACAGTCGAATATTGTGATTACTTTGGGAACGATTGGGGCGTTGGCGATTCTCAGGTTCCGAACAGCCGTAAAGGATCCGGTGGACATGTTGTATCTGCTTTGGTCGGTTCATATCGGTATTGTGTGCGGCTGCCAGCTTTATGAGGTTGCAGTTTTGACGTCGCTTGTCGTGACGATTGTGCTGCTTTTGATGAATTATGTTTCGATTGGAAGAAAGCCGTTTGTGCTGGTTTTCCAATGTGCGCCCGAGAAGGATTTGGAGATTTTGAGCAATCTCAAAGAGGTTACTTCAAGATTTCGCATTAAAAGCAGGAACTTTACGGAACGGGGAATGAATTATGTGATTGAATTTTCCGCAAAGGATCCGACAGCTTTGACAGAACGGATGAAGGGTTTGGAAATCGAAAAATTTTCCGTTATTGAGTATGACAGTGAGGACGTAATTTAGGATCGGCAGGCTGCCGGCAGCATGGGGGACGGATATGAAGAAGAAAATAGGAATGACGCTGCTGCTGATTTCGTGCTTTTTGGCAGTATATTTGATGTGCTTTTTTGGAAATCCGGTTCGGTTTGAGAAGCTTTCTGTGGGCAAGGAGCAGTTTGACCTTATTTTAAACAGCCGCCGCTATGCAGGGGGCTCCGATTTGCTGGAGGCGCTTTTTTTTGACGAGCAGCAGTTGATTTTTGACGCATCGTCGGATACGTTTTACTATTCTTTGGAGGAAGGAAGCAGGAGCGCGTATAATCCGTATGTAGAGATACAATCGGCGCATGAGAAGCTTTCCGTTGCGGTTTTGGATGCACAGATAACAGCACAGGATATCAGAGAAGCGAAGGTTTACCAACTGCTTGCGTATGATGATCAGTCCTACCACGAGTATAACCTTGTATGTACGATGCTGCCG
The DNA here is from genome assembly GCA_910577115.1 of uncultured Lachnospiraceae bacterium. GTDB lineage: Bacteria > Bacillota > Clostridia > Lachnospirales > Lachnospiraceae > COE1. The sequence goes on from CAJTMC010000013.1 coordinate 49,635, forward strand.
CTAATGAATATCGAATGCGATACAGAAATCGGGGACGAAGATGCGGCAGTCCACATGACACTGCTTGACAACAGGAAGGGCGCGGCGCAGAAATTTACGGAATCCGACGGCAAAATGCATATCAGAGGCGGTTCGACAAGAACCTATCCGAAAAAGGGATATAAGCTTTCGCTTACGCAGGAATCTTTGGGAGATAATATAAGGCTGAATAAGGTATCGCTTTTGGGAATGCGTCAGGATGATGACTGGATTTTATATGCTGCATACAATGATCCGGAGAAAATCCGGAATGTGTTTTCATCAAAGTTGTGGAAGAACACATGTGCGAGTGATAATGCATTTGGGATTGATAACGGAATGGAATACCGCTACATTGAGTTGTTTGTGAATCACCAATACTGGGGCTTGTATGCGCTTGGCTATCCGATTGACGAGCTTCAGGTAGAAGTGGACGTGTCGCAGAATGAGCGGTTGTATAAAAAGAGAACATGGGAGAGTGAGGAGCAGATTTTATCGCAGCCAAACACTGCGGTTGCCGGATATGATACGGAGGAAAGTGATGGAGATGCGTGGGAGATTTTGAAAGCGTATTATGCCACATTGCACTCGGAATGGGAAGATGCACAATGCATGTATGCAGGGATTGATATTGACAATGCGATTGATATGTATTTGTTTCTCAATCTGATTCAGGGAATTGACCATGTGGGGGTGATCGACAGCCTGTCCGCCAAAAATATGTATCTTTCTTTCCACAATAAGGGGGGAGAGGAAAAACTATTATACACGCCCTGGGATATGGACATTACATGGGGGCTGCAATGGACGGGGGACGCGGAAACCAATATGTGCAAAGCGTACGGCATTCCTGCCGATCAGAATACGGTGCTGGGAATCGGAAATCTTCCGTCATTGATTTTAAACGGTGACGATAAAATCTGGGGATTGATTCTTGACAAATACCGGCATCTGCGGGAAACGCATTGGACAGAGGAATATTTGAACGGAATACTGGACGAATACGAGGAGGACATTTATTTTTCGGGCGCCTATTTGCGGGAAATGGAGCGTTGGCCGGATGGAAGCTACTGGGACGTGGATAAGGGCTTGGAGGATTTTCGAAGCTATGTTGCGAACCGCCTTCAGGAAACGGACGATTATTACAGGCGCCTGGAGAAGCTGGTTTCGGGGGAGAATGCCACGAAAAATGTGTATGTTGTCAGAAGTGCGCAGTATAAAGACTTTTTGCAGTCTGATTTTATCCTTGTGCTGAATGACAAACGGATGTCGGATAATGATGACTACAAAGAGTTTTTGGAATACATCGGCATTGACGCGGCGCGGCTTACGGACGATGTGAATTTTGCGGTGATAAGCGGTGCGGATAAAAAAACGGAGTATTTTGAAACACTTCGTGTGCCGGAGGGCGTTGATACTTGTATTGGACATATCCGGCTTGAGGAGGACAGCGAGGCAAACGGAAGCTGCCGGATTTACGTGGATGATTTTTTGTGGCGTACGCTTGATTTGCGCGGGCAGAACGGGATAGAACTTTTGTTTGGCGATGCGGGCAGTCATGAGGAGGCTTTGCGGTTTGACTTTTCCAAGCAGTTTGTGATGTGGTCAAGGCTGTGTGAATCAGGCGAGCCGCACGCTTGGTGCGAGGAATTAAAACGAAACGATTATGATGTTTTGATAGAAATTGTAAATCATGATATGATAAAGGATAAGCGGTTTTTGGCGTTGCTTGAGGGGTTTGGCGTGGATACGTCACAGGTTTCGGGGCATACGGATTTTATTGCTGTTTCAAATACCGGGGGGGGGCATTCAACGGCTTTGAATGACAGTCATGTTTCGGGTGCAAGGTTCGAGACGGTGGTCGGGGCGTTTAGCATTTTTTATAACGATGAGGGCGGTTATGGTGTGTACATGGACGGCAATGAATGTATGCTGGTATCGCCGCAGGAAAATGAGCATGTGGATATTCGGGTTTCCGTATTTTCGAGCGATCCGTATCAAGTGATTTGGTGTCCGGAATTTTCGTATGAGGAATAAATCTTACAGGAAAAAGCAATATTCCCCGAATGTCTGCTATGGGATACCGGAGGGATTTGCGCAGACTTGGAAAGGAGCAGGGGCATAGAAATGGGAAGTACAAACTGCGATACATGCGCATATAACGTATATGACGACGAGGACGAATGTTATTACTGCGAGGCGGATTTGGACGAGGACGATATGGCGCGTTTTATGGAGGGGCATTATAAGAGCTGCCCTTATTATAGAAATGGAGATGAATATGCGGTGGTTCGGCATCAAATTTAGGAGAAAAGAGGCAGTGCAGGAGGAAACCGGAAAAATGGTTATCATAGTAGGATTGGGAAATCCCAAAAAGGAATACGAGAATACAAGGCACAACGTCGGCTTTATGGCAATCGACGCGCTTGCGGAGAAATACAATATCAGCGTGCTGGACTGCAGGCACAAGGCTTTGATTGGCAAAGGCGTGATAAACGGATATAAGGTTGTGCTTGTGAAACCTTTAACATACATGAATTTGAGTGGTGAAGCGGTGCGCGCCGTCATAGATTATTATAAGGCAGATGCTGAGAGCGAGCTGATTGTGATTTATGATGACGTCAGCCTTGACGTGGGGCAGCTGCGCATTCGGAAAAAGGGCAGCGCAGGAGGGCATAACGGCATCAAAAATATTATCGCGCAGTTGGGGCACGATGTGTTTTTGCGCATTAAAATCGGCGTCGGCGAAAAGCCAAAGGGCTATGATCTTGCGGATTATGTGCTGGGGCATTTCAGCAAGGAGGAGCTTGCGGTGATGCAGGAGAGTCTTTGTAAGGTTGACGGCGCTGTTAATTTGATGCTTGCGGGAGAAGTGGATCAGGCGATGAATGATTACAATAAAAAATCGAGTGGAACCAATACGGAGGGAAACAAGTGAATCTATTACTTGCACCATTAAAGGAGCTTGGGGAATATCAGGAAATTGTGGGTGCGCTTGAGAAGGAGGACGGAAAGGTCAGCATCAGCGGCTGTGTGGATTCTCAAAAGCTCCACATGATATTTGGACTTGGCGCGGGGGCTGAGAGCACAACGTTCGATGTAAGGCTGATTGTGACTTACAGTGATATCAAGGCACGCGAGCTGCTTGAGGACTGTCGGCTTTACTGCCGCGAGTCCTATTTTTATCCTGCAAAGGATTTGATTTTTTATCAGGCGGATATTCATGGACGGCAGCTTTCTAAGGAGCGGCTGGAGGTTCAGCGGCGCATTCTTGAGGGGGAGCCGATTACGATTGTGACGACGTTTGCCGCACTGATGGCGCATCAGGTGCCGTTGTCCGTTCTGGAAGAAAATGTAATTGAAATTGGCAGGGACAGTGTGATTGAGGAGAATGCGCTTGCAAGGAAGCTTGTGGCGATGGGGTACGAAAAGACGTATCAGGTGGAGGCAGCAGGGCAGTTTTCAATCCGCGGCGGCATTGTGGACATTTTTGATTTGACGGCGGACAATCCGGTGCGAATTGAGCTATGGGGCGATACGGTAGAGTCGATTCGTTCGTTTGATGTGCTAAGCCAGCGTTCCATTGAAGAAAATATGACACATGTGTCAGTTTATCCGGCGACGGAGCTGATTCTTACGCAGCAAAAGCTTGACAAGGGCTTTCATGAAATTGAGAAGGACTGCAAAGAACGGGCGGCGTACTTTCGGAAGAATACCAAGCCGGAGGAAGCGCACAGGCTTGAAACGTATATTCAGGATTTGAAGGAGCAGGTGACACAGTTTCAAAACTATATTAATTTAGAGAGCTTTCTTGGATATTTTTATGAAAATACCATGTCCTTTGCGGACTTTTTTGCGGGCAGGAGCTGCTGTGTTTATGTTGACGAACCGCTTCGGGTGGAGGAGCATGCGCGGGCGGTGGAACTGGAATTTCGCGAGAGCATGTCAAGCAGGGCGATAGGCGGCTATATTCTTCCGCGGCAGCAGGACGTGCTTTTTTCCGTACCGGAAATTATGGCGCGGCTTGAGGGAAAGCGCGTTTTGGCGCTTTCTACAATGGAATTTAAGAGCTTTGGCATTCGGTTTGCAAACCGCTTTTTGGTGAACGCGCGCAATATTTCTTCCTATAATAACAGCTTTCCGGAGCTTGTGAAGGACTTGAAGCTCTATAAAAAGAAGGGCTTTCGCGTGCTGCTTTTGTCTACGTCTGTCACGCGTGCAAAGCGGCTTGCGAGTGACCTGATGGACGAGGGGCTTGGCGCTTTTTATTCGGAGGACACCGGGAGGGAGCAGCAGGCGGGCGAGATTATCACGTTTCATGGTCTTGCGCTGAAGGGCTTTGAGTATCCTTATTTGAAGCTTGCCGTCATTTCCGAAACGGATATTTTCGGCAAGCAGCAGAAGAAGAAAAAGCGGAAGAAGAGCTTTGGCGGCGGCACGAAGATACAGGACTTTTCCGACTTGAAGGTGGGCGACTACGTGGTGCACGAAAATCATGGGCTGGGCATTTACAAGGGGATTGAGAAGGTCGAGGTAGACAAGGTTGTCAAGGATTATATTAAGATTGAATACCGCGACGGCGGAAATCTTTATATTTTGGCAACGGGGCTTGACGTTATTCAGAAGTATGCCGCGGCGGACGCTGCCAAAAAGCCGAAGCTGAATAAGCTTGGCACGCAGGAGTGGTCAAAGACAAAGTCGCGGGTAAAGACTGCTGTGAATGAAATCGCAAAGGACTTGGTGGAGTTATATGCGGTGCGGCAGAAAAAGCAGGGCTTTGTGTTCAGCAAGGATACGGTGTGGCAGCAGGAGTTTGAGGAGATGTTTCCCTTCGAGGAAACGGAGGATCAACTGCTTGCAATTGAGGCGACGAAAAACGATATGGAGAGCCCGCGCATTATGGATCGGCTGATTTGCGGCGATGTCGGTTACGGAAAGACCGAGATCGCGATTCGTGCTGCGTTTAAGGCGGTGCAGGACGGAAAGCAGGTAGCCTATCTTGTGCCGACAACCATTCTCGCGCAGCAGCATTACAATACATTTATCCAGCGTATGAAGGATTTTCCGGTGACGGTGGAGATGATGTCGCGGTTTCGGACTGCGGGCGAGATGAAAAAGACCATAGAAGGTCTGAAAAAGGGGATAGTAGATATTGTCATCGGCACGCACCGTCTGTTGTCGGACGATGTGAAGTATAAGGAGCTGGGACTTTTAATTATTGACGAGGAGCAGCGGTTTGGCGTGCGCCACAAGGAGAAGATTAAGCAGATTAAGGACGATGTTGATGTGCTGACGCTGACGGCGACGCCGATTCCGCGGACGCTTCACATGAGCCTTTTGGGGATTCGCGATATGAGCGTTTTGGAGGAAGCGCCGGGGGAGCGGCAGCCGATTCAGACGTATGTGCTGGAGTACAATGAGGAGCTTGTGCGGGAGGCGATTCTGCGCGAGCTGTCAAGGGGCGGTCAGGTTTATTATGTCTATAATCGTGTGAACAATATTGACGATATTACGGACCGGATTGCAAAGCTGGTGCCGGAGGCGAACGTGGCGTTTGCGCATGGGCAGATGAAGGAGCACGAGCTGGAAAAGATTATGTTTGAGTTTATCAACGGGGAGATTGACGTGCTTGTTTCGACGACGATTATTGAAACGGGGCTTGATATTTCGAATGTGAATACCATGATTATCCACGATTCGGACAATATGGGGCTTTCGCAGCTTTATCAGCTCCGCGGGAGGGTAGGCAGATCTAACCGGACGGCGTATGCGTTTTTGATGTACAAGAAGGATAAGATGCTAAAAGAGGTGGCGGAGAAGCGGCTGCAGGCGATTAAGGAGTTTACGGATTTGGGCAGCGGCTTTAAGATTGCGATGCGTGATTTGGAAATCAGAGGTGCGGGCAACCTTTTAGGCGAGCGGCAGCATGGGCATATGGAGGCGGTCGGGTATGACCTTTACTGTAAGCTTTTGAATGAGGCGGTTAAGACCTTGAAGGGTGTAAAGACTACGGACGAGGATTTCAACACGTATGTGGATATGGACGTGGACGCGTTTATTCCGGCTTCCTATATTGTCAATGAGGTGCAGAAGCTTGATATTTATAAGCGGATTGCAAGCCTTGAGAATGAGGCGGAATGTGACGATATGCGAAAGGAGCTTAAGGACAGGTTTGGAAACGTGCCGAAGTCGGTGGAGAATCTAATCAGGATTTCGCTGATTCGGGTGACGGCGCATAAGCGGTATGTGACGGAAATCAAAGGGAAAGTGGGGCAGATTACATTTTATATGGAGGCGTATGCTCCGGTTCATGTGGAAAAGCTGCCGGAATTTATGGGGCGGTATCAGGGAACGCTGGAGTTTTCCGCGAAAGGGACGCCGAATTTTGTGTTTCGGTATAAGAAGTACGGTCTGGTGGAGAAAGAGGCGGAACGGATGATGGAGCATACGAATCGGGTGTTGGCGGATATGGCGGTATTGTATGCGTAGGCGCGTGAGGCTTTACAATTTTTCTGCAAGCTGCTATGATGAAATTGGAACTGGTAGTAAAAGTTTGGCCGAATTGGCAGTTGCGTATATTAAAGAACAAAAGGATAGGAATGAAAAGGCGTAAATTTATGCAGGTTACGGTATCAATTTTAATAGCGGAAATTTGAAAAATCGAAAGCTTTACACAGTTTAAGCTGTTTGTTATAATAAAAATATAAGGTATTACAGGAAAAAGAGGACAAGAAAGCGGTTGATTATATGTCAGATGCAGCAGATGTTATAAAAGATTGTATCACCGAATTTTCAAGATTACAGGACTGGATGATACCAATTAAGGAAGCATCACCAAATACATATGATTCAATGTATAAACAGTATATTGAATTAAAAGTAATTGGGGGTAAATCTTACGGAACTTGACAGAATAAAGGAATAGTAGCTTTTGTAAGTGGGAGGTGGGAAAATGCCAAGTAATGGTGAAATCGTAAAAGATGTGGTTGAGCAATTCCAAAAAGTGCAATCACATATGAAAAACGCAAAAGAAGAAGACGCAACGAAAACATATGAAGGGTTAAAAAAAGATTATAAGTCCTTAAAGGCAATCTTAAATTCGTTGGGAGTCAATCTTACGGATATTGATGAAATAAAAGAATAAGGTGTAAAGAACAGGAAAGTGACCGGCAAATGGCTGCTTTCCTGTTTTTGCTTCTATAATAAAAAGCTGCGATAACGTAAACCATTTCCAAAAAAATTTGTTATTTTCATAATTCGTCTTGACCTTACAGTTACTGTACGATTTAGAATACAGAGGAACCGGAAAAAAGCAAATGAAAGGAAATGATGCTATGAAAAAGATGAAACGTTTTTGGATAGTTACTGTTGGCGCTGTCGCTGTGGCTGCGGGGGTGCTGTGGCTGGGATTCGGGGAAAAAATAAAAATACTCTGTACTTCCCTGAATAGTTTCAAAGATGAAAATCTGGCGTACACATTTCAAAATACGCCCAAGATACAGCCAACGAAAAAAATCAGCAAAGGAGAAGATACATTTCAGTTTCTAAAGGAAGAGAATGCTGCATTGGCAGACGGATTCCAATTTGAAGATGTATTTTATTCCACCGAACAATTTATGCAGGACACAAAAACTTCGGCGATGCTTGTCATCAAAGATGATGTCATCAAATATGAAGAATACTTTTTTGGCGGAGACGAAAACACGCTGTTTTCTTCAAACTCAATGGGAAAGTCATTTGTGTCGGCCTTAATGGGAATTGCAGTATCGGAAGGATATGTTGAAAGTGTTGAAGATCCGCTTGGAAAATATATTCCGGAGTTTGTAGGAACGGAGCTGGAAACCGTTCCGATCAGGGCGTGCCTGCAAATGGCTTCCGGAATTGATTTTGATGAAGATACAGATATGAGCAGCTTTTCCATGCGTACCTTAATGGGCACACCGGCGATGAAAGTGATTGCAAAATACGGGATGCAGGAGGAGCCTTATACCTACCGCAGGTATTTGAGCATTAACACCGAGATTTTGGGACAGGTTCTTAAAAATGCGACCGAGCGCAGCCTTGCCGAGTATATGGAAGAAAAGCTTTGGAAGAAAATTGGCGCAGAACATGACGCATATTGGACATTAAGCAACGGCACGGAGCTTGCGATGGGAGGGCTAAGTGTTTCCCTCAGGGACTATGCGCGGTTTGCAAGGCTGTATTTGAAGGAAGGCAGCTATAATGGGGAACAGATTCTTACAAAGGAATGGATAAAGGACAGCATGGATGTCAGTGCACAATATTCCAAGCCGGGAGCAAACAATGACCCTGATAACGCCATTGGATACGGATATCAGTGGTGGGTGCCGCAAGGGGATCAGGGTGAGTTTATGGCAATTGGCGTCTATGGACAGTGGATTTATGTAAACCCATCAAAGCAGGTAATCATCGTGAAGGTCAGCGCGGATCCCGATTTTATGGCAGAAGGCTATGAGCTAAAGCATGTGGAATTTTTCAGGGCTGTTGCAGACGGTATTTCATAGAGCGTTTTTTTCAAAAGCCGCTCGGCTGCCGGTTTTATGGCGCGGACGCAATCTGCGATTGCGTTATCCGTCAATCGGGATTTCAATTTGTACAATGTAATCTTCAATGCAGTCAATGACATTTTCGTTGATGCCCATTTCATAGGAAAAACCATGAAGCGTCAAATGGTGTTTGCGGGCAAAAGCAAAAATTTCTTCGTACCGCTGAGGGAGCTTATCCCAGTCTCCTTTATGAAAGGCGCGCAGGTATTTCCCGTTTGGGGCGATATGCAGACCTTCTTGGCAGGTGAGAAAGGGAATTTCAATAAAGAGCTTGGAATAATCGTTATAATTGCCCGCAAGCAGGCTGGAAACGGGAATCATGGAGCCGTAGGAGGCATCATGCAGGCGTCCCAAATGATATTTTTCCGTTTCGGCGGTGATAAGCTCCACTTCCTCCTCAAAGGAGATATCCGGTCTGACATCAACTGTAATCAGGCAGCGTTCTTTTCGCTCAATGATACTGATTTGGGACAGATCCATTGTCAGCAGAGTGGACATATTTTGTTGATGTGCAGACAGGGTGGTGCGGACAGCCTGCAAGTGGGCAATACGCAGATCAAGTTCTGTAATTTTATCTTCCAAAAGACATTTCAGCCTGTCGGCAGAACGGTTTTTCATGAAATCATGTATTTCAGGGATAGAAACGTCCAGCTCCCGAAGCAGAAGAATCGTTTCCAAAATGGGGCTTTGATAGTAGTTGTAATAGCGGTATCCGTTTTCGGGATTGATGGAGACCGGCTGAAACAGTCCGATTTCATCATACCACATCAGCGTTTTTTTATTGATACCATGCATGGCGGCAAACTGACCGATTGTGAGCAGTTTGTTTTTTTGATTCATACGGAATCTACCTCTTTCCGTTTCTTGTTTTGACGGTACAGTTACTGTATCCTCTATGATACGATATTCGGAAAGCTTGCACAAGTAAAATTTTTATATAAACTACCGCAGTAGTATTGACAAAACCCGCAAAAAGAGGTATGGTATAGCTACACAAACTACTGTAGTCGTGCGAAAGGAGTATTACAATGGACATAAAGCTTTTTGATTCCGAATTGAAGGTCATGGGCGTGCTTTGGCAGGAGGGCGATACGACGGTTCCGCCGATAAGCTGTTTGCGGCACTGCTGGGCAGAAAAAAGCTTTCTGCGAAACAAATCGAAAAGCTGAGGCAGATTGTAGGGGATTTGGAAGAATGAGGTGAAACGCATGAGTTTATTGCAAATGAGCTTTTCCGGTGCAGTTCTTATTATCGTTATTACAGTAATCCGCGCAGCGACAATCCATAAGCTGCCGAAAAAAACGTTTTTGCTCCTATGGGGGATTGTCCTTTTCAGACTGCTCGTTCCATACACTGTCCCGTCCGCATTCAGCGTGTATACATTGTTCAGTCCCCAAACGCCTGTCAGCGTAAACACGATTCATGCAGGAAATCAATATGAAAAAGCGCCTATAAACGGGAACCATGTAGCGATTGAGGATATGTTGAGCAAACAAATATTCGAAATGCAACAGATGCCGGAAAATTGCATCTCGCCTGTTGCCATAGGACTTATGGTTTGGCTGCTCGGAATGATATTGTGTGGTATCTTTTTCACACTCTCTTATTTACACTGGCGTTTTGAGTTCCAAGCCGCGCTACCGATACAAAACGATTTTGTGGAACAATGGCAGAAAACGCATTCGGCAAAACGCCCTGTTTTGGTCAGGCAGTCGGACAAAGTGTCGGCGCCGCTGTCCTACGGGCTTTGGAAATCCGTTATCTTAATGCCCAAAAAGACGGATTGGAACGATATCGGGCAATTAGAGTATATTCTTTTGCATGAATATGTGCATATATGCCACCATGACAGCGCAGTCAAGCTGATTTCCGCATTTACCCTTTGTGTGCACTGGTTTAATCCGCTTGTATGGGTAATGTACTTTCTGTTGCAGCGCGATATCGAGCTAGCCTGTGACGAAAGCGTAGTGCGCCGTTTCGGGGAACAGTCAAAATCAATCTATGCCAATATGCTGATTGATATGGAAGCAAGGAAAAGCGGTTTGATGCCTCTATGTAACAATTTTAGTAAAAATGCAATTGAAGAAAGGATTATGGCGATTATGAAAATGAAAAAAACATCTGTTATGGCAGTACTGTTATCTGCGGCGTTAATCGTTGGTGTAGCAGCTGCGTTTGCGACTTCCGCATCGGCAAAAAAAGCAGAGAACACCGAAACGGCGTTTTCCGAGGAGGAATATGACAAACTGCTCGCACTGCAATTTGACGGTTATGAGGATCTGAGCGTTTCGGAATACCAAAAGAGGGTTTGGGAGCTGACCGATACAACGGAATATCTCGAATTGCTGGAGCGTTTTTCACAGGATACGGCATTCTATGAAATGAAAGACACCGATAAGGCGGCAAATTTCCTGTTTTACACGCTGAAGCCGCTGACTGCCGAAAAGTGGCAGACAAGAGAATTTGCAGGCTATTGCAAAATCGGTCAAGATGGTGTGTCCGATAATGCATCACTGGAATATTCCATAACACTTGATATTCAGGACGCCGATGCGCTTACCGTCAGAGAATACAATAACACGTGTGTTGGTATGATAAACGGCTTACAGAACCTGTTGCAGAACAAAACAGTGGAACAATTACAGAACGAGGCAGTTATGCAGAAAATGCTCCACGCAGAAATTGAGGCTTTAAAGGGACAATGGAGCAGTGAAAATCTGAAGGTTGATGTGGAATATTTCTATATGCCGCTGTCCGGAATACAGGATTTTTGGAACAAAGCGGCGCTTGAAGACTTGCTGGGTATGACAAAGGAAGATATCGTAAGAGAACTGAACAAAATTGCCGCAGAATACGGTAATGATAAAATAACGGTTGAAATTTCTGACGATCAGGTAAGCTTTGAGTGCATGGACGAGCTTAATGTTGAGGGAAAACAATATGAAACAGGTGTTATTAGTTTTGGTACACTCAACTTTAAAGATGAGCCTTCTAATTATGCACCGGATAATCTTCTTGTTAATATTGACGCACTCAGGGTGAGGGAAGAGGCGTCCGAGAATGCGGCAGTCATCGGCATTCTTCAGGAAAACCGGGAGGTTACGATTCTATCGGAGAAAAATGGATTTTATCATATATTAATACCGGCTGCCGAAGGCAGCCTCGAAGGATGGGTGAGGAAGGAATACATAGATGTTGATTAAAGGAATTATTCTGCAAGCTGTCTGACAACTTAACAATTACGAAAAAGCGCAGTATTTATGTCAATTTGACAAAAAACTGCGCTTTTTTTGACACAAAATGACGGTGTACCCTAACAATTTTAACAAACTTTAAAGAAAATTGCGCAAATTGTAGAAATTTTTTGAATAGTATATTATAATATCCTAAATGATTTACATAACTTGTTTACAAATGTGAAAATGCAGAAACAGGCCATTCCTGAAAATCGTTATGACAGGGAAAGCGTATGAAAAGGGGGTGTTTATCAATATGAGCGAAAGGAGATATAATATTTCAAGACAGTACAAAATTGAGAAGGGAATGCCTTTAAAGACATTGCTTGATAAAGTCAGCAATTTGAAGTGCCGCCGCGTATTTGAAAGTGAGATTGCATGTGTGGAGTGGTGCTACCACCTTACGGAAAAGGACGGAATCACAAATGTGGCAGAGCTGATGCGGGAAAAAGGAATATCGTTTTTTGAGGTAAGTCTAAAAAGAAAAGTCTCACCGGATTTATTACTGGAGGTGTTTGCAGACTTAATCCGGAGACCGATGGTGATAACGTTTCTGTGTGCTGGAGAGATTTCGCTTGGTACTTTTATTCCGGCAGAGGAAAGCGTTCCCGGAAAAATGTGTGCAACCGATTTTTACCTGTATGATGCCGAACGCATAATAGAATTGATTGATTACGAGGCGGACAGTGACAAGACGATAGAACAAATCCATGAAAGAATATATATGATGATTTGCCAGCAAAAACGTGTGCTTTTGATAGAGAAGGCATTTGAGCAGCTCAGTCAGGAGAAAGAAAAGGAAATGATGTCCTTTGAATTCAGCTTTGAAAATCTCGATCAAATCAGGGCTGACGCAGATTTTGTACAGTCACAGTTAAGAGTTGTATAGTTGCTAAATTACGGTAAAGGAATTGAGTCTTCAATTTTTTTACATAGATCAGGGAGGAAGAGGAATGGGTTGTATGGACAGCGGGATTTCAAGGGCGACAGCAGCCACGGTTTTAAATTCCTTAAAAGGCGGAGTTGTTCCGAGAACGGGGCTTGAATACATTACAGTAGGAAGAAAAAATGAAATTCAGGCGCTTTTACAGGACGTTTCGATTATTGAGCAGGGAGGAGCGGCAGTCCGTTTTATTGAGGGGAAATACGGAAGCGGCAAAACCTTTCTCATGCACGCATTGCGCAATCACGTCATGGAGAAAAACTTCGTTGTGACAGATGTGGAGCTGTCGGTAGACAAGCGGCTTGTCGGAAACAAGGGACAGGGACTTGCTACCTATAAGGAATTAATTACAAACATGGCAACACACGCATGTCCGGACAATGGAGCATTACAACTGATTCTTGACAAGTGGATTAGCGCTCTTGAAAACGAAGTGGTGCAGTTTGAGGGACTGGTACCGGGACACGAAGTTTTTGATGTGAGGGTGAGCCAGAAAATCTACAAGATTACTTCCTCTATGGAGGAGAGGGTAAACGGCTTTGATTTCGGAAAAGTATTAGCCTCCTATTATAAGGGACACCGCACAGGTGATGTGGAGCTTCAGAAAAAGGCACTGCGCTGGCTTCGTGGGGAGTATAAGACCAGAACAGAGGCAAAGACGGATTTAGGGGTGAATCTGATTATTTCTGATGAAAACTGGTACGATTTTGTAAAGCTGTTTGCGGATTTCGTGGTAAAAGCAGGATACACCGGACTTTACGTATGTATGGACGAGCTTGCTACGTTATATGAAATTCCCAGCCGCGTGGGAAGGGAGTATAATTATAATAAGCTATTGTCAATTTACAATGACGCACTGCAGGGCAAGGCGTCACATCTCGGGATTATTATCAGTGTGACGAAAGAGGCAATGGAGGATTCAGTGCGCGGTGTGTTCAGCTTTGGCCCATTGAAATCAAGACTGGAAGACACGGACTTTGCCGGCAAGGGGGCGGCAGGGCTGCGTGATATGGCATCTCCTGTGATAAAGCTTTCGATGTTAAATCCGGGGGAGATGTATGTGCTTTTGGAAAAGCTTGCAGGAATGCATGGAACGTTATACGGCTATTCGCCAAAGCTTGAGCATGATGATTACATTTATTTTCTCAAGCAGCAGTATAACAAAGCTGCCGAAGGGGAGGAGACTACGGCAAGGGATATGATTCGAAATTATATCACGCTTTTGAATCTGATTCAGCAGAATCAGGAGGTTCCGAAAGAAAAAATCCTGTATGCAAATTAAACATATGTTCTAAAACGGCAGGAAACGTGAACAATACGTTGTTGAAATAATTAATAATTTATAAGGGTTGTAAAGAATGATAAAAGCAGTAATTTTTGACATGGATGGAGTGCTCATTGATACGGAAAAACATTATAACGCGGCATGGTGCGAAGCAGCGCGCGGTGCAGGCTTTGATTTTACAAGGCAGCACGCGCTCATGCTCCGCAGTCTCGATGCAAGGCTCGCCTCGAAGCTGATGAAGGACATCTTCGGGGAGCGCTTTGATTATTTTGCAATTCGCGAGGTCAGACGAAAGCTGGTAGCGGAGCGTCTTGAGCAATACGGATTGGAAAAAAAGGCCGGCATAGACGAGCTGTTAGATTTTTTAAAGGAAAAAGGCATCAAAACAGCAGTCGCCACAGCGACGCCGATAGAACTTACTTATCAGCACTTGGAAACAATCGGTGTAAAGGATAAGTTTGACAAGATTGTGAGTGCAAAGCAGGTGGCGAATGGAAAACCCGCGCCGGATGTGTATTTATACGCATGCGGGCAGATTGGCGAGAAGCCCGAGGACTGTATCGCGGTGGAGGACTCGCCAAACGGCATCAAATCAGCATATGCGGCGGGCTGTAAGCCTGTCATGGTGCCCGATTTAACGCAGCCGGACGAGGAGCTGATGCCGATGCTCTATGGGGTGGCAGAAACGCTCATTGATATTCAGCAGCTTATTGACAGCGCAAAATTCTAAATTAAGATTCCGGATATGCCGCTTCGGCGGCAATTTTTTTGTCTGAATAGTTTCAATTCTAAAATTTTTTCCCGAAACGACGATAAAAAAGAAAACGAATATTCTGCAATTTGTATTGTATATTGCATCAAAAGTTGGAAAATGGTAAAATATGATGCAATAGGAAATTTGTACCGTATAAAGGTATGAAATAAAATAGGAAAAGAGGAGATATGTTATGAAGGCATATAAGAACATGAGTCGGGAAGAACTGTTGACACTGAAAGCAAGCCTGGAGGAACAACTTAAAGTAGAGGAAGCCAAAGGACTTTCTCTCAACATGGCAAGAGGAAAGCCGGGCGTTTCACAGCTGACGTTATCCATGCCGATGCTGGATGTGATTAACAGCGAAGCGGATATGAATACGCTGCTTGGAAACGATACCAGAAATTACGGAGACTGGGACGGCATCGGCGAGTGCAGACGGTTATTGGCAGGTATGATGGGTGTCAAAAAAGACAATGTTATCGTATGTGGCAATTCCAGCTTAAATATTATGTATGACACCGTAGTGCGCTCTATGGTAAAAGGCGTAAATGGCTCTACCCCCTGGTGCAAGCTGGACAAGGTGAAATTTTTGTGTCCGGTTCCGGGATATGACAGACACTTCAAGATTACAGAAACGTTTGGCATCGAAATGATTAACATTCCACTGTATGAAGATGGGCCGGATATGGACATGGTGGAACAGTACGTAAACAATGACGAGGCAGTAAAAGGAATTTGGTGTGTGCCAAAATATTCAAATCCCACAGGAATATCCTACTCCGATGAAGTGGTAAGGCGGTTTGCAAACTTGAAACCCAAAGCAGAGGACTTTCGGATTTTTTGGGATAACGCATATTGCATTCACCATATTTACGACGATATTCAGGACGAAATTTTAAATATTTTGGAAGAGTGTGAAAAAGCCGGCAATCCAAACATGGTGTACATCTTTGCCTCAACTTCAAAGGTAAGCTTTCCGGGCTCCGGCGTATCGGCAATCGCCACTTCACAGGAAAATATGGATTATATTCAGAAGTTTATGGGCGTGCAGACAATCGGACACGACAAGATTAACCAGCTGCGCCATGCAAGATTTTTCAAAAATATAGACGGTCTGAATGCACATATGAAAAAGCACGCCGAGATTCTTCGACCGAAGTTTGAGGCGGTTTTGGAGACATTGGACAAAGAGCTTACCGGAGCCGAAATCGGAAGCTGGATTAAGCCAAGAGGCGGATATTTCATTTCCTTTAATGCATTGCCGGGGTGTGCAAAGGCAATTGTTGCAAAATGTAAGTCGCTGGGCGTTGTGCTTACGGGTGCAGGTGCAACATATCCGTACGGAATAGACCCCGATGATTCCAATATTCGCATTGCGCCGACGTTCCCGACGCCGGAGGAGATGGCAGATGCGACAAGAATTTTTGTACTCTGCGTGAAACTTGTTTCTGTGGACAAGCTGTTAAATGAGGCTTAGAAAACACGAAACGACTACAAAAATCAGGTAAACAGGCACAAAAATCATGCGTGAATGCTTGCTTTTCAAGGATAAATTGCTATAATAAATAGTAAGAATATGAAAATTTTAACAATCGAAAAAGGACAGGATAGAAAGTGTTGAAAAAACAAAAGCTGCAAATTGCCCTGACTGCGCTCCTGATTGCTATGATAACAGGACTGCTTGCATGGGCAAGGGCAGGATACGCTGTTGATGTTATGGTATCAGATGCGCTTTGCCAGCGGGCATCTGTTACCAATAAAAATATTTACATTATAGCCATTGATGATAAGACACTGGAACAATATGGTTCCATTACGTCGTGGAGCAGGGAGCTTTCGGCGGATTTGGTGCGGCTCTTAAATCAGGACGCGCAGACAAAGCCGGCAGTGCTTGTTTTCGACGTTATTTTCAGCGAGAAAGGCGATGCCGGCGGCGACGCGGCATTTGCCGAAGCCTGCCTTGAGGCGGGGAACGTTGTGACAGCGATGTCCTATCGCTTTAAGGAGCAGCCGGAGTATGACGAAAATGGCAAAATGACTTTAAACCAATACCATGTGGATGGCGTTATCATGCCTTATGAGGAATTACGGGAAGCCACAAAACAGGGATATGCCAATACTTTAGTAGGTACGGACGGCTATGTGCGGCGTGCAATGGCATACATGGATGACGCGCAGGGGCAGCGCAGCTACAGTCTTGCCTCGCAGGCATATAAGTTGTATCAGGAGCGTCGCGGGGAACCGGTACAATGGCCTGCGCTGGACGAAAATAACCAGTACCTCTTTTCGTATTCCGGCATAACGGGCTGTTACAGTACCGTTTCCATGACCGATGTCATGAATGGAACCGTCAATCCGGCAATTTTTGCCGACGGCATTGTGTTTGTGGGCGCATATGCGGTGGGAATGCAGGATTCTTATATACCGGCGATTTCTCATGGAACGCAGATGTATGGAGTGGAAATACAGGCAAATATTGTGGAGGCTTTGCTGGAGGGAAAGACACAGCAGCAGCTTCCTTCAGGAATCTACGCGATGGCAGCAGCTGTTTTGGCAGCGGTGTTTTACCTTGTTGTCAGACGGATGAAAATTATTCCGGCGACAATTTTCATGGTCGTCTGTGTGGCGCTGAACCCTGTATTTGCAAAAGTGATGTATACACGCGGATATGTAACACCTGTTATTTTACTTCCGGCCGTATTTTTTCTGATTTATGCCGTAAATCTGGTTTACGGATATGTACAGGAGGTTATGCGGCGGCAGAAGGTTGTCAATGTGTTTAAGCAGTATGTTGCACCGCAGGTTGTGGATAAAATCAGCAAGGATAAGGATTTTGAGCTGGTGCTGGGCGGCGAGAACCGCCATATCGCCTGCCTGTTTGTAGATATCCGCGGCTTTACGACGATGTCGGAGAGCCTGAAACCGGAAGAGGTTGTAGAAATTTTAAACGAATATTTGAGTTTGACGACAAATTCGATTTTCCAAAACGGGGGAACACTGGATAAGTTTGTGGGAGACGCCACAATGGCTGTGTTTAATGCGCCGTTTGATTTGGAGGATTATATTTATAAAGCAGTCTGTACGGCGCGGGATATGAAGGCAGGTGCAGACGCAATCGCCGAGAAATTTGAGAAGCGTTTTGGGAAGAGTGTAGGCTTTGGAATCGGTGTCAATTGCGGCAACGCGGTCGTGGGCAATATCGGCTGCGACTTCCGTATGGATTATACGGCGATTGGCGATACTGTCAATACGGCGGCACGTTTGGAGAGCAACGCCAAACGGGGACAGATTTTAATCAGCAAAGAAGTCTATGAGGCGGTGAAGGACCGGGTAGAGGTCACTCCGGTGGGAGAAATTCCGCTCAAGGGCAAAACGCAGGGCGTGTTTGTATACCAGTTGGATGAGGTGAAATAGAAATGGGACAGCTATATATGATTCCGGACAGAAATCGGATGGAGGAATCTTTGGAATTGGCAAAAGATTATCATGCCGCGTTTGAGTATAATGACTTTTTTCCCCCTGTGGTTTTAGACGACAAAAAAAAGATACAGGAATTGATTGCATATTATTGCAGACAGCCCCATGACCGTACGAAGGATACCATGCATGGCGCGTTTTTGGATATTACCATTCACAGCGAGGACGCGCTGATCCGGCAGGCTTCCGAGCATCGGATAAGGCAGTCTATGGACATTGCACGGGAAATGGGGCTTCGCGGCGTGGTGTTCCACACAGGCAGGCTTCATGGCTTTCGTGATAAGATATATCTTGAGAACTGGCTGAAGGTGAATGAGGAGTTCTTCCGCGAAATCCTGCAGAAGTATCCAAAACAACATATATTTATGGAAAATATGTTCGATGAAGCGCCGGATATTTTGGCACAGCTTGCCAAACGGTTTTGCGATGAACCGCGGTTTGGCGTCTGCCTTGATTATGCGCATGCGGCGATTACGAACATCAGGGAAGAAGAATGGGTAAAGGCATTGGCGCCCTATATCCGCCATATGCATATTAATGATAACGACAAAATCAATGACCTGCATCAGGAAATCGGAACAGGACAGCTTGACTGGTGCGCATTTGACAGTGAGATGCGCCGGTTTGGCGTGGATTCCGGTGTTTTGATTGAGATGAAAGATTTGGGGCGGCAGAGATGCTCTATGGAGTATTTAAAGAAAAATAATCTGTATCCCTTTGCGGAGCAGACAAATTGAAAATTTGCGCGAAAGGCATGATTATTTATGCGAATAAGGACAGAGGAAAAAATTAAACCGACGAATGCGGAATTAAAGAAAATACTGAATATCGGAATTAAACTGTCTACGGAAAAAAACCGGGATCATCTGCTGGCATTTATTTTGGAAAGCGGAATGGATATTACGCATTGCGATGCGAGTACCTTGTATCTTTTTGAGGACGGAAAGCTGCACTTTAAGATTATGAAGACGTTATCTCAAAACATCAGCCGCGGTGTGGAGGGAGAGCCGATTGACAATATGCCGCCTGTTCCGATGACAGAGCGGAACGTATGTTCTTATGCCGCGCTGCATCGGGAAATTATCAATATTCCCGATGTATACGACAATACGCGTTTTGATTTTTCCGGCCCCAAAAAGTATGATGCATTGACCGGTTATCATACACAGTCGTTGTTAGTCATTCCGATTGAAAATAACGAAGAGGAACTGATTGGCGTGCTGCAGCTTTTGAATGCGATGGATGAAACAGGGAAGGTGATTCCGTTTGACGCGGAGTATGAAATTATCATACGTTCGCTTGGCGCACAGGCAGCGATTGAAATTACCAACCTGAAATACGTGCAGGAGGTTAAGCGTCAGCTGCGCTCCTTTGTGGAGGCAATGTCAACCGCGATTGACGAGCGGACGCCCTACAACGGTTCCCATACCAGAAAAGTGGCGGAGTATGCGGGCATGATTGCGGATTATATTAATCAGCAGCGCCAAATGGGAAAAACCGATGAATATTTTGATGAGGAACGTAAGGATAAGCTGGAGCTGGCGGCGCTTTTGCATGACATCGGAAAAATGGTTGTGCCGTTGTCCGTCATGAACCGCGCAACGCGGCTGGATCGGGAAATCGGAACGGTGGAAACGCGGTTCCAGCTGCTGGAAGCGTATTACACGATTGACTGCATGAAGGGCAGGATTAGTGAGGAGGATTGCAGGCGGAGGATTGCGTATTTACGGGAGAGCATGGACTTTATCCACAGGATAGAAGGCAAGGGCTTTTTGGACGACGCGGATTATGACCGCGTGCAGGAGATTGCAAAACACAGACATGTGAATGAGGCAGGCGAGGAGCTTCCATATCTGACAAAGCGGGAGCAGGAACGTCTGAGTATCCGAAAGGGCACGTTGACGGAGGACGACCGCAGGCAAATGGAATACCATGTGGTTATGACGGAAAAAATACTGGGCAAGGTATGGTTCAACAAGAGCTATGAGGATATCCCGAGATGGGCGGCGTCGCACCATGAGCTGCTGGATGGTTCCGGTTATCCAAGACATTTAAAGGGTGATGAGCTGGAGCTGGAAACAAGAATGATTACGGTAGCAGATGTATATGATGCGCTTACGGCGAGGGATCGTCCTTATAAAAGGCCGGTTTCACAGGAGAAGGCCTTGGGCATTTTAAAGGAAATGGCAGACGAGGGGAAGCTGGACTGCTATTTGGTGGAATGTCTGGCGGCGGCAGTGCGCGAAAAACAAAATGAGGGAAAGGAGAATGAGAAAAAATGACAAAGAAGGTATGGGTAATGATTGGCGCGGTTGTGGCGGCAGCAGCAGCCGTTGTCGTGGCCTGTGTGGTTTTGATAGGAGGAAAAAACGAAACCTATCGTTCCATTATGGTATATCAGATTAACGGCAATGCGACGATTACAAGAGAGCGCGTGGGGGAAATGGCCGCGTATGAAAATCTGATGCTTCAGTCGGGGGATATGGTAGCAGTCGCGTCAGACAGCAGTATGCGCCTGAAATTAGATGATGATAAGTATGTTTTGGCAGAGCAGGATACGCTGATGAATATCGTAGCCGAGGGAAACGACGAGAATGCAAGGACTTTTATTGATTTGCAGAAGGGCTCGGTTACCAGTGAGATTCAGAATAAGCTCAAAGACGGCGCCTCTTACGAGGTCAATACGCCCAACTCTATCATGGCGGTTCGCGGAACGATATTTCGTGTGGACGTGGAGATCGACGAGAACAAAAACACGAATACGAAACTGACCGTTTTTCAGGGAACAGTCGGCGTCAGAACGATTATGCCGGACGGAACCGTTTCGGAGGAAGAGATTAAAGTAGAAGCAGGAAATGAGCTGACGGTAGAGGGAACACCGACAACTTCCGAATATTCGGGTGAACCGGTCGAAATTGACTATGACAGTCTGCCGGAAATCATACAGGATTACATAGAGGAGCTGGCGCAAAGCGGTATGAAGCCGGGACGTGATGTGGTGGTGAATACTTCAAAAGCGCAGGAATCAGAGCCGGAGAATGCAGAAGAAACGTTACAGGATTCTGAAAAACAGCCTGAGACAAAACCGGAATCAGAACTAGAGGAGGAAGCGGAAGAAGCGGAACAAGAGAAATCAGAACAGCCGGAGTCGGCAAGACTGCAAAGAAAACAGCCGGAAACAACAGCTAAAACACAGGAACAGCAGCCGGAGCCGGAATCACAGAATGCAAAGCAGCCGGAAATAACACAGCCGGCAGTTGCAGCATCACAGGAAGCGGAATCGCAGCAGACAGAGACACAGTCAAAGCCGCAAAGTACTACTCCGCAAACGGATTCGTCGTCGCAGCAGTCGTCGGGGGGCGGAAGCAAGGGAAAGACAAAGTATTATACGGTTACGTTCCAATACAACGGAAGCACTTTCGGAACACAGAGAGTAAAAAAAGGCGAGAAGGCAACAGAACCAAAGTTGTGCCCGACGGAAAACGGTGCGTGGGATTATGACTTTTCAACGAAGGTAAATAAAAATCTGGTAATCCAGTGGAAAGAGCAGTAATTAGAGGAGGAATGGAAGCTATGCATAGGAAAGTAAAAGGTCTATTGTCGCTGGTATTGACATTTGCAATGGTTACTGCATCGGTAGCTCCGGTATCGGCAGATGAATTGTCAGGAAAGGAGCAGCAGCCTGCAGAGGAACTGCCGATTGTGGAGACCGCGGAAATACAGATAGAGACAGAGCCTGCCGGAGAGGAGCCGGCGGCAGAAACCGCGCTTGAAGAGCAAAGTATGACAGAGGTGCAGTCAGTGGCTGAATCGCTGTCAGAGGAACCGGCAGCAGAAGAAACGGAGTCTGTGGAGCAGACGACACAAGAGGCGGAGCCGGTGTTGGATTCGTATTCTGAGTCGGACTTGGACGATTTGTATAACACTTTGTCGGAGGAACAGAAAAAATTTAATGTTTATTCAGGGAACCAGCCCTTGAGCGAGATAATAACCGGAACAGATATTCTGTCAAAGCTGGTTTTTGAAGGCGGAGGCGTTACGCCGGACGCCAGCGATTTGGACAGTCAGTCAGGAGCTCTGATAAAGGCAATTTTGGCAAAAAGAGAAGGCGATTTAAACTTTTACAGATTGGCCCGTTGGAATGTGTGGAAGGTCAGCAGCGACGGGATACCGGAAAGCATTATTGCGTCAAGAGCGTCTTTGGGCAGACTTGCAACAGTGAGTAATTTCAAGCAGGCGGCATATTTAGCCAAAGGAGGAATAGGTACCGCACCTGTGACTTTGTTCATGAAACCGATACTGGAACCGGTTTGGTCATGCCTTGATTTCGCAATCCCTGTATATGACAGCAACGGAAATGATACAGGCATGACAATTACAGTCAATGCCGAAAATTACAATGACAGTTCACAGGTATTTTTCCCCGAGCTGGAGGCGGATTCATGGAAACTGGTCTACAACGGCACAGAGTACAGTTTAAATGCTGCAAGTGAGATATGGACTAATGAAACGAACGGAATCAGGACAATCGGAAGAGACTTTGATGTGTCTCAGGCAAGGATTCAGGCTGATGTTCTTTCTGTACCGGAAGAGGACAAATATGAGATTTCCGGTGAACAGGGGAACGAAGGCTGGTATAAAGGAGCAGTGACCATACAGGCAAAGGCCGGATATCAGGTTCGTCTGTCAGAGGCAGAGGTATGGTCGGATGCAGTATCTGTAACAGAGAGCGGTGATGTGACGCTTTTCCTGAAAAAGTCAGACGGAGCAGAGCTTCCTGCGGAAACATTGCATTTTTTGATTGACCAGACGAATCCTGTGATTGCCGGTGTGATGAATGGTGAAACATATTACGGTGATGGAGTTGCGGTAGTGGTAACAGATGAACATCTTCATACAGTAACGGTGAATGGTGGAGCAGTAGGCGTATTCGATAATCGGGCAGATATTATGCTGAGACCGTCCGAAGAGCCCTATATCATTTCCGCAGGAGATATGGCAGGGAACCGGATCGAATGTATTGTATGGGTAAAGAAAGCGGAGATTCCTCCCGCTTTAAAGGAAGGAACCGCGGAATTCATGCAGCCCGACTGGTATGAAGGCCAGCCAAAGCCGGATCCGGTTGTAAGCTCTGAGACGAACGGAATAGAGCATATCACGTATTACTATAAAGAAGCCGGAGCTGACGACAGCGCCTATACGATGATACAACCTGGTAAAGCAGGTGCCTATACGGCAAAGGCAGTGTTTGCTGCGACAGAGGAATATCAGGAGGTAATCAAAACCGCAGACTTCCATATTCTTCCGATTCAGCCGGTTTTGCAGGAAGGAACTGCAGAATTTACACAGTCCGGCTGGTATGAAGACCAGCCAAAGCCGGATCCGGTAGTAAGCTCTGAGACAAACGGGACAGAGCACATCACATATTATTATAAGGAACAGGGAGCTGATGACAGCACCTATACGACGACAGTACCTGACAAAGCAGGAAAATATACAGCAAAGGCAGTGTTTGCTGCAACAGAAAAGTATCTGGAAGTAATCAGAACTTCAGATTTTGAGATTTTACCGAGTGTTCCGGCAGTAGATGATACGGCTCCGGTTATTGACGGCGTGTCGAACGGGCAGATTTACTACGGAGATCAGGCAGTGACAGTAACTGATACGAATCTTCGCACAGTGACGGTAAACGATGAAACAGTAAAGCTGATTGATAATCATGCAGATATCACGCTTAAGCCCTCGGAGGATCTGTACAAAATTATAGCAATAGATGAGGCGGGCAACAGGACGGAATGTACGGTAGAAGTGTTGGAAACATGGGTCCGAGATGGTATCAACGACAATGGAAAGAAGAAGCTGAGACGGGAAAGACTTTATAAACTGGGCAGCGGACAATGGACGGTTGACGGAGACAGCACAGTATACAGCGGTGGTGCTTTCTATGTAAAGAACGGCGGAGAATATGATTTCACACGCAAATAAATCAGCATAAAATACTACGGGCGGTTTCGGCAGATGCGCAAAAAGCAGCAATGCAGAGCCGCCCCACAAAAGCACTGGAAGAAAGGTGGTTATTTGTATGGACAGTTGTGACAGTTATGGGCAGCGAATGATGGGTGAATACACTGACAGAAGGTGTTCTTTTAGTGTAAAAAAACGGACGCCTTAAGTCCGGTTTACGGATTATGCGTTGAGAGAAAACTGTGATATTCGCCCTTAACATGACAAATACTAGAATGGGGGCGATTTTTTTATGGAAAATGAAATCTTGAATAAACCGGACTATACACGAGAACTGGTGGAACTTTTGCGCAGTGGGGGTGCGGCGGAAATAATAGCAGAAGAACTCACCAATTACCATGACAATGATATTGCGAATGCATTAGATGAGCTGTGTAGAGAAGAGCGGGTAGTGCTTTATCATATACTTGGTGTGGAGCGTGTATCGGAAATTTTTGCATATCTTGATGACCCGCAGAAATATATTGCGGAGTTGGAACTTGAGCTGGCGGCAGACATTATTGAGAACATGGATGCCGATGATGCGGTAGATGTTCTCGAAGAGATGGACGATGAAATGGCCAATCAGCTGATTGAATTGATTGACGAAGAGTCGAAGGAGGACATCAATCTGATCCGCTCCTATGAGGAGGATGAAATCGGAAGCCGCATGACGACTAATTTTATTGAGATTGAGCGCAGTCTCACGATCAAACAGGCGATGCGTTCCTTAATTGCGCAGGCAGAGCAAAACGATAATATTACGACGATTTTTGTCAAAGACGAAGATGAGACTTTCTATGGTGCAATTGATTTAAAGGATCTGATTGTGGCAAGGAATTATATGGATTTGGAGACACTGATTACACAGTCGTTTCCATACGTGCGTGATCATGAGCCGGTGAAGGACTGCATTGAGCAGCTTAAGGATTATGCGGAGGATTCTATTCCGGTGCTAGACGACAAAAACATATTGCTTGGCGTGATTACGGCGCAGGACGTTGTCGAGGCAGTGGATGATGAGCTTGGTGAGGACTATGCAAGACTTGCGGGCATGAGCGGGGAGGCGGAGCTTGAGGAGACACTTGTAGAAAGTATCAAAAAGAGACTGCCTTGGCTCATTGTACTTTTGGCACTGAGTATGTGCGTTTCAACTGTCACAGGCTTGTTTGAGCCGGTGATTGCGCAGCTTGCGATTATTGTGAGCTTCCAGTCGGTGATTCTTGGAATGTCGGGAAATGTGGGAACACAGTCTCTTGCCGTTACAATACGTCTTTTGATGGACGAAAATCTTGAAGCGACGCAAAAATTTACGATGGTTCTGAGGGAAATGCGCATCGGTTTTTCAAACGGACTGATTCTTGGGGCGCTTTCTTTTGTGTTTATAGGTATTTATCTGTGGTTTCTGCGCGGGAATACGCCGCAATTTGCTTTTGCGATATCGCTTTGCGCAGGAACTGCGCTCTTGATGGCAATGACAATCTCAAGTATTGTCGGAACATCAGTGCCGATTTTTTTTCATAAAATACATGTTGATCCTGCGGTTGCTTCAGGTCCGTTGATCACTACGGTCAATGACTTGATAGGCGTTATCACATACTACGGTGTCGCATGGTTTTTGCTGATTAACCTGCTTCAATTGGGATAACCCAAAATATTACGCATAAAAATCCATTATATACAAATACTAGCAATACGGTAATACGAAGTGTTTGTGAAAGCAGAGCGCTTTTCCGGCATGGACTTACGTTTACTACTATAAATAACAAGAAACAACAGATTTGGAATGGAGGAAATATCGGTGAAAGCTACGGGAATAGTGCGTAGGATCGACGATTTAGGACGCGTGGTTATACCAAAAGAAATCAGAAGAACGTTGCGGATAAGGGAGTCGGACCCGCTGGAAATTTTTACCGACCATGAGGGTTCGATTATTTTAAGAAAATATTCTCCGGTAGGGGAGATGGGGAGTTTTGCAAAGCAGTATGCGGAAAGCCTTTCGCAGGTGACAGGACATCTGGCGCTGATTGCAGACCGCGACCAGTTTATTGCGGCGGCAGGCGGAGGAAGCAAGCAGATACTTGGAAAATCAGTGAGTAAAGCACTTGAGGAAAAGATGAACTCACGCGAGATTGTGTGCAGCTCACGAAATGAAAAGGACTACGTTGCAGTCATGGACGATGAGGTTGAGGAGTATCAGCATGAGGTGATTATTCCGATTATCACACAGGGGGACATTATGGGGGCGGTAGTGCTGCTGTCCACAAATGAGGAGGACAGAATGAATGAAGTGGAAATGAAGCTTGCGCAGTCTGCGGCGGGATTTTTAAGCAAACAGATGGAGCAATAGCGGAAAATATAAAAAAAGTGACACATGTGTCACTTTTTTATTATATCAGATTTTCCCGAATAAAGACAGCGTTCATAATGCGGCACATATCAGAAAACAGCGTGAGGGCAATTTTAGGAAATGCCGAACGTCGGTCAAAAACATCTGCAGAGATCAGACCGACTGCCTCACCTTCCCGATCGCGGATAATATACTGCATAAAGCAGGCAACACCAGTGTCGGAAAGCAGTTTGTATACCTCGGGCGTTGAGAATTCAAGCGACTGAAGGTTGCTCACCGCAAGCAGGTTATTGGTAAACAAATAGAGATATTTGAGGTTTTTAAGTACGCTGGGATCTGCCATAGGGATATCAGGTGAAAGCGTGTTTGTATAAGCAGGAGCGCCGTTGTCGCTTAAAAATATGGAAACTCTGTTAAGCGTAAGCACATGTGCAAAAAAATCAAGTACTTCCGTAACCGAATCCACGCCGTATACAATCAGATCAGTAAGCATGTTGTGAAGCGCATTGATATCCGTTTCCGAATAGAAGGTATTTGATACGTTGATAATATCATCATCGTTCTGCACATTAAAATCGCCATGCAGCTCGGGCTTGTAGATAATATATCTGTTTTTTCCTTTTACCTTTGCGAGATAAAGAGAGCGGTCCGCAATCTTAAATAAATCATGGTAGGTTGTAGAAAAAGGTCCGATGCCGTAGCGTGCAAGACCAATTGAACAGCTCAGCTTGCGTTCCATTTGATCCTGATACTGTATTGCGACATTTGTCTTAATACAGCGCAGTACATTTCGATATTCCAGCTCATTGTTGAGTTTTTCAAACACAATAAAGAACTCGTCGCCGCCGATGCGTCCGGCAACGCCGCTTGTTCCGACGGCATTTTTGATAACATTGGCAACTGCTTTAATCACCTTATCGCCGAACAAATGTCCGAAATTATCGTTGACACTCTTAAAATCGTCAATATCAATAATGGAGAGCGCAATATGCTCGCGGTTTTCACTTTGCAGCGCATCCTCCGCATATTTAATAATAGACTTTTTATTTAAAAGACCGGTAAGGCTGTCAACATACGAATCTTCCAGAATCGTTGCATTTGTATCGCCTGTGGCTTCGTGAATAATCGCCCATGTTCCGATTACAACAGCGTCACCGTTTTCGTATTTTTTCGGTTTAAAGCTGACACGATACCGTTCAAGCATATTTGCGTCCGATATAATGCACCCATGAAAGGTATAGGTTTGGCTGTTCTTTGCGTTGCGCAAGGCTGCACAGAACGCTTCAAAGGTTTCCATATCCTCCTGTGCAATACGGTTTTCCGCAAGCATCTGCGTGATCCATTCCTCAAAATTCTGATCAAAAATTGTGACATTCTGCTGTTGATTTACATAGTACAAATGGAAACGCTGTGTATCATAATCATATTTAAAAATGGACTCGCCTGTCAGAGCAATATATTCCCTTGCGGTAATAATCCGTCTGTTCAGCTCATTCACGCGATTTTCAGTGTTGCTGACATTAATCAGCTTTATATCATAAGCACCGCCGCCGGGTACAAGCATGATTGTGAGGATATAACAGCACAATTTGCCGTCAAAAGTAATATGAACACACTCGTCATAAGAAAGCTCGGGTGTTTCAAGACATTTTGCGGCAGTTGCGGCAACTTTCTTCTGCTCATCGTCAGATAACATTTTATAGATGGAATAATAACTGTCTACCCCCATTAAATTAAACATCTGCGGATTTCCATCAAGAATATTCAGTGACAGGTCAAAACGACCTGCCGCATAAGCTGTGTCAAATTTTGTGTCAATCAATGGTGAACCTCCTTCTGGAAAGGGATAATAAAAATTTTACCATTTTAAGTTTATCAATTTTTCATGGAAATGTAAAGAAGATAGACAAATTTCGCAGTCAAAACATCTAAAAACCATGGCTTCTATATATACTTTGCATACAACAGCCATGGTTTTTAAGGAAATCATTAAGCAATGTAGAAATACATAAAAATGAAATGGCAAATACTTCCGCCCATAACAAAGAGATGAAAAATTTCGTGGGAGCCGAAATTTTTGTGAAGCGCGTTGAAAACGGGGAGCTTCAGGGCATAGATTACACCGCCGATCGTGTAAATAATGCCGCCTGCAAGAAGCCAGCCGAAAGCAGCGTGCGGGAGCGTGCTCCAAAGGGTTCCGAATACCAAAAGGCAAAGCCAGCCCATAGCAATATAAATGATCGAAGAAACCCATTTCGGGCAGGTAATCCACAGTACATTTACAAACATTCCCGCAATGGCAATGCCCCATACAAGCGCAAGCAGAGAGTAGCCCGTGCTTCCGCCAAGCGCAATCAGGCATACGGGAGTATAAGAACCTGCAATCAGCACAAAAATCATCATATGGTCGATTTTCCGAAACACGCTGAGCACTTTTCCCGTAACGTTGACGCTGTGGTATAGCGTGCTTGCGCCATATAGTAAAATCATGCTGACTGCGAAAATTGCTACGGCTGCGGTAGTCATGCCTGTCTGGGCTTTCATAATAAGCGGTGATGCGGCGACTGCCGCCATAAGGCAGGCGATAAAGTGTGTGAGGGCGCTGCCGGGTTCACGAATTGTTAATTGCATCGTAATCTCCTCCATTCTTAATCAGATTGTTCTTCATTATATTGAAATAAAATGTTTGGGTTTTCATAAACTTTATAAGTAGTATTAATTACTACATACTATTTATAATAATACTACTCCTTATAATATTCAATGTCAATTATAAAATGCAAAAATAATCAAAAAAATTAAAAAAGAAGAGCCGCAGCTCTTCAATCTTCCTCAATCACTTGTACTTCAAGGTAATCGAAATCAATTGCTTCTATAAAATTATCTGATGTAAAGCGTGTTTTGCTATGTTTTTTAAAATCCGCCACCGTTGCGTCAAGCCAGATTGGTTTACCGAGGTCAAACTGATAGCAGACCTCTTCCAGTGCACGAAAAACCTTGTGCGTGCGTGTATCGTTTGTGTCATCACGGATTACAGTATCCTTCACCATACGGTTTTCTTTAAAAATTTTGGCCCATAGTCGGAACATGCGGCATTTCTCCCATCTCAAATTTCACTGTACTTCAATATGCTCCTAATTCTACCACAAATACCTTTCGGATTTCAATAAAAAATGGTGTAAATCTGTCTGATAAAAGTCATAAATTCAAGAGGACATGCATATACTTTATTCTAGTGGCGTAATTTGGTGATTGCGCGCGTTTTTGCAGAAAAACGTTTTAGAATGGAGAAAAAACAGGAATGGAATATCGGGGAAGTACAACATCGGATATCGACAGCTGGAAAGAAGTACAGCTTGTTTACAGCTCGGCATTAAAGGAAATAGGGACAAAGCTTGAAATCTTAAATGATGAATTCCAGCATGTACATAAGTATAATCCGATTGAGCATATCAAATCAAGGATCAAAGCTTCGGACCGCATCGTGAGAAAACTCAAAAAACATGGGTACGATTCCACAATTGAAAACATGGTGCGGTATGTCAACGACATTGCAGGTGTACGCATTATTTGCTCGTTTACGACAGACGTGTACAGAATTGCACAGATGCTGGAGCGGCAAAGAGATTTGAATATTATTTATGTGAAGGACTACATTAAGTATCCAAAATCCAGCGGATATAAAAGCTATCATATGATTGTGTCCGTCCCGATTTATCTTTCCGAGCGAAAGGTTGAGGCGAAGGTTGAAATACAGATTCGGACAGTTGCAATGGATTTCTGGGCAAGTCTGGAGCATAAGATTAACTATAAATTTGATGTCAATGTGCCAAATCACATTAAAGACGAACTGTTCGAGTGCGCAAAAATGGTATCGGAGTTGGACGAGAAAATGCTGTTTTTAAACGAGGAAGTAAAGGCTTTGGAGTTGGAATAGGCCCCAAAATGAGGAGTGCCCCGACAATTCCTTGCGGAATATATCGGGGCTATTATGAAAAAATTTATCTATGTGTTATGAAAATAATTGCTACACTGTTGTTTGCTATGTACAAATAATAGCATTGCAATATGAATAAAATATGAACAAAATGTAATAAGTTTGTAAATATGCATACTATTGTCGTACAATAATGCTAAAAAATATACAGTATGCATAAAACCCCCCATAAAGTGACAGTTGTCATTCGATAAAATTAATGATAAGATATAGATACACAGGATTGATTAGAAAGGCAAGGTACTGTTCTTATGGACAATTTTATGGATAAATTGGCACAGAAATTCAATGCGCAGGAGTTAATCAAGGCGAATTCGCAGGCAGAGGCAGAGGAAATGAAAAAGTTGCAGCTGCAGGTGGCGGAGTACGAAAGAATCCTGCAGGAAATCAGGCGTCTTAATTATAAAAACACAGAGCTTTCGGAACAGCTTAGCACGATGATTTGCGAAAATACCGATAAAATTCAAGCAATGAAGGAAGATGAGCGTAAGTTCATGGCGACGCTGCGCGATATTACGGACGAGCAGACCAGAAACAGGGAAGCAGACATGGAGCGCAGAGAGCTTGAACGCATTGAGAAGGAGAAGGGCGCCACTTCCGAGCTGGAAGCGCTCACAACGCTTTTAGAGGAAAAATTCCAGCAGGCAGATGATTTTGTGCATAAGGAAAATGTAAAGGTATACAGAAACGTACAGGCAGCGATGACGGAGGAGCTGCGTAAATATACGGAGAGCGGGAAATCGGGCGATGCGGATGTCAAGAATGCGGTGGAGTCGTTGGAGCGCGGGCTTGACAGGCGGATTGCAAAGAAGCTGAATGCGGTTATGGCAGTAAGTGTGCTGTCAATGCTTGCATCGTTTGCGGCGGTCGCTTTGTACGTACTGATGGCAGTAGGAATGATTAAATAGGAGAGATTGTGAAACGGTATGGCGAAGATTTCATTTAAGCCCGGAAATATGCTTTATCCGCTGCCCGCAGTTTTGGTAAGTGTGGCAGACAGAAAGGGGAATACCAATATTATTACGGTGGCGTGGGCAGGAACCATTTGCACCAATCCGCCGATGCTGGGGATTTCCGTAAGACCAAACCGGTTTTCGCATCACATGATAGAGGAAACGGGAGAATTTGTTGTCAATCTCACGACAAGAGAACTGGTGTACGCCACAGATTACTGCGGTGTCAAAAGCGGCAAAGATGTGGACAAGTGGCAGGAAATGAAGCTTACGCCTGCTGCGTCGGACGTGGTGAAAGCGCCCTGTATCAAGGAAAGCCCTGTCAACATTGAGTGCAGGGTGACAGAGATAAAACGATTAGGCTCGCATGACCTGTTTCTTGCCGAAGTGGCAGCAGTTCATGTGGATGACGCTTATATGGACAAGAACGGCGCGTTTCATCTTTCACAGGCAGCTCCGATTGTTTACTGTCATGGAGAATATTTTGCTTTGGGCGAAAAACTAGGGAAATTTGGGTACAGTGTCCAAAAAAGGACTTGACGGAACCGGAAAAAGTCATTATAGTAAGAATAGAAGACTGGAAATTTAAAGAAATTATTTGTTACAAAGGCGTAGCATCGAAATATCCCGCTGAGGGTATTTTTGGTGCTATTTTTGTTTCGGTACATTTTTTATGCAGAATAGCAGGGATAATTATGAGCCAATTAGATAAGAATATTGCAGAAAATTTAAAGAGAATCAGGAAATCCAGAAATATGAGCCTCGATATGCTTGCGGAGAAGACGGGTGTGAGCAAGAGTATGCTCGGACAGATTGAACGGGGAGAGTCAAACCCTACGGTAGCGACAATTGCGAAAATTGTGGACGGTCTTAAGGTACCGTTCGAGGATTTGATTTATCAAAAAACGGAGCCGGTTGTGATTGTAGATAATGACAAGCTGCCTGTGTATAAGGCACAGGACGGAGCATATCAGGTTCGCGCAATTTTTCCGTATGACAGACACCGGAATTTTGAGTTGTATGAGGCAAGAATCGAATCAGGCGAGGACTGTGCGTGTTTTGTAAGGGACGACGGAGTCTGCGAATACATTATGGTAGTGCAGGGCGTGCTTACGCTTGAAACGGAGGAAGGAACGTACGAAGTGGCAGCGAATCATGCGGTCAGGCTGGACGCGCTGAAGCGTCACAGCTACCGCAACAGAGGCACACAGAGGCTTATTCTCAACATATTTGTTTCCTATGAGGCACTGGTGTATTAAAAGCACCAGTTTTTTTAGTCTTTACATTATTGAAAAAGACTGTTAAGATGTGTTTATGGGTTTTAATTAGAATTGTTATTTCGCATCAGTATGAAAATCGGAGAAATGTTATACATATGAAAAAAATACATCATTATTATAGAAGAGTCCGGCTTGGATTAATGGAAGCGGCAATTATTACGGTAGCAGTATGTGCTTTTTTGCTGCCTTCTTTTGAAACTTTCAGACATACAGGGGACAATTATTTTACCGTAAGCATAAACGGTACACAGGTGGGCAGACTAGGCTCGGTGGAACGGCTTGACAGAATGCTTGCAATGGCAAGGAAGCAGGTCGCACAGGACGCAGACGGCAGCGACCTTGTTTTTATGGATTTGGATATTGAAACAGTGGGGAGTGAACGTATATTCGGGAGTATTGATGATGAGAAAACGGTAATTGAAAATATGACGGAAATGATGAAGGGCAGCATTCGGAGTACGCTGCATCGTTCTTATACCGTAAAGGTGAATGAGACGTCCGTAAATCTGGGCTCTTATGAAGAGGTACATGAGCTTTTGGAGCAGGCGCTTTCGCCGTATGATGCAAACAAAGAGTATCAGGTCGAACTTGCACTTGACAGCCAAAGGGAGGTCAACGTGCTGGAAGCGGTGGTGACTTCCAAAGAAGAGCTGCATCAGGAGCTTGCGGAAAGCTTTCCGAAGTCAGCGGGAATCGAAGCTGAATTCGAAAAAATGTTCGAAAAAATAGAACCGACAATAGAAAAAGATTTCGAAGATTACGATTTGGGATTGATTGACATAAACTATGCTGATAAAATAGAAGTAGTGGAGGCCTATTTACTGGAAGATGAGCTGAGCACTGTGGAGGAGGCCGTAAACCTTGTGACAAAGGAGCAGGAGACACAGGTCATCTACAAGGTTGTAGCGGGGGATACGCTTTCGCAGATTTGTTTGACCAATAATATTCCAATGGACGATTTGATTGCAATTAATGACGCGTTGGAGGACGAAAATACCATGATACGTGTCGATCAGGAGCTGATTATCACAGTTCCCGAGCCGGATCTTTCCATTTTGTGGAAGGAAGAACAGGTATATACGGAGGACTACGAGGCGCAGGTTCAGTATATCCCGAATGACGAATGGTATACGACACAGAGCGTAACATTGCAGGAGCCATCGGCAGGGCGCAGAAAAGTCGCTGCTGTGATCGAATACGAAAACGGTCAGGAAATCGGCAGGGAAATCTTAAAAGAGGAAGTTTATGCTGAGGCAGTGCCGAAAATCGTAGAACGCGGCACAAAGATACCACCGACATATATTAAGCCGATATCAGGCGGACGGCTAAGCTCCGGTTTTGGTGCAAGAAGCGCACCGACAAAGGGCGCAAGCACGAATCATAAGGGTGTTGACTGGGCAGTGCCAATCGGAACATCTGTTGTGGCATCGAATGCAGGTACGGTATCATTTGCAGGCTGGGCAAGCGGTTACGGATATGCGGTATACATTAACCATGCGGACGGCAGACAGACAAGATACGGACATTTGAGCAAGGTGCTTGTAAAGACAGGACAGAGCGTGTCGCAGGGAGAGCGGATTGCGCTCAGCGGCAATACAGGACGAAGTACGGGACCACATGTGCACTTTGAAATCCGCATAGGCGGAACGGCAGTGAATCCGTTGAAATACCTAAACTAGTGAATATGTACAAAAAAAGAAGTTATTTGGAATAAATTCAGACATTCTTTGGATTTACAAATGTTTAGAAAAGGTATATAATCGGATTTTAGTATGAAAATATAGATTGGATATAGTGTGAGGTGGACGATGGAACAGTACGCAATTAAGGGCGGAAATCCCCTTGTTGGTGAGGTTGAAATCGGCGGTGCAAAAAATGCAGCTCTAGGCGTACTTGCCGCGGCAATCATGACTGACGACATGACGGTTATTGAAAATCTGCCGGACGTGAGAGATATTAACGTACTTCTTCAGGCGATGGAGAGTATCGGCGTTATTGTATACAGATCAGAGAGACATACGGTGAGAATCAATGCATCCATGATTTCGGGACTTGTCATTGAGGATGATTATATTAAAAAAATAAGAGCGTCCTATTATCTTCTCGGTGCATTGCTTGGAAAATACAAGCACGCGGAGGTGGCGCTTCCGGGAGGCTGCAATATCGGAAGCAGAAAGATTGATCTTCATATCAAGGGCTTTAAGGCGCTTGGTGCGGAGGTAAAGATTGAGCATGGTTTAATTATCGCAGATGCGAAGCATTTAAAAGGCGCGCATATTTACCTGGATACGGTTTCCGTTGGCGCAACCATTAATATTATGCTTGCCGCTGTTCTTGCGGACGGAAAAACCGTAATTGAGAACGCAGCAAAAGAGCCGCATGTGGTAGATGTGGCAAACTTCTTAAACTCGCTTGGCGCCAACGTGAAAGGCGCAGGTACGGACGTCATTCGGATTTCCGGCGTGAAAAAGCTTCATGGTTCCGATTATTCGATTATTCCCGATCAGATTGAGGCAGGAACATTTATGTTTGCGGCCGCAATCACAAAAGGCGACGTGACAGTAAAGAACGTGATACCAAAGCACTTGGAATCAACGACTGCAAAGCTCATTGAAATGGGCTGTCAGGTAGAGGAATCCGATGATGCGGTGCGTGTCGTGGCATCAAAACGATTGGAAAGCACGCATGTAAA
Source organism: uncultured Lachnospiraceae bacterium (assembly GCA_910577115.1). Classification (GTDB taxonomy): domain Bacteria; phylum Bacillota; class Clostridia; order Lachnospirales; family Lachnospiraceae; genus COE1. The sequence goes on from CAJTMC010000013.1 coordinate 85,193, forward strand.
GACACTTCCCTATCCCGGGTTTCCGACGGATATGCAGCCGCAGATTGCAGTGTCACTTGCACTTGGAAAGGGCACAAGCATCGTGACGGAGAGCATTTTCGACAACCGTTTTAAATACGTAGATGAGCTTGCGAAGATGGGGTCGAATATTAAGGTTGAGGGAAATACGGCGATTATAGAAGGTGTGGAGCGATTTACGAGTGCAAATCTGACAGCTCCCGATTTGCGGGCAGGCGCAGCACTTGTGCTTGCGTGCCTGACGGCGGAGGGCTTTAGTACGGTGGAGGATATCAAGTATATCGAACGCGGGTACGAGGATTTTGACGTGAAGTTGCAAAAGCTGGGCGCGCATATTGCGAAAGTGGATTCAGATAAAGAGTTGCAGAAATTTAAGCTAAAAGTCGGTTAATAATAGATTAGAGTAAAAAACGGGGTTTTGCTGTTTAGCGGAACCTTGTTTTTTTACATTTTGTTGCTTTTTTCAATAAAAGGATATGATAAAATATTACGGGACAACCATTGGAGGCGAACAAACGATGAAAATTTTAGTAATTGAGGACGACACCGTCATATCTGAACTGATTTGCATGAATTTAAATGCGGCAGGCTATGAAACGCTTGCTGTTTTCGACGGACTGTGTGCCGAAACGCTGCTTACGGAGCAAAAATGCACAGACGTTGCGCTTGCGCTGGTGGACGTGATGCTGCCAAACAAAGACGGCTTTGCCCTGATGGAAAACTTTCGGCAGGCGCAGATTCCGGTGATTTATCTGACGGCAAAGGACGATGTGATTTCCAAAGTGCATGGTTTAAAAAGCGGCGCGGAGGACTACATCGTAAAGCCGTTTGAAGTGCTTGAGCTTTTGGTGCGCATGGAAAAGGTTCTAAAGCGGACAGGACGGGGAAGAAAGAGGCTGCATGTCCGCGACGTAGTGATTGATTTGGAGGAACACAGCGTGACAAAAGCGGGGGTGCGCGTTGCGCTCAAGCCGATGGAGTATGCGCTTTTGGTGGCATTGGCGGAGCGCAAAAACGTAGCGATGAGCAGGGAGGAGTTGCTGAACAAGCTTTGGGGCGTAGATTATGTGGGGGAAACGCGGACGGTGGATGTCCATATTGGGAAGCTTCGGAAAAAACTGGATTTTTATGATGTCATCTGCACCGTTTCCAAGACCGGATATCGATTGGAGGATTGGTCATAAATGAAGCTTGGCATGAAATTGTCGCTGATTACCATACTGGTACTGCTGCTTGGCATGGGCGTATCGGGAGCGGCGGTGCTTACCCGTTCGGCGCGGCGCATCAGGGAGATTACGGTGGAAAATTACGAGCGGCAGACGGAGGCGACGGCGCATGCAATCGGAAAGGAACTGGATTATGAGCCGCGCGCACATTTTAACGATACGACAATGGTTGCGTATTATCAGTATGTGATGCAAAAATACGGCGCGTCGCGCTATATTTTGTTGGAAAAGGATCGCGTAGCCTGCAATAAAACGCCGTTTGTGCCGGCTAATCCAAAAGACGAAAGGTGGCAGGAGCCGGACGGATACAGTGTGATACAAAAACAGAATGAGCGCTATCTTTTGCTGGTGTGCCGGACGGTTCCCGTAAGCGGAAACGAGGCGTTCCGGCTTATTTTGGTGCAGGATATTTCACCGGTATATGCGGATATTCGGCAGCAGATTGTATTTTTTTGCATGGTTTATCTTGTGACGGCGATTGCGGCGGCAGTTTTGGTCTTTGCAGTGACCGGAAGGGTGCTTTCGCCGCTGCGGGAGCTTTCCCATGCCGCGCAGGATATTAGTGACGGCAGGCTGGAGCGGCGCGCAAGGGTAAAAACGTGCGACGAGGTAGGGCAGCTTGCAGCTGCGTTTAACACAATGGCGGAGCGCATCGAACATCAGGTCGAAGCACTTTCAGAGGAAACACAGCGACAAAGACAGATGCTTGGAAGCCTGACGCATGAAATGAAAACGCCGATGACATCAATTATGGGTTACGCGGATTCGCTGCTGCATGTCAATCTCAAGGAGAAGTACAGGCAGCAGGCGCTGCGGCATATTTACGAGGAGTGCGGGCGGCTTGGGCGGCTTGGAAGCAAGCTGATGTGCCTGATTGGCATGTATGACAACGACAGTATCTGTAAGGAAGAGGTTTCTGCCGCCGGACTGTTTGCGCGCGTTGCGCAGCTGGAGGAGGCGCATCTTGCAAAAAAGAAGATGACGCTTTCGTGTACATGCGGTTCGGAACGGTATGTTTTGGACAGGGACTTGTTTGAAAGTCTGCTGATGAATTTAATTGATAATGCGATAAAAGCGGGGACAGAGGGCGGCAGCATTTTTTTGACGGCGGCGTGTGACAGGATTGTGGTGTGCGACGAGGGCTGCGGGATTGCACAGGAGGAAATTCCGCGCGTGACAGAGGCGTTTTACATGGTGGACAAGGCGCGAAGCCGCAAAGAGGGCGGAAGTGGTTTGGGGCTTGCGCTGTGCAGCAGGATTGCGCAGCTTCACGATGCGCGGCTGGAGATTGAGAGCACACTGGGAGAAGGGACAAAGGTGTCTGTTGTTTTTACAAAATAATTACATTTTGCTGTATATTTTTTACGCGGCGGTATTGTATGCTTATGCCACAAACGGGAACGTATTACATGTTTTCGGGTGAAATCAGGAAAGGGGTAGAATGTAATATGCAAAAGAAACGATTAGCAGCTGTCGCAGTGGCGATTTGTGCGTTTGCGGCAGGGTGTGCGGACAGCATGCAGACACAGGAGGAGCTGGTAACGCCAAAGGAAACCGCTGCGTCGCAGATTACGCAGGAGACGGCAAGCCAGACTGCGGCACAAAGCGCTGCAATAGGGGAAACGATTGCGCAGCAGGTACAGGCGCCGCCGCGCTATCAGTGCGAGGTGTCATCGGAAACGGTGCACGTAACGGCGGATGCGGAGGTGGTCATTCCCGATGTGAAAGGCATTAAGACAAAAAAGGTCACACCGCGCGCTTTTACACAGGAGGATTATGATGCGGTGAATTTAGCCCTGCTTGCGGGCGGAAGCCTTTGGGACAGGGACTATAAGGCGATGGAGCAAAGCCACGGTTTTACTGCTTCGGAGCTGGAGGAGAAGGCAAGCGCGCTGGAGGCGGAAAAGACTATACATGGTTTGAATGGGAATGCGCCCTACGGCGGAAAAAGTGAAACGCTGAATGAGCAGATTGCAAAATTCCGCGAGTTGGCAAAGACTGCGCCAAAAGAGCCGGTGATTGTGGAGGTTCCCGATACGGTTGTCTATGAGGGATATACTGCCGACGGGGATGGCAACTGGCTGCATGGAATGGTGACTGCGGACGGTGAAGATTATGTTGTCAGCCTGGACAACAGTCAGTTTGAAGGCGAGGCGCAGTGCGAGGTGCGTTTTTCTGTTGAAAATGACAAATATCGCTGTTCGTGGGAACAAAAGCCGTTTACAGACCTAACGCAGCTTGACCAAAATCCGGAATTGGCGTCCTCAAAAGAAGCGGAGGCAATCCGGAAGATGTCCCTGCAGCCCGTGGAAATTCAAAACAAGGCGAAGTCTGTTGGTGAAAAAATCAGCAAGGACGATTATGCCGTACAAGGCGGGGCGTATTTTGCAGCGTATGCGGGGGATGAGTCGGGAGAGGTTTCGCTTAACGGCGTTGCATATGGTGTGCATTTGATACGGCTTGTGGACGGTATTCCGATTTTTTACAAGCGTGGTGACATGGATGATGTCGAGGACAGTGTTTGGTGGCAGAACGAAAAGCTTTCGCTGATTTATACAGATGAAGGGCTTGCACAGTTTGAGTGGATTAATCCGTATGCAATCGGGGATTTGTCTGCGGAGTATGTCTTTTTACTGCCATTTGAGGACATTCGGGATGTGTTTGAGAAAATGATTTTAAAAAAGCAGCAGGATTTCTTTGATGGGCAGGGAAAGCAGGTTGAGATTTGCGTGGAAAGTGTAAAGCTTGGGTATGCACGCGTGCGGGAAGCCGGTGCGGATGTGGAAGGAACGCTTGTTCCTGTATGGGATTTTTACGGAAGTAAGACATATCGGAATGACGCAGGGGAAGTCAGCTTTGTCAACCGGTTTGACTTTGACAGCCTGATGACAATTAATGCGATGGACGGGACGATTGTGGAGTAGATTTAAAAAGTGGTCATACGTTCGAAGAACTGTATTTTTTTCACACTAATCTCCATGCCGCCCTTGGTGGCTCAAATAGGAATGAAAAACGCTGTCCTTAGCGTTTTTCCTGTGTGAAACTTAATACTTCTTAGGCAGTGTCTTTTGCTGCCTTAGAAGTATTTTTCACACTATTCCTCTTTGACAAACGAAAAAAACACAGTTATAATAATACCGTCGAGTAGCGAAAAGCGTAAATCCAGATTATGGGTTTGCGCTTTTTTGGTATGACAAGACGACTCGCGCAGCGAGTTGGCGCTATCAGACAACAAAATATGGTTGTGGCAGCTTTCCGAAAAAGTCTCCTGAGCATTTCCGGCTGCGGCAGGGTGCTTAAAAGAAACGGAGGAACAGTGAATAAAGAAGTAACAGCAAACAAAATGGGAACCGATGCGGTTCCAAAAGTCATGTTAGGCATGGGAATACCAATTATTTTATCAATGGTATTACAAGCCTGCTACAACATCGTGGACAGTATGTTTGTAGCGCGCATTCCGGATTCCGGCAATATCGTCAATATGGGCGAGTATGCGGTAAATGCGCTGACACTGGCGTTTCCTGTGCAGATGCTGATTGTAGCGTTCGGCATCGGAACCGGTGTTGGCGTCAATGCACTGCTCGCAAAAAGTCTGGGGCAGCGGGACGCGGAAAAGGTCGCAAAGACCGCAGGAAACGGAGTAACCTTAGCCCTTATCATCTATGTTGTATTTTTATTATTTGGCTTATTTGGTGTAAAGGCGTACATCGCAAGCCAGACAAACAATGAAGTGGTTCTCGAAATGGGGATTTCGTATCTTTCTATCTGCTCGGTTGTTTCGTTTGGCATTGTATTGTTTTCCATTTATGAAAAACTGTTACAGTCAACAGGAAAGACAATCTATTCCACGATTGCACAAGTATCGGGCGCCGTTGTCAATATCATACTTGATCCGATTATGATTTTCGGATATTTCGGATTACCCGAAATGGGAATCCGCGGCGCGGCGTATGCGACTGTCATCGGACAGGTGGTATCCATGCTGATTGCCATGTATTTTCATTATCGGAAAAATACGGAGGTAAAATCGGGTACAAAGTATCTGAAACCGGATAAGGACATTGTAAAGGAAATTTATGTCATCGGGCTTCCGGCGATTATCATGCAGGCACTGATGTCGTTTATGACATACGGCGTAAATCTGATTTTTGGAAGCGTTTCACAGGCGGCAGTGACGGCGTATGGTATTTTTTATAAAATCCAGCAGTTTATTTTCTTCGCAGGGTTTGGCTTGCGCGACGCGATTACTCCGATTGTATCCTTTAATTATGGAATGGGAGATAAGAAACGCGTAAAACAGGGCATATTTTATGGAGTTTTGTATACGGAGATTATCATGCTGATTGGTATGGTTGGACTGGAGATCTTTGCAAGTCCTTTGATTGGATTATTTGCCATGTCCGGCGAAACGGAGGCGTTATGTGTCTTAGCGGCGCGGATTATTGCGACAGGCTTTCTGTTTGCAGGCGGGAATATCGCGGTACAGGGCGTATTTCAGGCGTTGGGCTGCGGACTGAATTCCCTGATTGTTTCCCTGCTTCGTCTGTGCGTTGTCGTGCTGCCGTTAGCCTGGCTGTTTACAAAACTTGCAAATGCGGCATTTATGATATGGTGGGCATTTCCAATTGCAGAGTTTGCTGCGCTTGCGGTGGCAGTAGTGTTAATGGTACAGGCGAACAATAAAATGATAAGACCGATGAAAGCGGTAAAAAATAAATTTTTCGCGGCGCAAATTTGCGCTTAGGGATTACAACAAAATTTATAAATTGGAGAGCAGAAATGCTCTCTTTTTATTAAAAAACTATTGAATTTTGGTCGACCATAATGTATAGTATAACTACAGTCAAGGAAGTGGTGAACGAGTAAGGCAGGAAGCCGGAAAGGAGAACAAATGGGAGATATGGGAATGACAGACAAACAATTCAATGGCTTTGTGAGATTTCTGTTAGACGCTTTGAAAGACGCAATGGAAGAAAAGGAAATCGCGAAAAAAGATGAAAAACTTACAAAAATCGCTGATAATCTGCAAAAGACATTGGAAGACTAAAGCCCCATTTATTTCTAAACAGGGCTAAACCATAAAAGGTGCAGTGGCAAGAATAAAGGGGTGAGGAACCGTAGAAAAGAAAAAAATGGGCAGACCAACGGACAATCCCCGGACTGAAAAAGTAGGCTTTAGAATGTCGCCGACTGAAATTGCAGATATACAAAAATGTGCGGATGCAATGGAAACGCAACGTGTAAATGCAGTAGTCGAGGGGATACAACTTCTTAAAGAGAAATTAGGAATATCATAAAAAAGTAGCGGTTTGACAGTTTGGCAGCCTCAATCGATAGAGGATTTCCGGAACCTGATTGAGAAGTGCAACTCGGACATGATGAAGAATATGTTGTTGGAGCGGCTTGAAAACTATGTCAGCGACAGGGAATGATAACTTCCTGTTTGCAGGATGGTACATGGTACTGGCTTCTATACGCTCTGACGCAGTCAACAGATTGCGTTTTTCTAACGATAAAAGGATTGACCTTTGGATATTCATAAAAAATTCTGCATGTGCCCGCTCATTCAATTCTGGAACAGGATCGCCAACATAACGAAATTCTCTATGTTTCAATAGACAACACCTCCCTCATTCTCAATGTATGAGAGAATAATTGTACCATATAATTTCATATCACAAAATTCTGGTGTATGTGGTGATTTGACCATAAAAATACCTCCCAAGTAGATTTTGGTTATTTCCATTGTCTGCTTAAGAGGTATTATATCAGCTAAGACTTCCTAAATTATCAATCATATCCAGAGTGGAAGTATGCTCATATCCCTTTTCTATAAATGCGCGAAAAACAACATCCAATATTAAATGAACAGTTTTCTCTGGATGCTTATTCCTTGTTATGTTTGAGCTCCTCTTTCACATACTTCCGGTATGTTTGTCAAGATGTTTGATCATATATTATTTCGCGCAGAACTTTCAAAGCCTTTGTGTGAAGCAGCTTTACATAACTGTATGAAATATCCATTATTTCTGCGATACTTTTCAATGTTTTCCCGCTATAATAGTGCAGTATAATGATATCGCGCTCCCGCTGGGAGAGTTGTTCGAGAGCGTCCGCAAGACTATTGAGCGTTTCCTCGTTAAGCATTTCCTCATCAATGTTTCCCTCAAAGCAAAGTTCCTCCGGCAGCCCGTAAACAGATTTCGCCGTCCGATAATAGTCGATAACAGCATTCTGCGTTATCCTATATATCCATGTTGACAGAGAAGCCTTCGTCTCATCGAATCCTGAAAGTCCCTTAAATACCTTGACGAACACGTCCGATATCAAATCCTCCGCATCGTGTTCGTTGGGTATTTTCCCATATATATATCGCGCTACCTTATCCTTAAACTTGGCATAAATCTGCTCAAATTCGGTGTTTTCGTGCAGTTCAATCATCGGAATTATCCTCCCGGCTTTTAAACGGAACAAATTCGCCCGCAGCATTCACCTGTTCCAGTTCTTCATCTGAAAGCGTCTCGCCGTAACGTTTCTCAGTTTCATCCTTCATTTCGGCAAGACGCAGATTTTCCGAAAATTTCTGGAAGTCAAACAGCCGCCGTAATTTCTCTTTCATCATTCGCCCTCCATAGGCGCCATATTTTTCCAACCCCGCAGCGTTTCCTCGATTTTCCTGTTCCAACCTTTTTGGAAAAATAGACACTTTGCGGGATCAATGCCAAATTTATCACCTGTAATAGCGAGTGCCAGTGCGCGGCAGCCACCCCCACAGTGTTTAAAATAAGGACACACTGCGCAGGTTTCATTGTTCTCTGACAACTGACCCAGTGTAGTGCAGACCTCACTGAGATATCTCCCTTTTTGTAAAATTGGCTGCAATCCCTCTTTTTTAACGTTGCCCAGAAAATTGTTCTTCGCGCTAAAATACCCTGACATCTGCATACAAGGGTAGACATTTCCGTCTGCTGCAACCGCAATCATCCCCCGGTTCCCACGGCACACGGGCATACTGTCCCGGTACTCTCCGGCAACGTATTCAACGGGGCGCAGGCGGTAAGATTCTGTTTGTGGAAACACCGTGAGAAACTGCCAGATATCTATTGTCATATTGTGTTTCTTTTTGATATATCTGTCGGCAAATTCCAACATACTTTCGTAATATTCCTCAACCTCTAGGCAGGAACCATCTGCATTTTCCTTCCAGCGCGGCGATTCTGAAGTGCGGATCATGCGCATTTCGTCCACGCCCATTTCGTCTAACATTTCTGCTGTAGGCAACAGGGATTCGATATTAAGCCGATGGACGTTCGTCTGCGCTTTTACACGAAAACCATTCTCCACGCAAAGGCGAATTGCCCGGAGCGCGTCTGCCTCCGCCCCATTGCGGTTTCTGAGCCAGTCGTGATGCCCGATTCCATCAAAGGATATTTTAATCAGCGGATTACAGCCGATTTTCCTAAATTGCTCCAATGCTGTCTGGTCAAGGAAAGAACCATTCGT